>CAKVCP010000044.1 GCA_934725735.1 uncultured Thermoguttaceae bacterium
GAAGGCGTCGAGCGCACGTTCAAGAGGCGCAAAATCAGGCGCGCGAAACCTCGGCGCCGTCGCCGCGTCTTGAGGACGCTCATGACCCGCAAAGAGGGTTAGATTGAACGCGAGCTGAATGAAATTCTTCTTAAACTCCAGCGCGGCGGCGTCAAACAAGGGAGAGACGCGCCACGGGAAGACGAAGGCGCGGACGCGTCCTTCCGCGTTAAGAATCGCGCCAAGTCCCAACGAACCGTCGCGCTTCGCGGAGAGCGCTAGTGGAATCGTCGCCGCAGGATCGCCGTGAATACTGCTAAACGCCGCAAACGCCGCGTTCGTGATCCAAATCGTCTCCTCCTCCGCGCCCGAAAAAACGCTCGAACGCTCGTTCACGGGCATGAGCCCCGCCTGGCCGCGATCCTCTCCCATATCGACGGGAAGCGCGCTAAGATTCGGGTCAAACTCAAGCGACTGGGCGAGCGCCGCCGCGCTTCCCGCTAAAATCAACCCGCTCTGAGATTCGCGAAGCCAATTCGCGACGTTCGGCGCAAAGAACGCGGAGTTAGGCTCAAGGGGCGCGTCGCTATAAACCCACGTCGCGGCGAAATCACTCGAATCCGCAGGCTTCAACTCGCGATCGACGACCCCTTCTTGCGTCGCGTAAAGAATCGTCGCCTGCGAATCAATCTCAAAAATTAAAGAAGCGAGATTCGTCGTTTCGATTCGCGTCGGCGTTCCGGGGATTTCCTCGACTAGGAGCGCGACGTTTTTCGCCTGCGCGACGGTTGCGCACAACGCGACGACAAGACTAAGCAGGAATATTCGGCAAAAGCGACTGAGCATAATCGATCCCCTAGAAACCGCATAACGTAAAAAACCGCGTCAACAATCGTTAGTATCGCTTACGGACAGAGAAAAGTCAAGACGGAGACGAATTATACGCGTATGCGCATAAAAAAAGCTCTTTGGCGAACCAAAGAGCTAAAGCACCCCGAAGAGGACTCGAACCTCTGCAAAGGGAACCAAAATCCCTTGTGCTACCATTACACCATCGGGGTCCGTTCGATCAAACGCGAACGTCTGATATGAACGATTCCATTATATGAAGAGTCTTAGTTCTTTCAAGGGAAAAAACTCAAAACTCGTCAAGAATTTTGAACGATGACGACGCTCGAGTCGCCGTCTAATTCATCCGTTTCATTCGGCTCGATCTTATTTCCGGAATCGTCGTAGCGAACGTCGGCGAGCGCCGTCTTGCGCGTCGCTAGCGAAAAAAGCTTAAGGTAGATCTCGTTGGAGTTTCGCAATCGGTTGACTTCGGCGTCGACCTGCGCGGGGTTCGCCTCCGCGCCGAGTGTCGTCGTCGTGCGCGCGCGCAAAAGACGTTCCGAAAAATCGCCGCTGTTGATCTCCGCGATCGCGTCCGCGATTTCTGGAAGATACTTCTTGAAGATCGCGCGACGCGAACCTTCCTGCTTCACGCGTTCGCGCCTCTTTAAGAAGAGCCCGAGTTTGCGTCCAACCGTCTGCAACGCCAACCGCAACTCCTTTTGAATCTCAGGATACGCCGCCAGCGCCTCCTTCGACTCGCTCGTATACGGCGCCCAAACGCTCGCAAAATGCGCGATGATCGTCAACGCCCCGCGCGGAAGCTGCCCGCGCGTCTGCTGAAGCCCGTACGCGCGCCAGTTCATCTGCATTATCGTCTGAGTGATCGCGCACGCGCTCGCTTGAAACTGGAGCGGAACGCGATTCGAATAACGATAAACCGACGTCGTTTGCCCCTCGGAAAGATTCAGCGTTTGAAGCGTCTTGAGGAGCGCTTCAAACTCGCGCGCTTGCAACTTCGCAGGGGATACGCGCGGGCGAATCTTCGCCGCCTTGATGATCTTGTCCGCTCCGTCGGAGCCGATTCCGTCGAACGTCGACGTCAAAAACTGCCGGATCGTCCGCGTGTCGCTCTCCGCAAGCGCCTCCTGCAACACGTCGCGCGTGATCTTTTGCGTCGTCGGCCCGCCCCCGTAAGCGAGCGCGACCTCCACGATAAAGGGATTGCCTCGATATACTGCTGGGGGACGCGTCGCGGCGACGAAGAACTCGCCGGGAACGAGAGAACGTAGTCCCGATAAAAGATTCTGCTCCCCGATGGGGACGACGCAATCGGACGAAGGCGCGGGGATCTTCGTCTGCTCGATCGCCTCGAAGAGTCGGGAGACGTCTTCGCGGGTCAACGTTTTCGGATTCGTTCGAACGGAAATCTTCGACTTCTCGCAAAGTTCGTTCGCAATCGCGGGCGAAACGCGGCAGAAGGACTCCGTCAGAAATTTACGCGTCGACGCGCAGGTAGTCTCGCGCGTCATTTCGAGGAGTTTTCCTAGCTCGACGCCGTAAGGATGCGGCTTGATCTCCACCGGCTCGGGGGGAAGTTGATTCACGGAGGAGAGATAGTCGACGCGCTGTCCGTCGGGATCGACGTAATGGAAGGTCGCGTGAGGATTGGCGAGCGCGGTCTGCGCGAGATACTCGTCGACGCTCCCCCTTCCGCGAAGATATTTGGCTTCGAGCTCGATCGTGACGCTCGTGCCGCTGTCGACGGGCTCCCAGTTGAGCGCGTGTTCTTCAAGGTAACGCCGCCCTTCGTCGTTCGCGGGGATCGCCTCCCCTTCGCCGTTTCCGTTAAGGACTTCGGGATTGTTCGTTTTCGAGTCGATGCGAACGACAAAGCGCATCGTCGGCTTGCGCTTCGACGTTTTAGACAACGCTTCGAGGGGTTTGCCAGTGGTGAGAAGTCCGTACATTCCCGCGGCGCTGATTCCGATCCCCTGCTGTCCGCGACTCATGCGCAACCGATGGAATTTCGACCCGTAAAGAAGCTTTCCATAGATCAGAGGAATTTGCTGCGGTTCAATTCCGGGGCCGCAATCTTGCACGCTCACGCGGAATCGCGAATCGGTAACGCGGACGATCTTCACCCATATTTCGGGGAGAATTCCCGCTTCTTCACAGGCGTCGAGCGAATTGTCGACCGCTTCTTTTACGGTCGTCAACAACGCCTTTCGCGGGTTGTCAAAGCCCAACAAATGCCTATTTTTAGCGAAAAATTCGCTAACGGAAATCTCCTTTTGCGCTTTAGCCATCGACGCGGAGTCGGCGCGTCGACGTCGCGTCGGAGAGGGGCTGGCGTCGCGAGGGGAATCGACGTCCCCTGTAACTTCAGTCGGTTCCAACGTAACTATACCTTTCTACAGGGCTCAATGGGTCGAGCCGATTTTTTCGTCATACCATTTCACGACGGCTTTCGCGAACGCTTCGGGGTTCTCCAGCGGCGGCAGATGCCCGGAATGAGGGATCGTCGCGCGCGTCGAATTGGGGATCTTAGCGGCGATCGCGTCCAAACACGCGACGTTCGAAAGCTGGTCGTATTCCCCCCCTAAGACGAGGGTCGGCGCCGTGATTTGCGCGAGAACGTCGGATGAGTCGACGCGCTTCGCCATTCCGCGGGACGCCGCGGCAAACGCGGCTGGAGTCTGACTGCGCATGATCGTTCGAAGCTGTTCGACAATGTCGTGACGATGCTCCAGCGTCTCCCCGCAAAGCAAGGTCGGAATCATATTCTCAACCGTTTGCGCGACGTTCGTCGCGTCGACAGCGTCGGCGAGCGCCAAACGACTCTGAACCTTCTCCGGAGGATCTTGCGTCGTATTGGAATCACAGAAGATCAACCCGTCGAGGCGCTCAGGATGGCGCCGCGCGAACGATAGGGAGATATACCCCCCCATCGAGAGCCCGCAAAGAATAATTTTCGCGTCCTTATCATGCTCCTGACACGCCAGGATCGCCGTGAGAATCGCCAAATCGTCTGCGTAGCGCCCCATCTTAACGCGCGGATGACCTTCGGGATTGTGGCCGTTCGCGCCGAGCTTCGTCATGCCAAATCCGCGAAGATCGGGAACGACGCAATGAAAACGCGATTCCAAAAGATCGACAACCGGCACAAAAAGGCGCGAGTCAAAGGGGAATCCGTGGGCAAAAAGAAGAATCGGCCCCCTCCCCCTCGAGTAAACGTAGTAATCGGTATCGTCGACCAAATACTTTTTCATCGGAACGCGTCCCATGATTTATCCTTCCAAGGAAAAGCTTAAAAATTAGCAAAAATACAGTCGAAGCGACTCCGTCTCGACTGGCGGTTATTATAATCGTCTAAGAATGGAGAAAAACACCTTAACAGCGGATTTTTCACGAAAAACACGCGCTTTACGTGAATTTTTCCTTACCCATATTCTCAGGTCGGCCCCAATACTAGGGAATTTCTGAGAATACGTCAAGAAGAAAACCCGCAAAACTCCTTCTTCCCTCAACCCCAAAATTCAAAAAAATCCGTATTATTAAAAACCTATTTTTAACCATAAAGAAATAGAAGTCACGGTCGAAAAAACTTTTACGTGAGACGCGTTTTATGCGTCGGTTAAGATTTCGCCGTCTTCAGAAATGAAACCATGACGATCAAAAATTATCGCAAAATCCTTAGCGCCGTCGTCGCGCTTTCGTTCCTCGTTCCCCTCCTCTCGACGTCGAACGCCGTCGCCCAGATTAGCTTCGGCAAGATGCGCGACGCGGCGGAAAAAGGGAAAAAGGCTCCGGAACTCCCCGAGGACGAGATCGACGTCGCCGACGCGACCGCCCCCAAGAAGGCGCAAACGCCTGAGAAAACCGGCGCGTCCGCCCCTTCTTCTCAAAAGAACGCCGCGACGACTCCCGCCGCGTCGACGTCCAGGAAACCCAACGCCTCGCGTCTTGCTCCGAAAACCGACGCGTCCCAACCCGGCGCCGCGACGTCCGCCGACTCCCTTCAAAATACCGACGGAGCCAACGCGTTCCAGTCGACGCGCACCGCGCCTAAGCCCGCCGTAAAAACGACGACGGGAACGAAAGAAGCCGTCGCAGTCAAAGCAATCGGCGAAAACGGTCGCGGACCGCGCCTCGGTCGCGCCGTCTCGCATAAATATCGCGCGGGCATGATCTTTCGCGCGTCGATCGGCGGAACGTGCTCAAACGTCTTTGGCTCCGCCCCCATCCCGATGGAATTCCCCGAGCAAAAAGTCCGAACCCTCGAAGAGAATTTTCCCCCCGTCGCCAAAGTAAGTTACCGCGAGCTCAAAGAAGGGGGCGCGCGCCAGATGGTCTTCAAGATGCGCGAACTCCGCGAAGGGCAAGGCGTCGAAGCTTCCTCCCTCTTTGAAGTGACGCGTTACCCGATTCTTCCCCCCGAAGATCCAACCCTTTATTCGATTCCCAAGAGCGTTTCTTCCGAATTGAGACGCTACCTCAAAGAGGGGAAATATATGGAGTCGAATACGAAATTGATTCGTACGCTCGCGAAGGAAACGACGGAAAACGCCGACTCGGCCTGGGAAAAGGTCGACGCGATCCTAACCTACGTGCGCGACACGGTGCAATATAAAGAAGTCTTGATCGACAAGACGATGCGCGGCGCGCTCGCCGCGTACAGATCGCGCGAAGGGGACTGCGAAGACATGTCCGCGCTCTTCATCGCCATGTGCCGCGCGCTCGAGATCCCCGCGCGACTCGTTCGAGCGCCGGGGCACTGCTGGGCGGAATTCTACCTCGTCGACGACGAAAAGAACGGATATTGGTTCCCCGCGCAAGTCGCCGGAACGGAAGAGCTCGGCTCGATGCAAGACACGCGCGTCATCCTCCAGAAGGGCGACTCCTTCCGTCTGCCGGAAAGTCCGAAAGAGGAAGAACTGTACGTCAAAGAACTCTTCATGGGGGTCGTCAAAGAAGGCGGTCCCGATCCGCAATATCAATTCATCCAAGAAACCGACGGACGGTAACGCCTAGACCGTCCAAGAAATGAAGAGCCCGCGCGTCGCTGGGGAAGACCTTCTTGTCCACAGGGGGCAAGCAAGGCGTCGACGCGCGGGCTTTATTATTGATTTTCCGTAAGGATTATCGTCGGGAAGTCGTCGGCTCGGGGGTCGCCGTCAAGGCGGGCTCCTTCGAGAACTGCTTCGGCGTCACGACCTGTTGCGTGATATTGTCGACGATAGTCGCGCGCTTGGCGACGTTGGCGTAGAATTCTCCCGCAGCGGTCACTTCGCGCATCTTGCGAAGTTGCGAAACGATTTGATCTCTGACGTCGTCGAGAGTCACGTCGCGCGCCGGGATAATCTCCTGGCAGTAGAGGATGACGTAAGTCGACGCGTCGACTTGAATGACCTGCGACAATTCGCCCGGTTTGAGGGAGAACGCTTCGTCTTCAAGTTGAGGATAGCCGCCGTTGCGAACGATCGGGGCGATGCGTCCGCGCATCTGCTTTCCGTCGGGCTCGACGGAATATTCCGCCGCAAGTTCGCCAAAGACGTCCTCTAAAGAACGATTTTCAGCGCTCGGCATAGATCGCGCCTTCTGCCAAACTTCGCGCGCGCGACGCTCTTCGTTAAGGACGATTCCAAGGCACTGCACGCTCTCGCCAAAGTTCGCTTCAAAGCTCTTCTGGATATCTTCGTCGGTAACCTTCACCATCCCTTCAGACAACTTGCGCAGCGCGACGCCGGGCCATACGATCGACGCGCGGTAGTAGTCCTCCGTGCAGTTGTACTTCGCCAATTCCGAGGCAAGGTACGCCTTAATATTGGGAGAACCGTCGGGAAGAGGAGTCGTCGTTTCCGCAGCGCGAATCCAGATATCCGTCGCCACGTCCTGATCGGTGACTTCGACGCCGACTTTCTTGCACTCTTGACGGATCAACGTGATGGAAATGAGCGACGTCAAATCCTGTTCGGCATAGAGCTTCATGCACATTTCGACGACCGCGTCAAGGTAAATCGGTTTGCCGTCGATCGTCGCCGCGACGTTCGGATACTGCTTGCGCATTTCCGGATTGCCGATAATATTGACAACGTTGGCTTCGCGTCCCAAGCGTTCGAAGAGCTCGTTCGCCGCGCTCTTGAGCTTCGCCGCGCTCGCCTGAACCTGGATGCGATCCTTAATCAGCGCCATCTGATCCTCAGAGACGATCGAGTCGTATTGGTTCTCGCAGCGGAAGAAGACGTACTGGCTTTGAGGCCCGTAAGGACCGATCACTTCGGAAACTTCGTCCTTCTGCAACGCGAAGAGAATACTCTCAAGCTGTTCGTCGTCGAGGGTTCCGTGAAAGATCGGCTGCATGCGCCCCTTGTTGGAAGCGGTCAAAGCGTCGATTGACTCTTCCTTCGCGAGCGTCCCGAAATCTTCGCCCCCTTCAACGACGCGCTTGCGCAACTCGTCCGCCTTCTCCTTCGTCGCACTCACGATCATTTGCAGACCGACGGAGGGACCGTACGATTTTAAATACGCCTTTTCGAGCTCTTCGTCCGACAGCTTAATTTTGTCCGCCACGAGAGCCTGCAAAGCGAGTCGAGGCCAAACGACCTCTTCGGCGTACTCCTGATACCCCATCGAGGAATCTTTTTCCACAACGTCAAGGTATTGGGCGCGCGTCAATCGGAAAGACTTAGCCAATCTCTCGATCTCTTCGTCGACGTCCGTTCGCGTGATCGCGAGACCTTGGCGCTTGCACTCCGCCAGAACGAGCGCGCGATTCAAGATTCGCGAAAGGACGTCCTCGCCGTGCGCCTTCAAAGACTCCGCGCGAAGCGTTTCGAGCGTGATCTTTTCGCCGTTCACCTCCGCGACGACGTCGGGATAACGACGTTTCGCGTCTTGGCGTATCGGGTTGTCGTCCGCCACATGACGCGCGACGCGCGACGCCGATTCGCGCACTGGAGTCGTCTTCGATCCCGTCGCCGCGTTCGAGACGTTCACACAAAGACCCGCGACTAGCGTCGCCGCAAGCGTTCCGGGAATAAGCTTTTTCAATCCGTTCATAACAATATCCATTCGCATACTTGTATCGCATCAATTGATCGCCGCAACCGACGGTCAATCAGGTTTGTCCTGCAACCGAGAAGCTCAACGCGCTTCTCGCTACGAAGGCTCCGTTTGGCGACTATAGCCAATCTGACTCATTCGCGTCAATAGAGCTTTCTCAAAAACCTTTTTACTAAGAACTCGAGAGTTCGCTCTCAATAAATAGGAGGTTAAACCGTCATGTCAGATGGAACCCGCAATATCGAGCGCACCTTCGTCATGCTCAAGCCCGACGCGCTCGAACGCTCGCTCGCGGGCGAAATTTTAGGTCGTTTTGAACGAAAAGGACTCAAACTCGTCCGTCTCGAATTGCGACGCGTCACGAAAGAGCTCGCCGCGATCCATTACGCGCATCTTGTCGCCAAGCCGTTTTATCCGGAACTCGAAGCGTATATCACGCGCGGGCCGGTCGTCGCCAGCGTCTGGGAAGGAATAGACGCAATCCGCGTCGTGCGCAACCTCGTCGGCGCCACGGACTCGATCCTCGCGGCGCCAGGGACGATTCGCGGAGATTTCGGCGTCGACAAAACCGAAAATCTCGTCCACGCCTCCGACTCCCCCGAGTCCGCCGCAGTTGAAATTCGGAATTTCTTCAACGAATCGTCGTCGACCCTTTAAAATAAGGAAGGCCCGATTCCATAGCGAAACCGGGCCTTTCTTATTTTTACCAACACGGACGATTACGGGCGCAGTTCAAAATAACGCGCGTTCTCGTCGGCGCGAGCGTCCATCTCTTTGATCTCGTCCGCGGAAAGGGAGCGCAAACGAATCGTCTTGATCAGACCGGTGCTAACCCAGCTCGCAAATCCCAACGGCTTCGATTTCTCAACCTCGAAGCGCGTCGTAATCTTATGATCGACGATTGGGTAATCGATGATCGCTTCGTCGTTCACCCACACGCGCACGGTCTTCTCGGAAACCTGGACGCGGAAACGGTACCACTTGCCCGTCTTGAAGTTGTAAAACGACGACGTCGAATTTTCCGACGCGTCCATGTCGTCGATACTCGACAAACCGGCGACGTATCCGCCCCAACCGCCGTTGACGAAGGTGACGAAATCCTTGCCGATCGGGAAAGTCATCGCGGCGAAGAAATCGCTTCCGTCGTAACGCTTGGCGACGTACTCAACTTCGTAATTCGCCGTCGGGAGTTTAATACCGGAGCCCTCTTCGTCAAAATGGATTGAGGTCGTCGTCGGGCCCATCCCAAGTCGGAGACAGCCGTCTTTCACCTTCACGGAGGACTCGCCGCCGTCCTTGTTGTCAATCCAGTTTTTGAGGGTTTCGCCGTCGAAGAGAGACGTCCACTCGTACTTGGAATCGTCCGCTTGAGACTGAGCGATCGCGTCGTACTCGTCCTCAGACTTGTCCTTATTCTTATCGCTAGCAAATGTTGCGCACGTCAACGTCAACGCGGTCGCCGCCGCGAATAAAAAGAGCGCGATACGTTTCATTGCAGATTTCCTCGCAAAAAGAGATTCATCAACCCCCGTCCCTCGGGGAAACGTCGAGTCGAACGTTCTCCCGTCGTTTCGTCGTAGGTTGTAAAACCGTCTCCCGTCACGTCGGAGCCAACGATCGCCCACGGGACAAATCCGCGCGAATGCGTCTTCATCGAAATCGGCGTCGGATGATCCGGCGAAATCAGGAGTCGCCAATTATCAAACGATTGTAATTTTTCCAAAATAGGAGGGAGAACGAGCGCGTCGATCTGTTCGAGCGAAGCGATCTTCTTCTCGACGCTCCCTTCGTGCCCCGATTCGTCGGGCGCTTCCACATGGACGACGACGATATCGTAGTCGTCGAGAGCCTTGGCCGCCGCATTCCCTTTGCCGCTGAAGTTCGTGTCGACATATCCGGTGGCGCCTTTGACTTCGAGAACGTCCCAGCCAAGATTACGCGCGATCCCGCGCAGAAGGTCAACGGCGGTAATCATCGCGCCGCGCCCCCACGAAAACGCTTGCGAAAACGGCTGCAACGTCGGACGCTTTCCCTGTCCCCAGAGCCAGCAATCTGTCGCGGGCAAGAGCCCTTTCGCGACGCGCCGCGCGTTCGTCGGACTCTTTTTGAGCGCTTCGGCGCAACGTTCCATCAACGCGACAACTTGTGCGCCGCCGGGGCCTTGAGGATAGACGTCGACGATAGAGCGATCCGTGTAATCATGGGGGGGAACGGTTTTTGTCTCCTGCGCGAAGGGGAAAGGAGCGCCGTTGGAATCGGGTCTGAAGATCGCGAGGTTGCGGTAGCTAACCCCAGGGAGGAACTCGACGGAGCCGCCGAGTTCGGGCGCTATTTCACGCCACAGAGGAGCGACTTCGCGCTGCACGTCCGCGATAATCTCTTCGGCCTCGGGGGTCGTGACGTGCCCGGCGGTGAAATCCTTCATCACGCCGTTTTCAAGAGTAACCAAGTTGCAACGAAACGCCCAATCCTCGGGGCCTAACTCAATACCTTGCGCGGCGGCTTCTAAGGGAGCGCGACCGGTATACGTTGTCAGGGGATCATACCCTAAGAGGGCGAGTGTCGCGACGTCGGAACCGGGAGAAAGCGCGTCGGGAACGTTGTGAGAAAGGCCTTGCGCCGCTCGCGGAGCCCAATGATCCAAGGTCGGCGTCTTCGCAGCTTGCATGGGCGTACGTCCGCCTAACGAATCGATCGGCAGGTCGGCAAACCCGTCGGGAATAACGATGACGCGTTTGCAATGATTCATAGTCGAGTCCTTCTAGTGCAGAGTCGCCGCCTTCGAGCGCGACGACTATTTTAAATCTTGCGTCGCCACGACGTCGGCGTTCGACTCCAAAATATTGGAGATTAGGACGTCGCCGCGACGTATCGGCAAATGGACGCGCAGCGCGTTGATCTCGCGCATGGCGTCGAACATCAATTTTTTAGGAATGGGACGCGACGTTCTCACGGGGGCGACGGCAATCTTAGAATCGTTTTTGTCGACCACGCAAACGGTCGTCGTGATTGTACGGACAGGATTGACGGCCTCCGCCAATCCATGAGCGGCGCCGCGCGGGCACGAGTTTCCAGTAACGACTCCCGCTTCCGCGTCCACCTCAAGCTGGCATCCTCGCGGACAGACAATGCAGGTCATTTTTTGCAAACTCATCTTCACGTCCTTTCGTTATGACAGCGCGTAAGTCGCGCGGCAGTTTTTCGTTTCCCAGAAATCGACGCGCTTCACGTTAATACCCATATCGCGGGCGCGTTCAAAGATCGTTTTTGCGAGAAGCTCCGCCGTCGGATTGCCGTCAAAAAGAATCGGCTCTTCCCCTGCGGCGCGCAAGACTTCGGCAAGAGGATCGTCTTTCGCCAAGAAAACACGATGGTCGAGAGATTCGTCAATCCATTTTCCAACGGTTGATTTCACCTTAACGAAATCCATCGCCATTCCCTGCTCGTCTAAGTCTTCTTCCAGAATTTCAATCATAACAAGAGCGTTATGACCGTGAAGGCGTCGACATCTACCGTCGTAACGATACAAACGATGCCCATAGGAAAAAGAAAACTCACGCGAAACAGAAAACATTACGAGCTCCTCATTTGAAACAGGAAATTGTCCTTGTAACTATTGTAACGTCTTTTTCGATTTTTGGAAGAAGAAAGGGACTTTCTTCACGATTGTTCAGAGAAAAGGGTAAAATTTCGAGAAATATTGCCGAATAGTATGGTAGAACGGATAAATTAAACAAACTACTATTAACAACAATCAAGATTGACGCGCGTTGACTAACGACGTCGCGACGACTAGTCAAACGCGATCACGGATATTATTCACACGTTCGATGGAAATCAGAGTTTGTCCCGTGAGGTCGCTAATTTCCTCGAAGGGTTGACGCCTCGGGCGTCGCAAACTCATCACGGAGAATTCGTAAATGAAAATGAAAATTTTTGTCGGTCTTTTCGTAGCCGCTTTCGCGATTGTCGCCTCGAACGTTAAGGCGCAGGACGCGACTGTCGCCGCCGCTACTGAATCTGTCCCCTCTCAAGTTTGCTATGAATGCGAGCCCGCGTTCGGCTTTGGCGGCGGTATCGGCCTCGGTTCTCGCTTTGGCGGTCGCGGCCTTGGTCTCAATTCGCAGAACTCCATTCTCGAAAGAATGCGCGCCGCTCGCGCCGCCGACCATCCAATCGTCGAAGCGTCTCCCTTCGCTAATCCCAGCGGATCGCTGCAAGACTGGTCCCGCTTCCGATATTATCCTTACGCATACTATCCGCACAACTTCTCCGAAAAGGCGAATATGAGCGTTCCCAAATATCAGCCCGGTTATCAGAACTTCTATCCGGTTCCGCGCCGCTATCATGAAGGTTCGCACTTCATTCTCGACGTCTTCTGATTTTAGCGCCTGCCCCAATCCAATCCTTATGCCGTTCCTCTGGAGCGGCTTTTTTTATTGCCACAAAAAGGTACAATTCTCACCAAGTTACAACAGTAACGATTTAAAAAACTAATTGTTAAAAACAGCGCTTGTCACGCATTTCAAATATGCTATACTTTAACTGCTTAAGGGAGACTTCCTAGTTTCTCTAGGCTTTGCCAAGTAAAAATAACGCGCCTATACTCCGCTCGGAGAAGGCTGGAATTACGGAAGGAGAAGATCATGTTTAATGCGAAACGTCGTCATTGGTGGAAGTACACTATTTACGATACGGCAGCGTGAACTTATCCTCTGCAAGATATGATTCCACATCGATTCGAAAGCGTTGCGTCTTACTCCTGCGCAACGCTTTTTTATTGAAATTCAAGGCTTTCAACAAACCCTCTTCTAAGAGAGCAAAGATTAAAACAAGAAACAAAAAAGGATCGAACTCATCATTCGATCCTTTAGCAGGGGTACAGGGATTCGAACCCCGAATAAGTGAGTCAGAGTCACCCGTGATAACCGTTTCACCATACCCCTAATCAAAAAGTACAGTAATAATATACCCCCGCTTCTCCTTTCGTCAATGAAGCTTTCTTCAAAAATCATGAAATTTTTTCCAAGAGAGCTCCCACCCAATCGAGCACAGCCAAACGCAATTTCATTACAATCATTATTTCTAATAAATTCAACCTCTTTTTACACAAAATTCCTATCTTAACTCCAGAAAGAAGATCGTCATTTACCAATTGACGATATAATAGGTAGCGTACGTTAGATCTCATGAAGCGTCTCGTAGAGTCTAACTTTTTTAACCCACTTTTATCATCGAAACTTTTCGATGCTCAGGAAGCGACGTTCTTTCTTTATTAAAAGGAAGCGCGTCTAAATTACCAAGGAAGCGCGAGATGAGAGAATGACAAAGATTACAGGTTTTCTTGTGTCGGCGTTGCTCGTCGTACTATCCTTTTGGTTGAATATTTGTTACAATCATGACGTTCTCAACGGAGGCATAAGGGGAATTGAGACCGAGCCTACGGCGAGAGCTGACGAAGAATCGCAAACGTCTCGGCATGGAAATATTTCGTTGACGGAAGCGGGACGTGAAATCAATCGCGAATCCGCGCCTTCATCGGAAGAAGTCCCAACGGGCGAGGTCGAGCCTAAGCCGACCGAGATCGAGCCAAGCGACTCGACTCCTCAAGCTCCAGATTCGGAACCGAAGCCGGAACCAATAGTCGCGTCGCGCGAAAGTTCCGCGTCCCTCGTTTCCGCCAAGTTGACGCGCGATGAAGAAAACTTCGTCGACGAAACAGTCAGTCCCAACGGAGGAAAATTAGTTTCTATCCCGTCTTTTGACGTCGACGCGCTTCACGGCGAAAACAACGACGACGACCGAATTATCGGCCTTACAAAAGAGGATATGAAAAACGCGACGAAAAAACGCAATACGCGTCTCTAAGATTCCTCTCCATTCAACCAAAACGGGCGTTTCCTTCCCAAGGGAACGCCTTTTAAATTTTACCGCCGCATGCCTCTCTCCCCTTTCTACCTAGACCTTGAAGAAAAAGCGTTCTCCCTCGGCCTATCCGCGCTTGGAGTCGCCGCGTCGGGAGCCGCTCGAACCTTCGATCTCTTCGCCCAATGCGTCGTCAAAGGACAATGCGCCGACTTAACCTATCTCACGAACGACGTTCAACTGCGCCGCTCCCCGACGTCCGTCCTCCCCGACGCGCGATCCGTCGTCGTCGTAGCGCTTTCGGAAAGAACGGTGAAAGAAGAATCGCGCGACGCGACGGCGGAAATTTACGCGTCGCCTGAACTCCAATCTTCGAAAGAAAACGCCGCCGTAGGTCGCGTCTCCGGATACGCGACGTGTCTCGACTATCACGAGCTTCTCAAAAAGAAATTACGCGCGCTCTCTCAATATCTCAAGGCGCAGTTCCCCGCCGCGTCGATTCGCGCGGCGGTCGACACGGCGCCGATTCTTGAAAAAGACTGGGCCTGCGAAGCGGGAATCGGTTTCGTCGGGCTTCATTCTCTCGTCGTTCATCCGAAACTCGGCTCGCGATTCTTCCTTGGCGAGCTCCTCGTTTCCGTCGATTTTGAAAAGCTCACGGGGGTTCCCGATCGAGACGCGTATCTCTCCGCTTTGAACTTACGCCGTCGCGAGCAAGGAGAGCCCCTTTTCGACGCGGCAGGCTCCGCCGCGCGATGCCTGCGTTGTCGTCGTTGCGTCGACGCGTGTCCCACCGGGGCTTTGGTCGGCAATCGAACGCTTGACGCGCGGCGTTGCCTCAATTACTGGACTATCGAAACAAGAAACGCAATCCCTGAGGATATAGCCGTCAACCTCGACGGTCGCCTTTTTGGCTGCGATTTATGCCAAAGAGTCTGTCCGCACAACGCGGCGATAGAGATTACGCCGCCGCGCTTGATACCTCTCGACTCAGTGGAACGTCTCGACGACGCCGCGTTTCGTCGTCTTTTCAAGAAAACGCCCGTCTTTCGCGCCCACCTAGAGGGCCTGCAACGGGTCGCGCAAACTTTAATGGCTCAAAACACCTCTAGCAAGAAAAAATAGAGTCCGGCGACCGGAATAAATTCCGAATCGCCGGACTATTCCCCCCCTGGGAACGTATCTAGAAGACACGAAAGCGTGTCGTTATCTTCTTCGGCGGCTTATCGGAACCCCCTAAAAGCCGCAAATTTCTCGTCGCAATCACTTCCATGCAATCGCTCCGACGAAGGAAAAAACCCACGCGTCCTTGCGTTTGAGCTTGTTATGAGTCTTTTCTTAAAGGCTCGTCTTTTTCCTTCTGTATTACGTATATCGGTGAAACCGTTTTTCTACTTTAAAGAATGAACCCAATTTTTCAAAAAAAGATATTCTACCGTCAATTCCTACCTTCCGGGCTCAAAGGAGAATGCGGAAATATCGCGTAGTTCCAATTATAGGGCAAAAAAAATCCGCGACTCCCTTGCGAAAGTCGCGGATTATATCAAGTCGCGGCGCTACGACGCGCGCTTATCGACGAATCAGAAGACGTCGAAAAGGTCGTCGGAATCGTCCAGAACCGCCAGATCAACGTCGAGGTCGAGATCGTCGCCCATGTCGGCGAAGGCCTCGTCAAGGACGGCCCCGGAGTTCACGACGAACTCGGGCAAAACTTCGAGGTTGCCCGCAGAGGCGGCGAGGAAGGGCTTAAGAGGTTCATCCTTCGTGCCGACGCGGTTGCCGTCGACGCCGTCGTAGAGAGTGACGTTATCGGCGACGGAACCAACGACGTTGTTCTTGCTATTGACGTAGTTGACAGCCGCGCGGCCCCAGACGTCGGCGGTCGCGTTCTTGTTCGTGCCGACGTTTTCAGCGACGTAGCTTCTGGTAAGAACCGTCTTGCCAAACTCGTTGACGATACCGCCGTAGTAGGTCGCGGTGTTGCCGCCGACGCGCGAATCAATGAAGGTCAATTCGCTGTCGTAAGCGTAGACCGCGCCGCCGTACTTCGTGGCTTCGTTTCCGAAGATCGTCATGTTGACGAAGTAGACGTTTCCGCTCAGAACGTTCACCGCGCCGCCGTTCGTTCCCAAACCGCCGGTAATCGTGAAGTTCGAGAGGGTGACGTCCGGAGCGCCAAGGATGACGCTGGGGATATCGATCTCGAAGACGCTTCCCGCGCGGTTACCGTCGATCGTAACGTCGACAGAGCCGCCGTTGATGTTGACGTAGCGATTAAGAGACACCGGCGAAACGACAACGATCCTCTTGCCGTTGAG
>CAKVCP010000045.1 GCA_934725735.1 uncultured Thermoguttaceae bacterium
GTAAAAAGGCGCGTTCAAATCGCACCATAGGAGAATTTTGCGATATTCTTCATCCGTTAGTCCAATATCTTTGTGCGCTCCCGTCCTTATGATCTCCGTAATAGGAGAAATATCAGCGCCACATTCGCCAGGTTTGGTCACAATCTCGCGATAGTTCTTCGCGCCCCATTCGTACCATTTCACGTATTGAGACAGTTCTTTATAGCTTTTCGTGAAAGGTTCGTCGATTTCTCCGGTCAGAATCGGCGCGACGCTTTCTTCGCCTCCGTCGTGACAACGAACGCACTTTGCGTCTAGGATCGGCTGAATAAATCGAAGAAACGATACAGGACGCAGAGCGTTATCTCCTGGCTCGATGGATGACGGAGCGCGTAACGAGGCGATGGTGCGTTGAGGTAAGGTTTGACGAATCGTCGTCTGCGTTTGTTCATGACAACCGACGCATCCTCGGTTTTCCCCAGGTTGGAGGTAGACGGCGCTACGCATTGATTGAACCGCGCGTCCCGACTCGTCGACCGCCTGGAAGTAGAGAGGAACTCCCGCCGGAGCTTTGAATAGAGCGCTTCCGTCTTCTTCGACAGGAACCGTCCCGAGGTAGACGCGCGCGTTTGCCGCCCATGGAATTCCGATTCGCGGATGAGCCGAGAGATAGTCGGGGCCCTTAGGAAGGAGTTGGATTATTCTTAGCTCTTTGATTCGCCGGTCGGAAGGAAATGGAAAGAGACTTTCATAGACGTTGGATAAGAAAAAGACTCCTGTCTTTTCATCTTCGTCCTTTTGTATCGTCGAAGGGATAATATCCGGTTTTTCGCGCGGGGTCAAAGGCGTAGGGTAGAGACATGACTCGTCGGAGTCTAGATTTTGATAGAGAAGTTCGAGATTTCCATAGCGATCTCCATAGTAAATTCCTAGCTTTCCTGAAGTCGTCGTTTGCGCAAGGAGCCCGCCTAAAGGCTCATGACTGTAGGACGTAATCCACTCGTCTTCTGAAAGAGGGAAGGGGCTGAAGTAGTATTGATCGCACGTCCGATTCCCTTCTTCCTCAACCTCTGGGAGCGGAATATTAGGAGTCAATCGCTCGATGGAGGATAGGTCGTCTTCGCCAGTTTGCGGGTCGTACGCTCTCTTTGAGGGATCAAAGGCGAGAAGGGAACCGCCGACGTCGAGGTGATGAGCGCCCCCTACAAAGAGGATTTTGTTTGAGCCTGGAATTGCTTTCGGCTGGTAACAGGCGTTGACGGCGTACGTATAGTTTCCAAAGAGAATCGACGCGTTTGTCCCGTCCGGATTAGTCGTCCATAGCCCGTGGTGTTTTGCCGCGTTTCGATCGACGTAATCCCATCGCGTATAGACGACGCGTCCGTCGTTGAGAAAGGTTGGCTGCCATTCATTCGTCTCATGCCAGGATAGACAATCGATCGTTGAGTCGAGGTTTAGGCGGTGAAGAGTGTGTACGTTAAGGGGTTCGTAATGCCCATGGCAACGACCGTATCCGCCGCGCCTTGTGGAGATGAAGAGGAGCGAGCCGTCGGACGCTTCCACTGGATCGAAGTCGTCCTCCGACTCGTTGGTGAGACGTTCGACTTTCCGCCCTTTCAAAGACATTTTATAGAGGTTAAATTTCCCCTCCTTTTTCGCCATATGGTTGGAATCAAAATCTTCTATGTAAGGCTCCTGCATCAGGTCGGTAATATCCCGTTTGGGGACGTCTTCGCTTTGCGTTTGCGAAAAATCGGCGAAAGAGAAATAGATTGTCTGCGCGTCATAGGAAAGGGAGAGCGTTTGGAAAACTCCGCGCGGAAAGAGTCCTTCTGTTAGAGATTCCGTCGCGAAGCTTTTGCCAGGCTCTTTTAATATGTAGATTCCGCCGCCATGGTATCCGCAGACGTCGTAAAAATAAGACAAGTATTCATGAAGCATCTGCCAGGTGAATCGTTCTTCTTTGAGAAAAACGATTGGAGCGCCTGTGACTTTGGGATTGCCGAGAAGGAAGTCTCTGAGCTTTTCCCTTAACGCGAGATATTGGGATATAGAACTTGCGAGAGGAACGTCCTTTGGCGTATTTAAATCGTCTAAGGTTTGACGGGTTTTCGCCAATTCTTGTTCGAGATTTTCCACTAACGCGGAGGAGATCCACGCTTCGTCTTCAAACGCGTCGAGAGTTTCTTGCGCTCGCGTTGCGAGCTCTTTCAACGCCTGAATGGAGGCGACGTTGCGTCCTAGAACGCGCTCCTGTTCAAGCCAATCCTTGACGATCGCTTCTCGATATTCTTGGGAGGAAGTTTGCGCGTGGAGCTTTCCGTCTATTTGCCCAACCAACAGGAAAGACAGCGCGCAGAGGAATAGAGAACGGAGAAATAAGGAAGTCATGCTCGTACCTTTGCTTATGACGAGTTGGATAACGATATGCGGAGAGGATTCATTTGTCGTTTTCTAGCAAGTATTTTCGGATGGAGTCGACGTCTCCTAGGTAAGAAAAGATAGCGACGACGCGTTTCGTACGGCGGTTTACGTAGAGGAATTGTCCGTTCATTCCTCCTTTGCAGAAGGCGTTTCCTTCAGAATCGAGGGGGTAGAGCTCAAACGTTCGACTGAAAGCCTCGTTCACGAAACGTTCGGAAAGGATACGGCGTCCTTTGTATTCACCGTCGTTGACGAGCATTTCCCCAAGTTTGGCCATGTCGTCCACGCTGATATAGAGACCTGTCGCGCCGATTGGAATACCGTCGGGATCCGTCGAGAAAGCGTATTCTTTGTACTTTAAGGGATCGAAGAGCTCTTTGATTAAGAACTCGTTGAGTTTTTGCCCCGTTTTCTCATAGACGACGTATGATGCGATATAAAACGCCGCGTCGGTGTAGACGTATTTTTCCCCCGGTTCATATTCGAGTTTTTCACTCAAGACCGACAAGAGGAAGTTTCGCGGCCATGTCGACGAGTCGTCCGCGTCGATATCCAAAAGCCCGGCTTTGGAAAAACCGACTCGATGGCGTATGACGTCCGATATTTTCACTTTTTCCCATTTCGGGTCATAATTTTCGGGAAAATGACTTCGCAAGATAGGAAAGATCGGTTCGTCTATATCAATGATTCCTTTATCCTCCATGAGCCCCAGCGCAATAACCGTGAAGAGTTTGGCGACGGAATAGGCGTCATGGCACCTGATATTGGGGCGAATGATCGCGGTACGGGACTCTCCTTTGTATATTTCACAAATGGAAAAAATACGATCGCCGTCTTTATGAGCGATTTCTTCTAACGCGGGAAGAAGGAAGGATTCGTTTTCCACTGGTTGCGCCCATGATTGAGACTGGACGGCGACGGAGTAGAGAACGCCGAAGAGGAGCGAACAAAGACAGAGCTTACTCATAAGGAACTCCTTTGGCGCGCACGCCAACGCGAGATTAAGGGAAAGTTACGAGTCGTTGGTTCAATTAGAGCTGAAGGAAAATGATTTTGCAAATGGAATTCGTTTATGAAGGGCAAGAAATTGAAAAAAGTCGACCGCCGCTATTAGACGATCGACTTGGCTCTAAGAAGAATCTTAGAGGTTATTCGCTTGCGGGAGGAGTTGCACCGCGTCGACGATGACGTACCCGTTGGTGTTCTCCGCGCTAATTTTAACGTTCGCTTTTCCATCGTCGCCGACGCGAAGCAACCCAATGGAGACAAATAATCCGTCAATGTCGGGCGCTTTTTGTTCGTTGACGATCGCTTCGATCTTCATGACGTCGCTGTTCGCTTCGACGGGAATATTGGTCGCGCGATTAGAATGAGTGGAATAGGAAACCCTGCAATCGTAGACGGTTCCCGGTTTTAATCCTTCAAATTCGAAAAGAACGTATTTGCCGTCTTTGTCTTTGTTATCGTCGTGGATGTAGTCCATATCCACATATTTGTGGATTGAATTGCCGCTAATCCAGTCGCCGTTGACGCGAGCCTTTGAATTATCGACGACAACTCCGGGGAGTTTTTTAGAAAGGGTTCTTGACGAATTAGGATTGTCATACTCCAAGACCTGTCCGTCGTCGAGCAAACGTTGGCGAAGGACGTCATAATCGAGATCCTGCGGAGCAACGTTGGCGTCGATTGAAAGGCAAGCGGCGGTCGCGGCGCTTTGGCCGAGAATCATGAAGACGGGCTCCATTCGTATCGAACCGAACGCGATGTGAGTGCAGCTGACGCAAACGGGAACAAGAAGGTTGTCGCATTCCTTTTTTGGGGGAATGATCGCGCCGTAATCGATGGGGTACGGGCCGCCGGGATTTACTTGAACGTCGCCTTCGTTGCGGACAGTCGCGCGTCCTTCGGAATCGATCGCCACATAGCGTTGAATGTTATGCGAATCCATGTTGTAAGATCCCATGCCGATTGGACGCAACGTTTCGTCGATGTAACGAAGATGACGCTCGGAGACAACGAAATCGCTCTTCATTCTTCTTGCTTCGCGAACATAAAGTTGTTTGGGCCAGTTCCCGTTATCAACGAATTCGTCTTTAGCGAGTCCCCATGCCAGGTGCTGTTTACGAATGTTTTCCGGCACGCGTTCGTTGTGCTGAAGCGTCCAAAGGAGCCCCTGTTGCCAGTTGCGATGCGCTTCGTAGATGGCCTCGCGTTCTTCATAAGAGCCGTTTGGATAGTTATAGTTGCCGCCAATGTAGTCAGTGGAAACCGCCTGATTGTTATTGGAGTCCGTCTTGTAGTTAGGCATCGGCGAGAAGGTCATAAAGATTTTTTGACCGGCTTCAATAGAACGGAGAAGAAGCTCGTAATCGAGTTCGTTATAATTCTCCGGCTTTTCGATCGGAACCATATTCTTTGGATCGTTGGTCAGGCACATACGCAAGCAATAGGCTTGAATGAAGTCGTCCGCTTCGCCGTCCTTCGCGTTGATTTTTTCATGGACGAAGGGAAGGAGTCCGCTTTCCGGCTTTCCCTTTTCGACATAGGGATCGACAAAGCCTGCGAACTGATGCGAGACGGCATGTCCAACTTGCACGCCGTTGAGGCTTTCGCCATACTGCGCGTTTGCTTCTCGACCGGTAACGTAAGTCACGTTAGCCTCCGCCATCAAATCGCCTTCATAGGTGGCGTCGATGAAATATTTTCCTTCGAAGGTTTTTCCGGAAAGAGTCGTGATAGACGCGATCGAAGCGTCGTTTTTCACGACGCCCTTTTCGCGATCAAGAAGTTCCGATTTATAGACTGGAATATTATATTCGCTGACGAATCCCTCAAAGATTTTTTCGGCAACGCTCGGTTCGAAGACCCACATCGTTTCGGTCGCGTTGTCGATACCGCGTCCGCCCTGGCCGGGAATGCCGTTTTCGCGCGGCATTTTTTGGAAGGTCCAGGCTTCGTCTCGCTGATAGTACTGCCATAAGCGATGATAAAATTCTCTCGACAGTCCGCCGACGACAGTTCGATTTCCCGAGTCGGTGGCGCCAAGTCCGCCGCTTGACAGTCCGCCAAGATGTTTGTCGGGCGAAACAACCGCGACTGTTTTACCCATTTTGGCCGCTTGCACGGCGGCGGTAATCGCGGCGCTGGTTCCTCCATAAACAACGACGTCATAGGAACCAACGATTTCGGCGACCGCTTGCTGAGTTCCAAACCAAGACGCGCAGACTGTAAATAGCGCCAGACATAGAGTTTGAAGCGTTTTTTTCATGTCTTTTCTCGATCGTTATGGAAGAAATGGATTTCCCAAGCTCGAAAAATCCATCTCCTCCGAGTGAAATTCGGAATCCAATCAGGAGAGGACTTTTTAGTTTCCGCTCAATGAATATTTTTCCCCGCAGTTTGCGGACGAAATGGAAAGCATTACGTTGTCGGAGATCGTTTCTGATACAAAACGAACCGATCCGTCGGCCATCGAAAGATTTAAACCGCCAGGATGATGACTTGTCCAGAGGGCTGCGTTACGGAATGGCGAAAAACGACCGGTTCCGCTCGTTGTGGATTCGTCGCCTCTCGCTCTGGCTTGTATGCCCGCGTTGATATAGAAGGCTGTTTTGGCGCTTTTCACCGAGCACATGTTCCAGTACCCGTTATTGGGGGATTGGTAGCCCGACCCCTTCGACATGACATAGGTTCCACGATGCCAACCACGATAGCCCTTGTATTCGTTCCAAGAGGATTCATAAAAGAAAACCGTGTTTGACGTACCGTCTGTCGCAAACGAGAAATTTCGATGGTATCCGACGGTAAAGAGACCGTTGTTTGAGATTTCGCCAATCGATTTTTGCGTCGTGATGAGACCATATTGTTCCGTCGTGGAATCCGGTTTGAGCCCCGCCGCCCCGCCGTTTCCATAGTAGTGCGCCGTATACCAGGACTCTTCGCCGCCTCCGACGGATTTTAACTGAGTACTAGAAGGACAGAACAAGGCGTCGATTTTGGTTTTCGCCATTTCGGCGTTTTGACCTTGATTGTAATTTTTATTCCAGTCTAAATTACTATAAATGCTGGCTCCCTCGAAGAAAGGCAATCCTTTCGCCAAGATCCCCATCCAGTGAGCGCCTGATTTGGTCGTGATGAAATAACCGTCATTGGGGAGGTTATTGTTGACGTCGTGATAATTATGCATGGCAAGAGAGAGCTGCTTGAGATTATTCGTACACTGCATTCTTCTTGCCGCTTCACGCGCCGCCTGAACCGCTGGTAACAAAAGGCCGATGAGTATGCCAATGATTGCGATAACAACCAGCAGTTCCACCAGGGTGAAACCACTCCTGGATTTAATAGAACTTCCAAAATTGTGTCTAAACATGAAAAAGAACCTTTGAAAATATAAAAAGAAAATGTGATGATTGTATTCGCTCGCGAAAAACTACTCGGCTAGGGGAATGTCGATCTCTATAGGTTCGCCCGCCTTTACCGTGATCGTCGTTGAGTAATCTGGAAAGAGTTTTTCCGCGACTTGATCTGGGTCGTCTTCCGGAACCTCCGCGTACCCTTCGACGAGAACATTATATTCTCCCGGTTGCACGCCGTTTTTCGCTTCGACTTCGAAAACGCCGTTTTTAACGGTTTGGATTGCGCGGAAACCGTCGGCAACCGGCGTAAAGGTCACTACGCCCAGAGCAATTGGTTCGCCCCCGTACGTCACTTTTCCCTGAAGACTCGTTTTCCCTTGATTGGAACAGCCGCAGACTGCAAGACCGTAAATACCAATAAATAATAAAAAAATAAACGCCTTGCATGCTCTTAACATGGTGAGCCCCGTTTCTTCATGATGAAAGCGGAATAAAAAAAGGGGGGGCTGACCGCCCCCTCCCCCCCTTAGAACTCTACATAGATGAAAACTATTCGCGGATTGAATCTATCAAACCTCGCAAGGCATTGTAGCCTTCTGGAAAAAAATGTCAACTCACGATTGGGAATTTCTGGCATTACAGTGGCGTTTTATGCTTAATCAAACGAACGCTCTCGATTTGCGCTTTCCCTTCTCGGGCGGGGAAGATCAATTTGAGCGATTTCATGGCCCCGGCGTATGCTTCAATTTTACTCAAGTCGACGCGCAGAACGTCTTTTTGTCCGTCGAAGCGAATAGGCGCGTCTATTGATATTTCAGGCAAACGCGGGTGTTCTTTTTCCTTTTGACGACGAGCTTCGTTCGAATCTTTAGGACCTTCCGACCATTGGAGGTAGTCGATTGTGTCAGCAGGGGAGAAGGGAATGATTTTTACCGTCAAAACGTCGTCAACAGGATTCTTCTTCGAGTAATCGACAAAGGCGCCCGTGATTTCCAGGATCGACGCGTCTTGCGTTTTCCAAAAAGTATCCGGCGAGCAGGCGACTGCTTTGAGGTTAGGGAGAAGGTTGATTTTTAGCGCTCCCTGAATCGGAAAACCTTCGTCGGTGGTATTGAGATAGATCCAGTTTTGTCGATCGGTTGTGAAGACCCATTCAGGGGTAGATTTTAGATCGCGCTTCGCCAGTTCGTAAACAGTCGCGCGTATTTCGTCTAACGAGCCGACGATGAACGTTGTTTGGTATGTGCGCTTGATATTCCAGTCGAGAATCGTGACTTCTCTGGGGGCAATATAGCCGGTTGCGCCGCTTTTAGCGCCTAAATTTTGTCCCTTCGCCGCGTCGCCGCCGTGAAATCCCGCCGACGAACCTAACGAATACGGTTGATAAACGCCGATTCCAACGTTCTGATCGTTGAGGAGAGCACTCCAGCGTTCCGTCGTGTTATAGGTTAGCCACGGCCATCCCTTACCGTCGTTTTTGTCGACTAAAACCGTCACGGGCGCGTTCTCGAAGGGCTTATCCCCCGTGTAGGAGACGAGTTTGTACCAGGGCGCGTTCGTGTAGAGCGCCGGAGTTTCTTGATTTCGACCTCGATATTGAGTTTTATCGCTTCGATCGTTGACGATGGTCGCCGTCAGCTCAAATCCGTTCGAGGTGAGTTTGTATTCACATTCGAAAACACATTCCGCTAAAAGACCGATATTGGGCCAGAGCATGGGGCGCGCTCTTAAAAAGGCCGAATCCGCTCCCCTTTGCTCATAGCTAAGAACGCGCGAGCCATAGCCGCCGCAATCCCCCGCTTGAATAGGATTCCATCCCAGACCTGCCCAGCTTGAGGAAGGTTTTTCGCCGTTGGGACCAATAAAGGGAACGGGGCCCGAATAGTAGGAGAGTTGAATCTGACGCCCCCAATCGTAGCTATTGATCATGTTACCGGAGTTGTGTTTTTTGTCTTCGAGATAGACGACGGCGCCGCCTATCGCTAAGTTAAATCCGACCTTGAGGCGATCGTTTTCGATGTAGCGCATAGGATCCGCGCCAAACTCATAGTACGTTTCTCCTTCAAGGGAAGCGTAGAGGGGTTCATTCGTGGGTTGGCCCAATGTTTGAGTAACCGTCGCCAGACTCAACAGAATAACGAGAATGGAACGAAAAGCCGCGTCTATCATGAGGTCTCTCCTTTGAGGATTATCAGGATTGCGATTTAGGGGTTGTGCAACGATCAACTAAGTAGACGATTGATTTGTAAGGGACGCCGCTATTGGTTGCGAGTCCGATTTCACACGTTCTACTCGTCGAGAAGCCCTCGACGACGCCCTTTTCCTCGATTTGAGGGCGCAGTTTTCTCAACGCGAACGCGTTTACTTCCGGATGGGTGAAGCCCTTGTCCCCGGCAAATCCGCAACATCCGACTTCTTCAGGAACGAGTACTTCCGAGACGCAGCGTTTCGCGAGTTGAACGAAGAGGGGGTGCAACTTTAGCTTTCGCGTCGAACATGTGGAATGAATGGCGATCTGCTCGTCAAGCGGATGGAAATCAAGCTTGTCGACGAGATATGTCTCAATGAATTCAATCGGCTCGTACAGCTTTAGAGAAGCGATATTGCAGCGCATGCGATACAAACACGGCGATTGGTCGCACAGGATTGGGTATTCTCCGTTATTAGAGGCGATTTGCAGCGCTTTTTCAAGTTCTCGAATTTTCTTTTCCGCAATATCGGGCATGCCCTTGCTTTCCCATATCGTGCCGCAACACAGGTTTTCATATTGCGGCGGGAAAACGACCTCGTAGCCGGATTTCTCAAGAAGTCGCACCATTACGTCGACGAGAGGTTCTTCGCCTTCAGACGCGCCCATCGTTTGATTTATGCAACTGGGGAGATAAACGACTCTATTAACGACCTTCGGGACGTCGGACGAGGACGTCGGCGACGTTTGAAGAGTCTTTGCGGTCGCGATAAGCTCTTCAACAGGGATAAAGGAGGCGTGAGGGAATTTTTTCGGGTTAATCTTGTACGCGCGAGGGAGGGAAGGCGTCCATAGAGGGAGCCCGCAAGAATGTAATATTTTTCCAATGAGCGTCGTTCCCTTTGAACCGAGAACAGCTCGCCCCAAACGCGCAAGGGAGAGGACGGGGCGCAACCCCGATTTCATAAAGGAGAGACGTCTTGCTGAAAAGTCTCCGATTTTCCACGCAAGGCTTCCCGTCGGCGCCTTTTCTTCGCGCAGCACATGGGTCAAATCCCCTACGTTGATCCCCATGGGGCATGAGGTTGAACAGAGCCCGTCCCCCGCGCATGTCTCTTCGCCGGGAACGCGATACGCGTCTAACAGTTCCTTTAAGAGACGCTGGTTCGCGCCGGAGTTTTGCAGTCGCGCTATTTCTCGACGGATAACGATGCGTTGACGAGAGGAAAGGGCGTGTCCGTAGGTAAGACAGTTAGGTTCGCAAAAACCGCACTCGATGCATTTATCCACGAGCGGATTCGTTTTCGTCAGCTCTTTAAAATCCTTGATGTAACATTCTGGATCCGGATTAAAAATGACTCCAGGGTTGAGAATATTGTTGGGATCATAAAGCTTTTTGATTCGCCGCATGACGTCGAACGCCTTCGCGCCCCATTCCCTCTCGACAAAAGGCGCCATGTTGCGTCCTGTGCCATGTTCCGCCTTCAAGGAACCATGATATTTGTCGACAACCAGAGAGACGACGTCTTCCATCAGATTTCGATAGCGTTCGACTTGTTCCTTCGAATCAAAACGTTGATTCAAGACAAAATGGAAGTTCCCTTCAAGCGCATGTCCATAGATAACGCCGTCCGTATATCCGTGTTTGGCAATGATTTTTTGAAGTTCGACCGTCGCGTCTGGTAAAGACTCTAGAGGGAACGCGACGTCTTCGATGAGAGACGTCGACCCCGGTTCGCGCAGCGCTCCGACCGTGGGGAAGACGCCTGAACGCATCGCCCACCATGCGCTGTAGATTTTGGGATCCTCGGTGAATTCAACAGGAAAGAGTAGGGGAAAACCTTCGAGAGACGCCGTTATCTGTTGGATCTGAGCGGCGAGTTCTTCCTCCGAATCCGATTTCGTTTCTAGAAGAATTGACGCCGCGTCGTCGCCAAGGGTTTTGACAAAATCGGGGGTTCCTTCGGCGTTTTCCACCGAACGCAACGCGACTCTGTCGAGAATTTCCGCGCTGACCACCGGTTGTTTTTTGAGAATTTGAACCGCTCTACAAGCGTCGAAGAGCGAATTGACGTAAAGCATGGCGCTTGCGCAACGTCGCGGTATTTTTTCGTTGCGCGTAGTGATTTCTGAAAGGAACGCTAACGTTCCCTCCGAACCGACGATCAACCTCGAGATTATTTCAAAAGGATCGTCGTACGCGATTAAGGGGCGAATATTTAGCCCCGTAACGTTCTTGATTCGATACTTTCGCTCCAGAAGTTCCACCAGTTCTGGATCGGAACGGACTTCGTCGCGAAGCGCCTCTATTCCCTTGACGAATTCGGGACGCTTGGCAAGAAAATCTTTCTTCGAGTTTTCATCTCCGACGTCGAGGACGTCCCCGTTGGCGAAAACAATCCTTGCCGATTCCATGACGCGCTCGCTATTGGCGTGCACGCCGCAATTCATTCCCGAGGCGTTGTTAGCGACAATCCCGCCGACACGAGCGGCGTTGATCGACGCCGGATCAGGAGGAAATTTGTACCCGTATTTTCCTAGAATTTGATTGACCCGTCCCCCAAGTATCCCCGGCTGAAGACGAATTCGCCGCCCATTTTCAAGGACTTGATACCGTTCCCATTTTTGTCCAACGACGACCAAAACGGAGGTTGTCGACGCTTGTCCCGAAAGACTCGTTCCGCTTGCGCGAAACGTGACGGGAATGGAACTTTCGTCGGCTATTTTGAGTAGTTTTGAGATTTCTTCTTCATTTTCGGGAAAAACGACGATTTGCGGCGTTTGATGATAAAAACTCGCGTCGGCGCCCCAAGCAAGGGTTTTCATTGGGTCGGTGAAAAGGCGCTTGCTTGGAATGAAGGCGTGGAGTTTCTGATAAAATGCAGCGAATTTTGGATCTTGAAATTTCATAAGAGACTCCAGAAGGTCGAGGAATAGAGAGTAGGAGGGGAAAAAGAGCCGACGCAGTCGCCCCGGCTCTTCTATTAGAGAATCACTTAGAAGGTTGGGGGACGATTACTTCTCAGAGAGTCGGCATGAAACGACGCCTTCAATTTCAACGAGCAGGTCGTCGCGACAGACGTCCGCGTAGGTGTAGAGAATCGGAACTTCGGGAAGTCTTTGTTCGCAGATAGAACGAACGACGCTCATATCTTTTTGATTTTTGACGTAGACCCTAGCGACGGCAAGGTCGGTGAGATCGGCGGCAAAACCGTCTAGACCATGATTCTGAAGGTTGGTTTCGGAGATTAAAGCGGCGATATTGTCCAGGGTTTGATTTGTTTGCGCGGCGGGATCTCCCTGGAAGACCGTTTCCTGATTGACAATGCTAGCGGTTCCGGAAACATAGACGGCGGTTCTTTCGTTAAAACTTACCGCCATAGCGCGCGCAAATTTGGGACTTTTAGGACTGTAGAAGGAAGCGTAGTCGAACGCCGAGGTTTGATTGGGATTCTCTAAGGGAATGAGACGGACGTCGTCGCGATCTGTTTTGAGAGCAATGCAACTCATTGTTATGTCGACGTCGTCGGCGCCGATTCCCGTGCTCGCGGGGTAGACAACTCTTCCCTTTAGAGGTTCGGGAAGTCTTTCTTCCAAAAATCGAACGCCGTAGAAGAAGTCGGAACGCGCGCGGTTAAGCTCTTTATAACGCTGAGTTTCTCCCTCCTCGAGAACGATGTGTCCTTGGTATATCCAGGTTCTAAAGACATGTGGAAGGAGGAAGCCGTTTCCTTCAAGTTCCGCGCGCATTTTAGTGAAAGCGTCAAAAGAACGCTCGTAGGCTCCAATCGGCGAGTCGCCAGGAGTAAATCCGCCAAAAAAGCCAATCTCTACGCCGTCATATTCGAGCAGGGAGGCGCGCTCTCCCCCTTCATAGACGCTGATAGGCATGGAGTTTTCAGACGTCGGGGAGGAGTTGACAGCCGTTGCCAAGACGAGTATGTCGTACTGGTTGTCGCACGGCTTTTGCGGTATATAAGTCGTCGCAGGAATGAGGGAGTCTTCCCAAACTTTGTTCATAACGGCGCGAACCAGCTCTTTGTCCCCAATTTCGCGAAGAAAAATCTCTAATTGAACGACGCAGTCAATATCCTGCTCGACAAGAGCATTTTGAAGATTCTCAAACGCTGAAAATATCTGAGCGCGCGTATCACCGGAAACAGTCGGCGTTGCGAGGCCGTAAAAATAATCGACTCCGTTTTTGTCAACAATCGAATATGAGCAGCCGTCGACTTGACCGCGTCTTAACGTTTCGTTTCCTTTGCGTTGATAAGGCATGTTGGGAGGCTCCTATAATCTGAATCCGCCGACGCGCTGGACGCCAGACTTTGATAAAAACTCAACGTCCATTCTATACCAAAGGACGCGGGTTTTCAAACTCTATCTGCTTATTTCTAGGTATTTTTCTCGATTTCATGAGAATAGTTGTACGAAAAACATCGTTCGATTTTTTAAGGAAAAGTATTTTTCCCTTTTCATAGAAATGTATTAGGCGCGAAAGATCTTTTTCAACCCATACGCAGTGTTTGAAAATGAAATATCGATTCTATCGCCGACTTCAATAGGAGTAATGATAAAGTCCAAGGTTCCGGCTAGTTACTAAGATTTCAATGAATCGATTAACGCTTAGAGACCTGATCGCTACGCCGAGTCTTGCGGCGACCATCCTTTTCACGTTCAATCTTACGAGAATCAACAAGGGAAGTAATAAGGTTTCGCCAATAAAAAACGGGCTCCAAAGCGAAGCCCGTTGATATCATGAAAGAGAAAGCCTGAGAAGTAGCAATTCTCGAAAAATCTGCGTCAATCGATTAACGCTTAGAGAACTGCGTGCTACGACGAGCCTTGCGGCGACCATACTTTTTACGTTCAACCTTACGAGAGTCACGAGTGAGCAAGCTTTTTTCGCGGAGAACGGATTCACATTCGGGATCAAATTCTTTAAGGGCGCGCGCGATACCCATTTTGCAAGCGTCGGCCTGACCGGTGACGCCGCCGCCGTAGACGGTAATAACGACGTCGACAGCTTCGCGCTTTTCAGTCGCAAGGAGAGGCGCTAAAACAGAATTTCGCTGCTGGACGGAGCGGAAGAATTCTTCGAACTCACGGTTGTTGACGCTAATACGACCTTGGCCTGGACGGACGCGAACGCGCGCGACAGCCGTCTTACGACGACCCGTGCCAAGTTTGTCATTCTTACCGTTGCCTTCAATAACGTAGTTGCCACGTTTAATCATTGTATATGTATTCCTTCAAAGTAAGCTTGGCTTGATTCTGATCACTTTTGGGCCAATTCGATGACTTCAGGTTGCTGCGCCTGATGCGTGTGTTGCTGATCAGAAGTATAGATCTTCATTTTCGCGAGCATCTTAACGGCAAGCTTATTCTTTGGCAGCATACGACGAACAGCTTCGTGAATAATGAGTTCAGGACGACGTTCGAGGCGTTCTCCAGCCGTTTCACTGCGGAGTCCAGGATAACCGGTCGTCCAAGTGTAACGCTTGTTGTCCCATTTACGACCAGTGAACTTGACTTTGTCGGCGTTGAGAACGATGACGTAATCGCCCGTGTCAACGTGAGGCGTATAGGTGGGACGATGTTTTCCCATGAGGATCATGGCGATATCGCTAGCAAGACGACCAACAACTTTGTCGGTCGCGTCGACGACGTACCATTTCTGTTCAACGTCGCCGGGTTTGGCCATGAACGTCTTGTGCGTCTTTGTGAATTTATTTTCCATCACGACAACCTTTAATAACTTATTTTCTTTACTCGAAAGGGCCCGACCACACGACCAAGTCCAGACGATAGGGAAGTACGGAATTCGTTTAAAGAGAAGAAATCGCTTTGTCGTTTCCTCTGGGTTTAAACGAAATAACGACAAAAACGCAAGGAGAAGACGTCTCCCTTTTACGAACAGGTTGAAACAAGAACCAACCTATCGGCCAGGTTCGAAAGAGTCGAACTAGCGAATTGTCGTCTTGAAAAGCCGTTTATCACAACGACCTCGGCTGCAAAAAGCCGACAAGGAGAAGGTTCATAACGCTTGAGCCTACTGAAACTTTTCCATTCAAGGTTTGGAAGACAATCTTAACTCAATCCGTCAAGATGACAAGAGGCATTTTTCTAGAAGAATGATTTTATTCGCTTTTAATTAGAATTTGTTGCCGCTTTATTGGTTTCGATTGCTCCGTTGTGGGCTTCATCTCGAAGTTTGCAGGCGTTTTCGTAGAGCTCGTTGCGCGGGATCTCTCTTTTCTGCTCCAGCGTAATGTGACACGATTGTTCGTCGCGTAATTCTCCCGGCGTAAAGTTTTCCGCAAAAAAATCGATTCCAGGGTACAGGTACCAAGGTCGCCCTGCCTTGTAGTACGTTTCCTTCATTTCGTACCCCTCTTTATAGCACTTGATATTATAGACTCCGGAATATACAAAATTGCGAGAAATCGGGGTCTTTCCTATCTCTTTGTTATTGAGATAAACGATTGCTCCCGAGGGTTCCGAGGTTATTGTTAGTCGCCGTCGCACGCCGTTGCAACCGCTAAAGCTAGAGATAATAACGCCAGCGAGGACGACGTACGCCGCAAAGCGCCAGGAAGCCGCGCGTGTAACGACTCCTGATCTTTCGCTCTTCTGCGTTCTTCTCTTGTTA
>CAKVCP010000046.1 GCA_934725735.1 uncultured Thermoguttaceae bacterium
CATCGGCGGTTCTCAGGGGCGTGGCGACGCGACCGCTCGCGGCGGCGTCTACACCACCCGCGAATGTGCGAAGGCTTACGGAATCGACCTCAAGGGTAAGACCTGCGCGATCCAGGGCTTTGGTAACGCCGGTCAGTTCGCCGCGACTCTCTCCGAAGAGCTCCTCGGCATGAAAGTCGTCGCCGCGACGGATTCTAAGAGCGGCGCCTACAATCCTAACGGTATCGACGCGAAAGAACTCGTCGAATACAAGATCAAGAACGGTTCCTTGGCTGGTTTCCCCGGCGCTCAGCCCATCACCAACGAAGAACTTCTTGCTCTCGACGTCACCGTCCTCTTCCCCGCAGCCCTCGAAAACACGATCACCGAAGAAAACGCCGGCAATATCAAGGCTCAAATCGTTTGCGAACTCGCCAACGGTCCTACCACCCCTGAAGCCGACAAGATTCTTGACGCTAACGGCGTTCATGTCATTCCCGACTACCTCGCCAATGCCGGCGGCGTCACCGTTTCTTACTTCGAACAGTGCCAGAACGCCCAGAACTACTACTGGGAACTCGACGAAGTTCAGAAGCGTCTTGACCAGAAGATGACGAACGCGTTCAAAGCCGTTTATGAAATGAGCGTTGAGAAGAAGACCAGCCTTCGTGAAGCCGCTTATCTCGTCGCCATTAAGCGCGTTGCCGACGCTATGAAAGTTCGCGGTTGGTGCTAATTATTCGTAAAATTCGGTAGAGTCTACAGCGACGCAAATTCCAGGATTTGCGTCGTTTTTTATTAGATAAAACGCTCGTTGTCGACTAATCGTTTTTGATTATAATCGAGTTAACGACGTTTTACTGGTCGCGTCGCTAAGCGAACACAAAAAATATAACGAAGAAGACAATGAGTTATTGGCAAGATAAAGTCGTTTTAGTTACAGGCGGTTCAAACGGACTTGGACGCGTTATCGCCGAAACCTTCGCCGCTTCTGGCGCAAAACTCGCCATCGTCGGGTTAGAGGCCGCTGACGTTGAAAAAACCGCTCAGGAAATAAAAGACCTGAAATGCGAAGTCCTTCCCCTCGTCGCCGACGTTACCAACGCCATTGACGCGCAAAGAATCGTCGACGAAACTGTGAATCACTTCGGGGGGCTCGACGTTCTTGTCAACGCCGCGGGTCGAACTCATCGGGGATATCTTATGAAAACCCCTTTAAAAGAGTTCCAAGATTTGTGGAATCTCAACGTCATGGGAACGATCGCCTGCACGCAGGCCGCTTACACTCACTTAGTAGAACGCAAAGGTCATGTTGTCAATATTGGCTCTCTCGCCGCAAAAAGCGCGGCGCGATGGGTTGGCGCTTATCCCGTAACGAAACATGCGGTTGCCGCGTTTTCGCAACAATTGCGTTTAGAAGCCAAGCCTGACGGCGTTCACGTGTTGCTCGTGTGTCCTGGCCCCGTCAAGCGCGACAACCCCCGACTCTATCCCCTTAAAAACGCCGACGGTATTCCAGATTCGGCGCTTATGCCGGGGGGCGGAGTCAAGGTTGGTAAGATTGATCCCAAGTGTCTTGCCCAAAAAATTCTCAAAAAGTGTGAAAAGAGGGAACCAGAGCTGGTTATCCCGCGTAAGGCTCGGCTTCTTTTTACCATCGCCCAAATCTGTCCCAAGCTTGGAGACTGGATCGTTCTAAAATCCACCTGATTCGACGCCGCTACTCGGCGGAGGCGCGTTTGTGAACGACGTCCGCCAACCACCTGGCAAAAAGAATACTCCTCGGGCCCGGACAACTCGCATAGTCGTCCCATATCGGATAGACTTGACCCAACCGAACCGCGTCGACTCCATTCTTTAAAGAATCCCAGTCGGCGCGCGTTTCTTTTTCTTTGAGTCCATCTTCGGCGGCGCTCTTCTCCGGCGGTTGCATGTCGATAATGACCTCGGGGTTTAATTCAATCACCCCTTCAGCCGTAATAATAGGCGCCATTCCTCCTAAATCTTGAGCGACGTTCACTCCGCCTGCAATCTCTAATAACTCGTTAAAGTAGGGATTGTCCCCCCCTACATATATTTCTCCGAGCCCTTCCTTATGGAGTTCGCGAAAAATAGAGATCAGCGTTCTTCTCTTCTTCAAATTCGCCGTTTCTTTTCGAATAGACTCCAGTTCTTCCACCATATGATTTCGTTGCGTCTGGGCGCGTTCTAATATGCCTTCTGACTGCTCAAATTCGCTCGCTTTTTTCCCGAGAATAACAAAGGAGTCTAAAACCCCTTCCAATGACGAATGGTCGACGCAGAGATAGGGAATTCCCAACTCGCTCAAACTCTTCGCCAAAGTCTCGTTCTCCGCTAAGAGAACGACATAATCGGGGTTCAGATCGATTATTCTCTCCGTATCGTAATCATAGAGACTGCCTACTCGCGGCAAACCTTCAATTTCTGGAGGATAATGGCAGTAATTGGAAACGCCGACAATCCGTTCCGTTAGCCCAAGCGCGCAAAGTATTTCCGTGACGCTAGGGGCCGTCGAAACGATCCTTAATTCATCATGCTCGCTATTGAATGAACGATTCTTGTCTCCACCGCTTCTTTCCCAAAGGAGGTAGCCGAGGAGAAAACAAAGCGGAAGGACAATAGCCCAACTTAAAAAAAGCTTTAACCGAGACAACTCCAGTTCCCTCCAGAAAGAAAGGGTCAAGAAAAAAAGAAACCCTCGCAAAGGAGGGTAAGCGCCCCAACAAGGACTCGAACCTTGGACCCAGCGGTTAACAGCCGCTTGCTCTACCAACTGAGCTATCAGGGCAAAATGCTAAAAGCGCCCCAACAAGGACTCGAACCTTGGACCCAGCGGTTAACAGCCGCTTGCTCTACCAACTGAGCTATCAGGGCTTCGCGAGAATAAAATTCTCGCAACGCCTTAAATTTACTATAAAAGGGTAAACTCGCAAGAGGATTTTTTAGATTTTTCTCGATTTCTCATTCAATGAGTTAAGACCCAGTCGGGCGCAAATTTCTTTCCGTAGGTCTTCCAGCGATTATGTAACCACCAGTATTGATCCGGGGCAAGTCTAACTTGTTCTTCAAGCTTTGACACATGCCACTGCGTTATTTGTTGAACAGTCTTTATCTCCGGAGGGAGCGCGCGAGGATCAAGCGCCTCCACCATGCGCATCGTAAAATTCAACGGCTTATTATCTCTTCGCGTCGCATAGCACACGAAAATAGGGGCGTCATACTGTAAGCTCATCAGAGCCATCGCCTTATACGCCGACGCAGGCCTGCCGAAAAACTTCACCCAGGCGCCTTTCTTTCCCGCCGATTGATCGGCCAGAAAAGCCATGATTCCCCTTTTCTCCATTACGGAAACAACGTCCTCGTACCCCGTGTTCTTGTCGATAATGAATTGCCCCGTTCTCCCGCGAAAATCGCTAACAAAACGATCCAGATAGGGATTATCAAGTTTACGCGCGACAGAAAAGGTCGGATAGCCCAATAAACCGAGCAAGAACCCCCCGATCTCAAAATTTCCAAAATGTCCGGTAATCAGAATTATGGGCCGATCTTCCTGAAGGGCTTTAAAAAAGGAACGCCCATTCTCAATAGTCACATGCCGAAACCAATTAATCCCATGAAGTTCTCGAGGGGCGTGCGCCACCTCCGCGACCATAAGAAATAGGTGCGCCCACATTTTTCTAGCGAGCTCGCGTCGTTCACGCTTTGTTTTCTCGGGGAAAGCGTGTCGCAAATTTTCGTCCACTAAACGTTTCCGAACGCGTAGAACGTCGTTAAATAGAATCGCCATATACTCAGACGCCTGCTGACACGCGTCGAGCGAAAAGCATTGAACAACGCAAACGACGACTCGAACGATAAGATAAACAGCGTAATCGCCTATTTTATGTAAAAGCCCACGCATCGGAACCTCAATGGGTATAATCTCTTTTTCTTTCGCAAACGCTAAAAAACATATAAACAAGCCAACGTATATTATCAAACAAAAGAAAAGACTGCAAGAGCCGACTTTAAACGAAACAAGCGCGCCTAACCGAGAGTTAAACGCGCTTGTTTTCCATCAGCGACTTAATCAAGATTCAAATCTTCGCGGGCCCCTTTCGCCCCGAAACGACCGACGAGGGCCATGAGATTCGGTCGACCGCGCCTGATTAACGTGCAGAACGCGTCGATCGAGTTCCGTATTATCGAGTTCGTCGATCGCTTTTTCCGCTTCGGCGTCGTTAGGCATCGTGACGAAGCCAAATCCTTTGGAACGATTCGTTTCCCTATCAACAATGATTTTGGCGTCCGAAACGACTCCAAACGTTTCAAAAGTCTTACGCAACGTCTCATCCGACGTGCTGTAAGCCAGGTTTCCGACATAAATTTTCATAGGCGTCTTCTTTCTTCACCCCTAGCGCAAAGCCGCCTCGTTAAAAATCGAGGCGCATTTGAACCGATGAAATCAACATATAAAGGGATCCGACTTACAAAAAGTTCAGACCCGCTCAAAGAACAAAAAGCTCAAAAGAAAAGCAGCATAGCTAAAGAGCGAAGAAAAGGACAAAAAATGCCCAAAAACGCTAACTCAACAAAGCGCAATCCCTTAGAGTTACGAAGATTAAAACAAAATAAAGGGAAAAAGTGGAGGCGGCGGGAATTGAACCCGCGTCCCGCGACGTCTCTACGAGAACGTCTACGCGTGTAGTCGATTCTTTAGAGTTTAATCCCTTTGAACCCTTATCGACGACGGTTTCTCAAGGACGATTCGAAAGCTTTATTTAATTCGCCGCGTGTTCGACGCGACGGCAAACGATCCGAATTTAGCGACCAAATATTTCATCTCTTCGGCTAAGAATCATATTCGGGGTTGCCTATTCTCAAGCAGCCAAAGCCATTTTGTTATTGGCAATTGAAATTTTTAATCGGCTTTTAACGAGGCCCACCGATCAACCTCGACGCGCAATTCACGCTTCGCCCGCCCGGTCGAACCCAGTTCGCCCCCGGTCACGCTACAACGCTTCTTATTCTACCATTTACCCGAAAGCATGCAAGCCCCCGACGATTTTCTTCGCGAAAATTACGCGTCTTGCTAACTCCTTGTATTTCCTATATCATTGTTTAAACCGCTTTACGCGAGCATTAGACAACGGAGAAGCTATCGATGAAATTATCAGTCGCCTTGCAGGAAAGAGCCGATATCAATCGAAAAATCGAAGAATTAAAGAAACGTCTCAAAAGCAACGTTCTTATACAAGAAGGCGAATCCCCCGAAGAAGAACCTAATTCTTTAAAATGCGAATTAGATTCTACGATCGCGAGACTAGGCGTTCTTATCGCCAAAATCAACCTCACCAATAGCCGAACCGTCGTCGACGGTAAGACTCTCACGGAACTTATCGCGCAAAAAGACGCCCTGCAACTTTCGATTTACGCCTACAAAGAAATCATCGACGTCGCAAATCAAAAGACCTATCGCTCTCGAAACACTGAAATAAAAATTAAAACGGCGATTTCGGTCGTCGATTGGCAAAAACGCATCGACGCCTTGTCTAAGGAGCTCCGTCTTCTTGACATTAAGATACAAGAAACAAACTGGAAAATCGATTTGATCGAATAAAGTCGCTGGAGTAGTAGCCAACGGGGTGAATGTCGCGCGACGACTGCGTAAGTCGCACAAACTTTTATGGGAAGTTAAAAGCCGTAGAGCGAAGGCATGAGACAAAGTCTCTTTCATTGTTACGCTCCGACAGTGCACAATCGCATCGTTTACGTTTATTGTTATTACCAGACATTAACCGTTTGGTTGGGTGGGATCGGGGATTTTTCCAGCCTTTAATTGGCGAAAGGTCGCTTTCTATTGCGATTGACGTCGTCTTTGTAGATCATTTGACGAAATTAAACGCCCTTTTAAATAAAACGCCTAACGTCACGAAAAATCGCTACGTTAGGCGTTGGAATTTTCTCTCGGGAGCTCCTTTTCTCTATTCTCCCAAGCGCCTTCTTACTTCTTCGCCGACCGAAATGACTCGGAGTTCGTCTTCGTCAAGATCAAGGAGAAAACCCGACTTTTTAACGCTCCGAAAAGAGGCGCCTGGACGCTAGTTCTGGAAACCGCACTTCCTTATTGGGGGAGGTTAAAAAGCGATTTTATTTTTTAACACGGGAGAGATAAAAATCAAAGATTGACGCGGCGGCAAATCTGCGCCAATTTTATCTGTCGCGTTGAAGGTCTCGATACGACCGGTATGAGGATTGACGGCGACCCATTCGTCCGACTCAAAAGCGATATTGTCGAATCCGTTCATTACTAAGTCTCCCTGCCAAGGATCCCCGTAGGAATTGGAAACGAGAAAAATAAGTCGTCCTTCTCTTTCAAAAACGCCTTCGACGATAGCCGAAAAATCAGACGTTGGATTTAGACGCGGGCCAGTGGAACTCCCAAGCGTCTTCACAATATCCTGCCACGTAGCAAGGGGAGCTTCCGCTGTCGCTCGAAATTCTTTGAAATTAGGATCTGCCCATTCATATTTCACGACCTCGGAAGAAATCGGGTAGATTATTCCAGAGAACTTGTCTCTAAGGCGCTCAGATTCTTCTTGATTTTCAGGAGTTGTCGTCAAACTATTGAGCGTTTTGCGATCGATCACGGTAAAACTAACTTGAGCGCGCGCAAGAGCCGCTCCGATATCGTAGAAAGACTGCGAAATTTGACGCGCGCGTTCGCTCTGCGTTTCCATTGTGCATTTCTGAGCGACGGGCTTGTACTCCTCTTGAAGCTCTTCGATGGGATAATAGAGCAGGACAGGTCGCACGGGCTGCGCGTCGCGTAAAACGCTATTGAGACGTCCGACAAAGCGCGAAAAATTGCGGTGACACTCCTGGCCGCGATACGGGGCGTTGCCGATTGCATAGTAGAGAGTAAATTCAGTCACGCCAAAGGCCGCCTGCCATGCCGCAGTCCCTTCCATGAAGCTTAGATCGACAGGCTTGCGCTCTCCAGAGTAAAGCTGCCCAAAGTCGCTCACCTCTGTCATGACGCGCCGCGATCCGATAAACGTCGCGGCGGAACAAGGAAAGGCGGTCGCCATCCAGCATCCGTAAAAGAACGCGTGAGGATCGGAATTTAAAAGATCTAGTCCGGGGAGGTCAAACTTTTTGAGAACCTCTATTTTATTGCCGTCGAGAGGAACATGCATCAGAGGAAATTCTTCATGTAGCGTGTGTCCAGACGCGACAGGCCCATTGGGATTTTCATGGCAATACGCCTGGATTTGTGCATAATAACGCTCGCCGTCAAGCTCGCCAAGCAAGCTCCAGAACTGACGACGAACGCGCTTATCCTCGGCGGAATCGCCAGAGAATAACGATTGGAAGGAGTCGGAAAGCTTCTCGCCATACTTTTCGAAATACTTTTCTTCAACGTCGTCCCCCCAAGAGACGGTCGGAAGACATTTCTTGTTCGGATCGATCGGATCTGCGACGCGAGATTTCAGCTCCCCTTCAATTTCGCCGAGATTCGCCGCCATCATCGACGGCTCGTCTGTAAAATACGCCTCGACGTAGTCGTAGAGATTCTCTTTACCAAGCTCTGTTCGATATCGACGGTGAGTCACGTCGATAAATCGTTTCGTCGCCTCCGGGTTCAAAGGATTAGGATAGCGTCTTGAAAGAAAAACGTTGTTGCTCGAATGAGTATGCTCGTAACAATCGCGCACGTAGTACGGGGGATCATGTTCGGGGGCGTACGCTAGTTCTAGAGCCATAAGATCAGGACGGCCTTCCAGAACCACTCCCCCGGCGCTCAAGCTTGGATACCCGTATTCGTCGTATATCCAGCATCGCATCTGGGCGTCCTTTAAATTTTTTACTCCTTGAACGAAACGCTTCCAGTTTTCGTCGCTACGAATATATTCGGGGCTTCCCCCAACGTTTACCACCAAACCGCCCAAGCCGCAGTTGTCGCGATAATCATAGACTCTTGCAATGTCGGTTAAATCACAATCATGCACGATCTGCAACGGTCGCCAAACTCGCGGGGGCGTTATAAAATCCTCGATCCACTCTTTGGAGAGCAAAGCGCCCCCTTGGGAATCATAACGAATATCCTCTCCCGCAGGGGCGCTTTGAGTAGAGCCCGGCGAAATAACCTCTCCCCCATAAACATAGCTTCCTATCGTTAAAACGAAGAACGATAACAACGACGAATAAACAAGCCTCTTCATCTTGACTCCATTGTAGCAAGCGTATAACGACGCGTCTCTGTCGTCGTAATATTTCCCCTAGCTATACCGCGACGCTTAGCAGACACGTTTAATCCTCGCGGCATAAATGACGCGCGATCGACTTTTTACGTAGCCGATTATAACAAATAGAGACGACTTTTTAAGCGTTGCTCAGAAGAAAGCGTAAAAAGCGCAAGAATTGCGAATCGCTGCAATCTTTTCCCCCACGTTCCGCAAGCAAAGAATTAATGCAAATTAAAACCATTCCAACTCACGAAAAAGATCCCCAAGAGGAGAAAGCTCCGCGCAAGTTGCTAGAAACGACTTCTGTGAAAATGGCGCGTTTTATTGACGAACATGATATGGAGAATCGGAACGAAAAAGGTAAAGCGCACTTTAGGAGCGTCAAGAAAAACCGATCAAACTGTATATCGAGAGACTACAAGAAAAAAACCGCCGTAGAGATAACTGCCCCTTCAACTTCTGCAACGGATATCTGCATTCCTTTGGGTGACGACCATCGAAGGTGGGGAGCGTAGTTGTTAATCTACGGCGGCTAGCGCAAGCCTAAATATTCATATAATTCGAAATTTTCAAAGCCAAAAATAAAAACTCCGCCCTGAAAATCCTTTTTTGATTATTCTAGCGATTACGTCAATTCTTTCAAGTAGCTGGACAATATTTTCTCAAAATAATATTTTGTCAATAAAAAAATAATGTCTCACACAATAAAATCGACCTTGCTGAGATACATTTTAACAAGAACGCGTCTTCCGTCAAATCGGAGCTGAACAAATTGACCAAAATCTTGATGAAAAAGAACGACGCTTGGCAAATTAACGGCGGAATATCACCAATAGAGTCTTATTTCCTCGACCTGCGGCATAATTTAGTTTCAATATAAACCTATGAGGTTATGTACGCGAGTCGAAGTCAAAATTTTATTGAAAAAAACTAAAAAATCTCAAAGAGCAAAGATTCAAGAAAGGGGCGATATTTAGGAAAAAGTAGTTTTATCCCCCCTTGTCGATATTTTCATAGGAATAATAATGAATAAAATTTTTTGCACATAAAAGAAGGCTACTTGGAGTACGAGAGGCACTGTGTCTCTTTATGGCGAGTAGCGCAACTTTAATTCCGTCAAAGGAACATAAATGGTCGAATTGTTAACATTGTTGGTCGAGAGTCGCGAAACGGTCGGAAAACGTCGTAATCGTCGACTTCGTGAAAGCGGTAAAACTCCAGCTGTCCTTTATGGACACAAGAAGGAAGTCGTCAACCTGACGGTCGCGACGGAAGTCATTGAAGCGGCTCTGCGTCACGGCAGCCGTTTCGTGAACCTTTCCGGCGCCGTGAATGAACGCGCCTTCATCAAGGAAGTCCAGTGGAACGTTTGGGGGGACGTCGTCCTTCACGTCGATTTCACGCGCGTCAACGAACACGAACATGTTCGTCTTTCCATCCCGGTCGTCCTTCGCGGCGAAGCGTCCGGTCTCAAAGAAGGCGGCGTCGTCAAGCAGCACCTTCATAAGGTTGAAATCGAAACGGAGCCTTCGACGGCTCCTGAAGCCTTCGTCGTTCATATCAACGAACTTGGTTTCAATCAACAAATCAAACTTGCCGACGTTAAGGCTCCTGAAGGCGTAACCGTTGTTACCGATCTGGAAACCCTTGTCGTTGAATGCTCCGAACAGGTCGAAGTCGAAGAAGAAACCGTCGAAGCGGTCGAAGGCGAAGAACCTGAAGTCATTGGACGCAAAAAGGCTGATGAAGAAGAGGAATGACGAATCCTCGCTAATGCCGAATGAGTTTTAATCAAACTTTCCGCGTTAGAAATTTGATCATATATTTCGGAAGATAATTATGTTAAAGACATTGGCGACTTCTGTCGGCGAGTTTTTAACTCGCGGCGCTAAGAAGTTCTTAACCCAAGGCGTCTTTAACAAAATGCCGAAAGCAGAAATGAAACCGGACAAAATCATTGTAGGTCTGGGAAATCCAGGCAGTAAGTACCGCGAGACTCGCCATAATATTGGTTACATGGTTCTTTCAGAACTTGTCAAACGAACAACTTTTGACAAGCCGCGAAATCAGTTCCATGCCGAAGTCTGGGAAGTTCGATTGGAAAATCAGAACGTGCTCCTACTCTTCCCGACCACATTTATGAACCTGAGCGGAACGTCGGTCGCCGAAGCCGTCCGTTTTTACAAGTTAAACCCGACTAGCGATTTAATGGTCGTTTGCGACGACCTGGATCTTCCTCTAGGGCGACTTCGCATTCGCGAATCAGCCGGGTGCGGCGGACAAAAGGGCCTCAAAGACATTGTCGCAAAGTTAGGAACTCAGAATTTCCCGCGTATTCGCGTGGGAATTGGTCGACCTGCCTCGCAAGACCAAGTCGTCGATTTCGTTTTAACCTCGTTCCGTTCAGACGAACGTCCCGAGGTTGACTTAGCGATAAAGCGAGCGGCTGACGCCTTGTCCCTTTGGGTAAAGCGGGATATTCAGACTTGTATGAACCAATATAACGTCGCGGCGAAGTAATTTGACTTCAAACGTCTTTGGTTCTATCATTTATGGATTGTTCGATTTCATTGTTGTGACCTTTCGACGGCGTTTTACAGTCGATTTCAAAGAGACGCCGATCGATACCGGATCCAAGGTTTCGGCCATGTGCGATCCGCCTCATCGAAACACAATCGTCCATGTCGACGAAAACGGTTTTTGACGTTACAAAAACCGCTAAAATTTAGGAGCAAAACCTTGAATAAAGAAAACTTCTACGAAGGCTTGTTCATTTTGAATTCCGACGCCTATGCCCGTAATCCAGAGGACGTCTCTAGCCTTATCGCTAAAACCATCGAACAACTCGGCGGCGTCGTTCGCGTTAGCCGTTTGTGGGATGATCGTAAACTCGCTTATCCTATCAAGCACCATCGTCGCGGCGTCTATTGGCTCTCTTATTTCCGTCTTTCCACGGATAAGCTTGCCGAACTCAACCGCCTCTTCCGTCTTAACGAAAACATCCTTCGTTTCCTCATCATCGCTCACGATCCTCGCCTCGAAGAAGCTCTCGTTCAGCACGCCTTGACCGGCCCTGTCCAGGCTAAGGAAGAAGGCGCCGAGCCCGCCGAGCAGGAAGTCTACGACGAAGAAGAAGACGAAGCTGAAGCCGAAGAAAACAACGCCGCTGAGGAAGAGGCTGAAAACGCCTGAGTTCCTCTTGTTTAGGAATCGATTTATCCGTCCTTTTACTCGGATCCCTCCAAGTAATATTTGATTCGCATCTTTAACTTCTTTTGTCGGACGTTTTAGTATGGCCAGCTTTAATCGTGTTGTCCTAGTTGGAAATCTCACTCGAGATCCCGAGCTTCGTTCTACCCCTAGCGGCGCCTCCGTTGCGACCGTCGGATTGGCTGTCAACGAAAGACGCAAAGACCAAGGGGGGAACTGGATCGAAGAAACGAGTTTCTTCGACGTCGACGTCTGGAACCGTAGCGCGGAAGTCTTGCGCGACTACACGACTAAGGGAAGTCCAATTCTCGTGGAAGGACGTCTCAAACAGGACGTCTGGGAACAAGACGGGCAAAAACGATCCAAAGTTAAGATCATTGCCGATCGAATCGTCTTGCTTGGTTCGCGCGACAGCACTAACGGCGGCTTCAATCAACAGCAAGGAGGTTATCAACAACCTCAGGGCGGTTATCAGCAGCCTCAAGGCGGATACCGTCGTCAGGCTCAACCGCAGCGCCAAGCGCCCTCTTCTCAAGGTTACGGCGGAGGAGACTCCGGCTATCCTCAAGAAGGCGCCGACGACATCCCCTTCTGACGATTAGCATCGGGTAAATCGTATTCATTTAAAAAACTGATATACTCATCAAAAATAAGGTATAACAATGCAAGTTAGAAATAAACAAGCTCGCAACGCTTATCGTACCGGCAAGCGTCTGCCCAAGGGACCCAACGGTGGAATCCAGCTCCTTCTCATTCAGTCCGTCGATTCCCTCGGCAAGCAGGGCGACGTGGTTGAAGTGAAACCCGGCTACGCTCGCAACTATCTCATCCCCCAGGGACTTGCGACCTTCGCGACCGATCACCATCGTCGTATGGTTGAAAAGCATAAGGCTCAGCTCGCTGAACTTCAGCGTCAACAGCTCGCCGCTCTTCACGATCTCGCCGACGTCATTGCTAAGGCTCAGATCACCATCGAAGCCAACGCCAATGCCGACGGTCACCTCTATGGCTCTATCGGCGCCGACGAAATCGTCCATGCTCTCAAGAACGAAGGTATCTCGATTTCAACCGACCAGGTTCGTCTCGAAGGTCCTTTGAAGGAACTCGCTCAGTACAAGGTTCGTATCTACCTCGGTCATGAGATTGAGTCCAATCTTGACGTTTGGGTTGTTCCCCAGGCTCACGACGAATGATTCACTCTTCAAGAGCTAAGACCAGACTTTGATAAAGGGTCTTGAGGTAAATAAAAGTTAAACCCGTAAGTTTCATCAAACCTACGGGTTTTTTATTTTCTTGAAATAGGCTCGCGTCAGTCGACCGATATCTTTACATCGAAAAGGTCATTCGACGCCCTTCAGAATATCGACTCCGGCAAAGAAATTATGAAATTTCTGGACTTGTTGTTTGTCGGATAACTTCGTACTCTCGCTCTCCTCAAATTCAATAGTGACAAAACCATTGTATTCAAGGTCCTCTAAAATATCTCGAATTTTTACCCAGTCGTTCGAGCCGTGACCGACAGGTACGAAGGTTCCCGAGTTAGGAAGAGAATGATCGACGAGAAAATCCTTGAAATGCAATTTGAAAATAATCCCCTTCCCCAGAGCGGTAAGCCAGTTCTCCGTAGGCTGATATTTAACAAAATTTCCAAGATCGAAATAGGAACCAACCCAAGGAGAGCCAAAAGAACGAATGAACGCGTTTAGCAAGGCTGGATCGCACCAAAGGTTGTTCCACACATTCTCAAGGCAAATTCTAACCCCTTCGTAGGCGGCGACGTCCAAAACCTTAGGCAATCCCTCTTGCGCGCAGCGCGTCGCATGATTTTGAGCGGCAATATACTCTGCGTGCGGGGTATTATCGCCTTCGCAGACGCGGGTAACTTCAAGCGTCTCGGGATTGAAGGAAATTCGAAAATTTTCAGGTTTCAAATTCGGCGCGGGCGCTGATCCGGGAACGCAAAGAACCGTAGAAGCGCCATAAGCTGCCGCGACGCGAATCGCATTGCGCAAAGCTTGCGTATCCGACTCAACCCTTTCGGCGTTATTAAACTGAGCGCCGCGCATCACCGAATGAATTCGAATCCCGTTTAGTTCGCAGATTCGACGGGCTTCTCTCGCTTCAGCGAGAGACAGGCTCGTATCGGTACATTCGACTCCGTCGTATCCCGCCTCGGCAATTTGTTCTATGATCTTCGGTTCGATTTTCGAGACAATCTTGGCGCACCGCAATTGCGTCTTGTAAACTCTTCCTGTAGACGACGTCATTTTTCCCTCTCAAAAAGAAACGCGGAGAGCGCGCGCTTTTCGTACGCGCAATCCGCGTATGTTAATAACTAGATAGCGTTAAAACAATCACACGCCTTCAAGAATATCTTTACCGGCAAAGAAATTCTCGAAAATCTTCGCATGTTCCGCATCCGAGAAACCGCCGCTCTCGACGGTAACGAAACCGTTGTATTCGACTTCTTCGATAACGTTGCGAACCGACTTCCAGTCGACCGATCCTTTCCCGATCGGAACGAAGTCGCCGCCATTGGGCTTACTCTTGTCAAAGAGGAAATCTTTGATGTGCAATTTGCAGGTAATTCCCTTGAGGGCGCGAAGCCAATCTTCCGTCTTCGCGTACTTCACATGGTTGCCCAAATCGAGATAGGCTTTGACCCAAACGTTATCGAACGAACGAATGAAAGCGCCAAAGAACTCGGGGGTGCACCAGAGATTATTCCACACGTTTTCGAGACCGATCGTAACCCCTTCGTAAGCCGCGACGGGGATCGCTTCTTTTACGTATTTAACGGACGCGATCGTCGCTTCATTCTGCGCCTTAATATAGTCGGCATACAGCGCGTTATCCCCTTCGCAGACGCTTTTGACTTCGCAAGTTTCAGGGTCATAATCAATCTTAAAATCCCAAGGAGCGGGCGACTTAACGCCGGTGCGACACGGCACCAGAAGGATGGTGGAAGCGCCGTAAGCGGAGGCGGCGCGTAACGCGCGAATCATCGAGTCGACGTCCGCGGCGGCCTGACCTTCTACGTTCACATTGGTCCAAGCGCGCATTACCGAATGGATCTTCATGCCAAAAGATTCGCAAATCTTACGCGCTTCGATCGCTTTCGCAGGCTCGATATCCCACAACGTCGTCTCGACGCCTTCATAACCGAGTTTCGCAAGCTCTTCGATTCTCTCGGGGGTAATCGCGCCGACGATTTGAGCGCAATGAAGCTTCGTCTGGAAGGGCTGTTCCACATCTGCGGGGGAAGCTTGAAGACTATCGATATTCAGGGAAAGCGCCGCGGCGCCGGCGGCAAGAGCGCTCGTGCGCACAAAGTCACGACGGGTCAATTTACTTACCATTTTTTATTCCTTTCAAGGGGAAATGAAAGCAACGTCCAAGAGTTCCAGTCAACGTTTTCAGATCTACAAACCTGATCTCTTGTAATTATAGCAAAATAGCGCCGCGCTTTCAAGAAATAGAACGCGTCTATTATACGTTCATGCCCCCAAAAAAAATAAAACCTATCGATAATCGATATCGCCGATCACCGGAAGTTCGTCTAAAGACGTGAGATTAAATAGTTTCAAAAAGCGCGCGGTCGTACGGTAAACGGGGACTTTTTTCTTATCCACCACGCGTTTTTCGAGAGAAATGAGATCGCGCCGCACAAGTTGAGTTATAACGCTAGAGGCGTTCGGGCGCGCGTCAAGAATATCCGCGAGCGTAATCGGCTGTCGGTACGCGACGAGAGCCAAAACGTCTATAGCGGTTTGCGATAGACGAAACTCTTTGGTTTTTCCTGAAAAGCGCTCTAGGAGTCGATCATACTTGTTCAAAAGGACGAGACGGTACCCCCCCTGTTCTGGAACAATTTTGTAAGGCGCTCCATTGCGATAATATCTCTCGTTTAAATCAGCCAAAATTTCGACGGCTTCCATTTCCGACACGTTGCGAATGAACTCGCACGCGTTCTTGAGAAATAACGGCTTATTATCTCGATCGCCGACAAAGAGCATCGCTTCCAAAATAGACTCAGGACTTACCCTTGGCCCCGACCAACAACGCGATTCCAAAGGCAATGACGAAGTGTTAAACGTAGGTTCGCAATTATGGGAATCATACTTCTCCCCCGCTTCGAAGAGGA
>CAKVCP010000047.1 GCA_934725735.1 uncultured Thermoguttaceae bacterium
CGACATAGAACCGCCAAAGACGTATAGAGCCAACGTTTGACTAGCTTGGACAGCGATTCCGCCGACGTCTGAAGCGTCGATAGTAACGCTCTTGGAAAGTATTTTAAGAGATTGTAAAGAAGAGGAGAGAGTTATAGTTCCCCCGACCTTAAACCGGATCGTTGACGAAACCTCTCCCGCCGTTAAGGATTGTCCTGCGTAATCCAGAGCTTCGCGCAGAGTAATTTTTCCGTCAGAGGCATTGACAGAATCTTGTAGAGAGGTGACCCAGATTGCGTTGTTCTCGGAGTCTCCAAATGAATCGGCGTCTTGTAGCGCACGATAGTCGAGACTCGAGGTCGAGAGCGAAAGGAGCGCGCGCGATTCGAGTTCTTCAAATCGAGATAACCTAGAACGAGCTGCGCGACTAACATGAGAGTTTTTACTCACGAGGCCTAGTTTGATGCAACGGTTAGAAAAACGCATATAGATCTCCTAATTGCGCGGTAAGGACGCTCTTATTGGAGTTAAGTTGTCGCCCCTGCAACGTAATCCGCTATGTCTAGACTATTGTTTTCTGTAGTATTGACGCCATGTAATTCAAACTACAGCCCGTTAGTTTGACGCATTTTTTGGAAAAAAGTTGCAATTTTCCCTTGAAATCACTTTAATCATAAAGCGGGTTCAAAATGTTTCAAGCTAAGACTTCAGGAAACGGTCGCGAGAATCAATCCAGATCGTAACAGGACCGTCGTTAGTCAGGTGAACTGCCATATTGGCTTGGAACACGCCCTCTTCGACCGTTATCCCTTTCTGTTTGAGTTCCTGAATGAAGAATCGATATAATTCTCGCGCGCGTTCGGGAGGAGCCGCGTTTATGAAACTTGGACGGTTGCCGCGATACGGATTAGCAAATAGGGTGAATTGGCTAATGACCAGAACGTCTCCTTGCACTGCGGATAGATTTAGATTCATTTTCCCCTCGGAGTCGTCAAAGACGCGCAAGGAAGCGATCTTTTTAGCGAGATAACGAGCGTCGTCTTCACCATCGTCGCCGCCTACGCCAAGAAGTATTAAGAATCCTTTTTGGATTTGTCCGGATACTCGATTGTTTTCATCAGGGAGTTCAACTCGAGCTTGGGATACTCGTTGAATACATGCTCTCATGGTTTTAAGAGGAATATAGGGTTTTGTGAATATGAAATGGCGGCGTGACGTCGTCGCATGGATTATATTCGACGGAGATTTTTAGACGTCCGTATGAAAAAAAGGGGCCGTTCGGTTTTGCGAACGGCCTTTCCTTTGTTATTTTTCGTTTTCGTTGGAAACTTGCCTGAAGAGTGGTGACTTCAAGGGTTTTATGGAACTTCAATCCTTTTAGATTCCAGCGCCAAGAAAACGGGTTTAGATGAGTTCCTTCTTGCTGCCGACAAGGGAACGAAGACGTTCCGCGAGCAGGGCTGAGTCGAAAGGCTTGCGGAAAGTTTCATTGATGCTTGAGCGATCGAAACTTGTGCTGATACCATCGTCTGGCAGCAAGGCAATGATAATAATTTGGCTGAATTCCGAGTTCTGACGGAGGTTTTGGCAAATTTGCAAAGCTTCAGGACGTCCGATCGAGAAATCGACGATGATGCAGTCCGGGTGGAAGCTTTCCGCTTGAAGGCCCGCGTCGAAGCCGCTCGAGGCAACGGCGACGCTGAACGCTTTGTCAGACGGAAGTTCGCGCTTGACATTTTCGATAAGAACCTGATCTTGGGCCACGATTAGGACTTTTGCCTTCGTTTCGTCCTCAAGTTCGCCAAGCGGCATGCTATGCTCTTTGAGAAACTTGATCAGGCTGTCGCGAGGAATTCGACGATCTTGTGAACCTGGGATACGATATCCCTTGAGGCGACCGGTATCAAACCATTTGCTGACGGTACGCGGCGCTACCTTACAGATCTTGGCGACTTGACCAGTGGTAAAAACCTTCATTTAGGGCTCTCCGATTAAATAATGCACAATCTTTCCAACGATGTTCCTGGCCTTTGGAGCTAGGAACTGGCCATCCGTCAACGACGCGCATTCTCCTTAACGCGCAATCGTCCACGGCGTTGATATGCGGCTAACGAAAAACAATAAGACCGGGCGATTCCTGGAGTCGTTTCCAAAGCTTCCCCATTGATCGCATTGTCGAATGCAGCGCTCACGGCAGAAATCCTGACGCTAATCTTCTGTCATTCGGCTTTTTCTTTTTCGGTTATTTCGTCCTTTGTTCCTTAACAAAAAGCGGAAATATCGCCAAAGAAATTTTCTAAGGCTCAACCGATTTTATGCAACTCTCTCGAATTATTGGCAGATTACTTTCAAATGGAATAAACGTCGTTTCGTACGCGACTATTCCACTGTCGACCACCTGCCTTAGAGTCTCCCGTGTCTGCCAGCAAACCGCTTTGGATCAGCAAAGATCAAATTTGTTGCTGGTAGCAAGGGTATCGACTATAACGATCTTGTGACTTTAGTCCGTTTTTATAGGAAAGAATGAGGATTCGCTATTTACCTTGGCGAATTATTGAATTTCTTAACTTGCCCCATATGAGACAACGACTGCTCGTCGCCTATTGACCTTCTAAGGAGAGACGGGAACCGAGTTGCGTAGAAGGAAGGAAAGAATTTTTGAGATAATTGTCATTTTTTAGCACATACTATACACTAAATTGCGCTTAGCTATTCCTGAACCTCTTCTTCAATACGAGTTATCCGGGAGTATGGGGGGTGAGGAATTCTATTGGTGAGAGAGAAGGCGGAACTATTATTCTAACTTGGCAAATATTCAAAGAATGATAGAAAACCTCTTTAGACGGGGTAAAGCTCGTTTGAGCGCTCGGCGTTTTAGGGTGAAGAAAATGTTCATAAACGATTGCTTGCTAGCATTGGCAATAATTTCCTTATCTCTTCTAGGGACGAATAGCGTAATGATTGGAAACGCGCAGGAAATTCCGAATGAATCAGGAGTCGACGCTGTTTCAATCGTTCCTGAGAAGGACAAAGGAAAACCTGTTTTTAAGACGCCTCAATCTTTGCCCGCTTCGGACGCGGCGACAAATGAAGAAGCTTTTTCCCCATTTGATTACACGACTCTTTACGATGGAACTTCGCCGTTAAAGCGTCTGGATAAAACGTCTCCGATTTGGGTCTCCGCTGATCGCAAATTCGTCATTTTAGGAGGAAAGATCTGTCTGCGCGACGGTCTGCTCGAATTTTTTGCTTGTCGAAAAAACAGTAAAGAGCACGAATCGATCGTGTCTTTGGATATTCCTCCACATTTGATACATGCGGCGCTTCTCGTGATTGGCGCCAAACAGGGTACTCCTGCAAAATTTGATCCTGAGTTTGTTTCTCCGACAGGAGAAGTAATCAATATTACGGTGTGTTGGCGCGAACCTAATTCTGGCGCTCTTCGCAAGGTGAAAGCTCAAGATATGGTGGAGGAAAACGAGTCGGGGCAAACGATGCAGTCGCATTGGGTTTTCACAGGGGGACTCTTTGGCGTTGATCCTGATGGAAAGAAATATTACTTAGCAAACGTGACGGGAGAAGTTTTTGGATTGGCTAATTTTCCTGGTTCGATTCTTGACGTTCCATTCGAAAGCCCAAGTGATTATTCGAATCTTTACTACACAACGAAGACGGAGAATATTCCCCAAAACTCGACAGATGTTATTCTTATATTGTCGAGAGCTTTAGGAGACGCGTCTATAACTAAGTGAGATTAAACAGACCCCAGATAACGATATTTAGAGGGTGGTGATTATGGATTATAACGGTGAAAACTACCAGCGTGGACCGATGGATTATATGAATGGACGGATGGAATCTTATCGGGACATGGAATCGATTCGAAAAGTTTTGTACGCTCGAAGAATGCAGTATTGGGTCTTTGCGCTTTGCCTCCTTTTGATTCTTTCGTTACTTCCAATTGTGGGAGAGAGGTGGGCGTATTCGAAACAAAGAGGGATTGAGCGCGCAAAATACGAAGCCGCTAAAAAGTTTTTAGACGAACATCCCGAGTCGTCTGGCGAAGGACGAATTCCCTATGTGGTAAAACTTGTTGGTCCGAGCGTTGTCGGTATCAAAACCAATATTTTTAGCCGCGGATTTTTCGGAGATACGCAGATATCCCTTGGCGAAGGATCGGGAGTGATTGTCGACGCGGCGGGATTGATTATTACGAACTATCATGTGATCGCTCCTGAAGGCAGGCTTGTCGACGGAGTTGAGATTTTTTTAAGCGACGGTCGTTCCGTCGCTTCTCCTGTTAGCGTCGTTGGCTTTGATCGCGACGTGGACGTCGCTGTTCTAAAGATCAACGCCCCGAATTTAGTCCCAATTAAATGGGGGGATAGCGACGCCCTCGAAGTCGGCGATCCAGTCCTTGCGCTTGGCAATCCCTATGGGCTAACCAAAACGGTGACCGAAGGAATTGTCAGCGCGAAAGAGAGATTCATTGTGAACGACAAAGGCGTCGTGACGCAGGAGTTTTTGCAGACTGACGCGGCTGTAAATCCGGGGAATAGCGGCGGCGCTCTTGTGAATGATCGCGGAGAGCTGGTGGGAATCAATACCGCGATTTATGGAAGTCAATATCAAGGGATCAGTTTTGCATTGCCTAGCCGAAGAGTTCGAGAAGTTTTCGATAGAATCATGCATAACGCTATCAGATGAACAGGCGGCGGTAGACGGAGGTTAAGAATGTTGCGTGTTGGCGGTTCTTTCAAAATGGTATTGGCGAGCGTGTGGACGTTGCTAACCCTACTAGGACATGCGGTCGGACTAGCGCAAGATACTTCAAGGAAAGTGGAATTATTTGGCGACGTAAACTTCGAACAAGGATTTGTCGTCACGAAAGCGGGGAAGACGATTGGAGAATTGTTCTCTTTGAAGGAGAATGAAGACGGCGCATCAGGGACTCCGAAATGGGAACTTGCGACTCACGCTTCAAAATTCAATATAGCCGAAGGAGAGATTTCTTGCGGCGCGAACGTTAAGCGCGCTTCAACTCCAGGTCAACTTGTGGAAGTTAAGACTGACGACACGGGGACGGCGACCCTCCGGCTCGGCGTCAGGACGGAAAACGAATACCTCCATCCGCGCCGCGCAGACGAGTGGTGGATACATTTGCTTCTATGCAGAAATTTCTCAGAAAGCGAACGCCCAGCCCTTGTTGATTTAAACTCCTTGGTGTTTTCATGCGACGCTCGCGTTGCTGATTTTGCTAAAACGGATTCCTCAAATCTTTACGATCCAGGGTTGCATACGACTCAAGCGTCTATCTACTTTGTCTTTGCGAATCTCAATAAAGAGTCGAAGGATTTTGGAGATTATATTTGGTTTGGGATTTCATTTTTCGACGAGCGGGAGGAAGTTCAGTCCGACTATATTGCCGTTGACGGCGACCCGAAAACAATTGGCACAGGAAAGCTGATATATCGTTTAGGCGGGCAGAAAACGATCGACAATATGATGGGGGGAGTGAATCCCTATTCTAAGGAATGGACGCATATTGAAGCGGATCTCGTATCATATTTAGAAGACGCTTTGGACGCTGCGAAGGAAAGGGGGTTTTTGGTCGATTCCAAGCCTGAGGATTTCGTAGTGACTCACTTTAATTTTGGATGGGAAACGCCCGGAACTTATCGTTCGGATCTGTTGTTGAAGAATCTTAATCTCAACGCTGTTTTCAAAAAGTAAAGGTACCGGTAATTATTATTTCATGGTTGACGGTTTTCTTTTTTTCGATAAATTAAGAAAAAAGAAGCGGCGTTATGCGAACGCTAAACGCCTTGGTCATATTACGAATGAATACGCATATGAATAATTATTTTTCCTTTGCTTATCTCTTTAGCTTTAACTTTACCGGTTTAGCTGGTAGAGGTAATTTGTAATGCTGTAGAGATCGAGAAGGATTTTAGGTGTTGAACGCGTTACAGATTACGTCTGTAGCGCGTTTTTTTTAGGATTATTTCAGGACGGTGGTTTTATGGATTTAAACGAGATTAGAGACAAAATTGACAAGGTCGACGATCAGATCATTGACCTCTTCGCGCAACGAATGGAATTGAGCAACGAGGTTGCTCAGTATAAGCGCGCTAAGGGAATCCCCGTCATCGACATGACGCGCGAACGCGACAAACGCAACAAAATCTTTGAGAAATCTCCCAAAGAGATCCGGGAATATCTGCCCCAGCTTTATTCTGTTGTCTTTGATTTGAGTCGTAGCTATCAAAATCGTCTCAACGGGGTAGGAAACGAGCTAGTTCAGAACATTCAAGCGGCCATTGAGACAACGCCGAAACTCTTTCCTTCAAATATTTCCGTCGCATGCCAAGGCTGTGAAGGCGCAAATTCACAAATTGCTTGCGATCGATTGATTCACGGCGCTAAAATCATGTATTTCGAAGATTTCGAAGGCGTCTTCGCAGCGATCGACACAGGGTTCTGCAAGTATGGCGTTATTCCGATCGAAAACAGTTTAGCGGGGTCTGTGAACCAGGTTTACGACTTGATGCAACGTCACCAATTCCATATTGTGCGTAGCGTCCGTCAGAAAATAGACCATAATCTTCTCGTGAAACCGGGCGTTAAGTTCGAAGAAATCCGTGAGATCTACTCTCACCCTCACGCGTTAAGCCAGTGTTCTACGTTCCTTTCCTCGCTGAAGAACGTGAAAGCTTTACCGTCGCAAAACACCGCTGTCGCCGCGCAAATGGTCGCAACCTCCGAGCGTAGGGACGTCGCGGCTTTGGCTTCGCGCGCTTGTATTAAGCTATACGGCCTCGAGTGTCTTAAACCGGCGGTTCAGGATAAAGATAATAATTACACGCGTTTCATATGCATTTCGAAAGATCTCCAGATCTTCCCTGGAGCCGACCGAACGAGTTTAATGGTTAGCGTTTCGCACGAGCCGGGAGCTTTATATAAAATCCTATCGCGCTTTTACGCCCTCAATGTTAATCTGATTAAGCTCGAGAGCCGCCCCCTTCCGGATCGAGATTTTGAATTTATGTTTTATTTCGACGTCGAGGCGTCTGTTCATGACCCTCGTTTTATACAGTTGATCGCTGAACTTCAAGGCGTGTGCGAGTCTTTTACATATCTTGGAAGTTATTCAGAGACAATTTGATTTATTCCGTATTGCGCTACAATAAAAGCCGATTTTCACGAATCGGCTTTTATTATTGGGGAAAATGATTTTCTGATTTTTTTCTTGAGTCGGAACGTATTTTGGACTATTGATCTTCACTCGTGAGGCCGATTCTATTGATTGTACGCGTAGTTTGTTTTAGTCTCATTTTATGGAGTGCGTTGTTTATAGAGTTTGTAGAGAATATAGATTGCGATTTCTTTTAAACAGCAGGCTTCTATGTAAAAAAAGCTTGATTTTTAGGTTTAGGGGGCTTAAACTGGATTTGGTTTTTTCTTTCGTGGAAATAGCCGAACATTATGAGAGTGCGTTTTGACTTACGACGCGGGCGGGCGATTCGTGTTGGTTGCACGGCGACAATGTTGAAATTAGTAAATTTAACGGCAAAGGATCTTCAATGGCGAAAAGACTGAATTATCTTGGAATCTTGAACAAGCAGGGGTTGCTAAGTTTAAATCAGGTTCAGGAAGCGCAAGAGCTCGCGAAGAAGACGAACGTTAAGTTACAGCAGGCTCTTAAAGATCTTGGATATGTGACGGACGAGCAAATCGCGAAGGCTGTCGCCGAAGAGCACGGCAAACGCTATGTCGATCTGAAGAACGTGGCGATCAGACCCGCTGTCATCGAGTTGATTTCTGAGTCTATCGCGCGTGAAAACTGCGTTCTGCCATATGAAGAAGACGGCGACGCCCTCGTGGTTGTCGTAAGCGATCCTGACGACGTAGAAATCTTTGAAAAGTTGCGCTTTATTCTACAGCGTCCTATCGAAGCGGTTGTTTCCTCGCGCGAAGCGATTCAAGAGGCTGTTAACCAGCATTACGGCCAAAACGTCGGCGAATCGGCGGACTCGATGATTCAAGAAATGACCGACACGGCTATTAACTTCACCGTCGTCGAAGGAAGCGGCGGAAACGAGGACGTGGCTGGCAATAGTTCAGAAAGCGACGCTCCCATCGTGCGTTTGTGCGACCAGATTATTGCGGAAGCCGTTCAATTGCGCGCGTCGGATATTCACATTGAGCCTTTTGAAGATCGCGTTCGTATTCGCTATCGAATCGACGGTAAGCTGGTCGAACGCGAAGCCTTGCCGAAACGTTTTCAGGGCGCTCTGATCTCTCGTTTTAAAATTCTTTCTAAGCTCGATATTGCAGAGCGTCGTAGAACTCAAGACGGTCGTATTAAGTTGACCCTTGGCGAAAAAGAGTTGGACTTGCGCGTTTCGGTTATTCCTACTGCGCACGGACAGTCGATCGTCATGCGTATTTTGGATAAAGACAACATTCGCGTTAGTTTGGTTCAACTGGGCTTTAGCGAAAGAGACTACAAACGCTTCACTCAGCTTATTGCTCGACCAAACGGTATTATTCTTGTTACGGGGCCAACGGGTTCTGGAAAGACGACTTCTCTTTACGCCGCCCTTAACGAACTGAATACTCCGACTCGAAAAATTATTACGGCAGAGGATCCTGTTGAATACTATTTGCCGGGTATTAACCAAGTTGAAATTAAACATCAGATTGGATTGGACTTTGCCGCGGTAATTCGATCAATGTTGCGACAGGCGCCGAACGTCATTCTGGTAGGTGAAATGCGCGACCTTGAAACGGCGTCGATGGGGATTCAAGCGTCTCTTACCGGACACTTGGTCTTTAGCACGCTTCATACGAACGACGCTCCGTCGGCTATTACGCGTTTGGTTGATATGGGCGTTCCGGGCTATATGGTTGCAAGCTCGGTAATTGGAATTATGGCTCAGCGTCTTGTGCGTTGCGTATGTCCGAAGTGCAAGCGTCCTTACACGCCGAGTGAAGCTGAGTTGCGCGCCGCTCATATTACCCCTGAGATGGCGGCGAAGGCCACTTTCATGAAGGGGAAGGGATGCGTCAACTGTAATAAGACCGGTTATCGCGGACGGCGAGCTATCTTTGAGCTGATGTATATGTCGCCTAAAGTTCGTGAAATGACCTTTAAGGGAGAATCAACCTCCAATATTCGTCGCCTTGCGCGGAGCGAAGGGATGCATGTTCTTTTTGAGGACGGCATTGTAAAGGCGATGAAAGGTCTCACTACGATCGAGGAGGTTATGCGCGTGGCGCGTCTCGAGGAAGATTGACCCTCCTTTGAGGCGTTTGCGATGTCGTGTTTTGAGATCGTAACCATACTTCTAGGATAGATACGAATGAGTACAATTCTTGTAGATAAATTGTTGGAAACCGTCGTTGTGCGCGGCGCGTCCGACTTGCACATTGCCGTGGGCCAGCCCCCGGTGTTGCGTTTGAGCGGACGTCTTGTTCGGCTTGAAACGAAGTCGTTGGAGCCTGCGGATACTGTTTCCCTAATGAAAAGTATTACCCCTGGTCGATGCCAACAGGAACTCCAAGAGCGCGGGGGAACGGACTTCGGTTTTGCATTTGGCGATAAAGCTCGTTTCCGTGTTTCCGTGTTCAAGCAGAAGGGTAATACCGGTATGGTATTGCGTCAAATTCCAAATGAGTTGCTCTCGATGGAACAGCTTGGCACGCCTCCCATTATGAAGGAACTGATTCAGCGTCCTCGTGGAATGATTTTGGTCACCGGTCCGACGGGTTCTGGAAAATCGACGACCCTTGCGGCATGTATCGACTGGCTCAATACGAACGTCGACCACCATATCATCACGATTGAAGACCCGATCGAATTCTATCATCATCATAAGAAATCGACGGTAAACCAGCGTGAAGTTGGAGTCGACGTCATGTCCTTTGCGGACGCGATCCGCGGCGCTCTGCGTCAAGACCCCGACGTCATCCTCGTTGGTGAAATGCGCGACTTGGAAACGATTGAAGCCGCTATTACTGCGGCTGAAACGGGGCACGTAGTTTTCGGAACCTTGCACACCACGGGCGCTCAAGGTACGGTGAACCGTATCATCGACGTTTTCCCGACAAACCAACAGGAACAAATTCGAACGCAGTTGTCGACCTCCATTATCGGTATTTTGTCGCAGCAGTTGTTGCCGCGCATTCAAGGCGGACGCGTCGCCGCTTACGAAATGTTGGTTGTTACTTCCGCTATCGCAAACCTTATTCGTGAAAACAAAACGTTCCGTATTAACTCTTCTATTCAAACGGGGCATAAATTAGGGATGCAACTCATGGACGACCATCTCTTCAGCTTGTGGAAGGATCAGGTGGTGACGAAACAGGACGCGCTTCTTAAATCGAACATGCCCGACGTCCTTGAAGAGAAAATGCGACGTTGGGAAACTGGTCTTGGCGTACAAGATGAAGATGAAGAAGAGGAATGACGCAATGAACGCGAACGCGTCAAGGCGTTCGCGTTCATATGACTCTTGTTTTTGACGGTCAATCAAGGAGCCCTTAGGGAAATCTTGACCGAACCGCTTTGTTCAACGAGTTACGACGACGCTTGCCGGGGCGTTTCGGATCTTTTATGATGCGATTCTGGTTCGTTTTCCCTGGGGCGCAAACCGACCGTTGAAAAGCCGTGCGGTAATTACGCGACGCGTTGGATGGAATGTGCATGCGGAGTCTGACGCGTTTATTTGGAATTTTGAATTGTTAAGCTTGGTGTTTTGGTTGAGGGAGATTTGCTGATATGGCGCGAAGTTTTGGTCAGATTCTGGTTGACCTCGGGTATATTGACGAAGAACAGTTGGATCTGCTTCGTGAAGAACAAAGTCAGCGTCCTAACGAGCTGCTAGGCCAGATCGCTATCAGTATGAATATGATAACCGACGACCAACTTGCCCAGGCGCTCGCCGAGCAATTTGGACTTCAGGTTGTCGCCGTCTCCGACTTGACGATTCCGCAGGAAGTTCTCGCTCACCTGACGGAAGCGATGGCGAATCTGTATCGCGTTATTCCGCTTAGCTTTAGAAACGACGTTCTGACGATTGCGACTGCGGAGCCCCAAAACATTTCCGTTATCGACGAACTTCGTAATTTTCTCGGCTATCAGATCCGTTGCGTGGTGACGACGGCCAAAGAAATCGACGTCGCGCTCGAACGTTACTATGCTACCGATCAGGGAGACAGCATTGAGTCGATCCTCTCCGATATGGAGAACGATAAGAATCTTCAAGAACTAGTTGATCAAGCTGGAACCATGGAAGATCTGACGAGCGTGGAGGCGCTTGCGGAAAGCGCCCCCGTGCGAAAACTCCTGAACATGGTCTTCCTCCTTGGAATTAAAGATCACGCAAGCGACCTTCACTTTGAGCCTTTTGAAGACGAATTTAAGATTCGTATTAAAGCGGACGGCACCTTGTACGAAATGGTGCCTCCGCCGCGACACCTGGCGAACGCTATTACGACTCGTATTAAAGTGTTGGCCAACCTCGATATCGCGGAAAAACGACTTCCGCAAGACGGTCGTATTCGACTTATGGTCGCGGGGAACCCCGTTGACTTCCGCGTTAGCGTTCTCCCCACGATGTTTGGCGAGAGCGTCGTATGCCGAATTCTTGACAAGTCGGTTATTTCGCTTGACTTGAATAACGTGGGTATGTCGCAAGACCTTATTCGCAAGTTCCGCGAAGTGATCGAGTTGCCAAACGGTATTATTCTCGTTACCGGACCGACGGGTTCTGGAAAGACGACGACTCTGTACGCGGCGCTCTCCGAATTAAACGTCATCACTGAAAAGCTCATGACGACGGAAGACCCGGTTGAGTATGAAATCGACGGAATCGTTCAAATGCCGATCGACGCGGAAATCGGCAACACGTTCGCCCAATGCTTGCGTTCAATTCTACGACAAGACCCGGACAAAATCCTTGTCGGCGAGATTCGTGACCGCGAGACGGCGCAGATTGCCGTTCAAGCGTCTTTGACGGGACACTTGGTGTTCAGCACGTTGCACACGAACGACGCGCCGAGTACTATTACGCGTTTGAAGGATATGGGAATTCCTGAGTTCTTGATCACGGCGACGATACAGGCGATTTTGGCGCAGCGACTTGTTCGAAGAATTTGCAAAGAATGTCGTACCGAGATCAAGCCGTCGGAAGAGCAACTCGCCGAACTCGGTTTGACTCCCGCTGACGTCGCTGGAAAGCGCTTTTATCAAGGCGCCGGTTGCGTGGCGTGCAACAATACCGGTTACAAAGGTCGAACGGCTATTCACGAATTCATGGTTGTAAATGAAGAAATTCGAAATATTATTTTGCGCAACGGTTCTGTTGCAGAAATGCGCGACGCGGCATGTCGAAACGGGATGTTGACTCTTCGCGACGCCGGTATGGCGAAGGTCTACGAAGGCGTCACTACGATTGAGGAAGTTGTTCGCGAAACCGTTTTGGACGCGTAATAATAGCGCGGGGGAGGGAAGACGTTCCTCTTTTATAGCGCGTTTTGAATCGACAATTTATCAAGATTTTTAGGTAATTTGTTGAAAATATGCGCTTCTGTGTTTATACTTTATTAGAGAGTGTGGTCGCAAAATACGACGGCGGAGCAGGCGACGTCGGTAGACGACCGCACCCCTGGCAACAGGTCGTTTGTGAGAATAAAACGCGTCTTTGTGCGATTAGTCGAGCCTCTTTTATCGAGGTCGAGACTTTTGGCGGTGATTCATTCGCCGGTTCAAGGGCTCGTTGCCGTCGGTGTTTTTATATTCAGAAGGTATTTCCATGCCGAAGTTTAAAGTAGAGGCGGTAGACGCCGCTGGTAAAGGCTTTACCGATATTATTGAGGCGTCGACCGAAGAGGAAGTAACCGCAACGCTTAAAGAGAGCGGGTACATGGTTACCAAAATCGCTCTCCATAAGGATCGTCAGGCGGCGAAGAAGAAGGGTAATCGCGCCAACATGAAGACCTTCACCTTCGGTAGAGTTAAACCGAAGATTTTGCGCGACTTTACTCGTAACCTCTCTATCCTTCAAGACGCTGGTTTGCCTATTCTGAGAAGTTTAAATATTCTGCAAACTCAGTCGAAACCCGGTCCTTTGCGTAACTGTTTAATTGACGTTTGCGCGGAGATTGAGTCTGGTTCCAGTTTGTCTGAAGCGATGGCCAAATGCCCTAAGGCCTTCAGCCGTCTATATATCAACATGATCAAGGCGGGTGAGGCAGGCGGCGCTTTGGAAGTTATTTTACAGCGTCTTGCAGAATTCCTAGAACGATCGGAACAGTTGAAAGCAAAGATTAAGTCGGCAATGACATATCCTGTCTCCGTTCTTTTCTTTGCTTGCGGTATCATGATCTTCATCATGACGAGTATCGTTCCAAAATTCGAAGAAATCTTCGCGGACTTTGATACGGAGCTTCCCGCCCTTACTTTGTGGCTTATGAAGACTTCGCACATGATTATGACCTACTGGTACCTCATTCCCGGTCTACCTTTAGGAGTCTTTCTCTTTATTAAAATTACGACGAGTTTCTCCTATATGAGGTACGGATGGCACTTGTTCCTGTTGCGGTGCCCTATTTTTGGCCCTCTCATTGAAAAGACGGTCGTTGCGCGTACTACGCGTACTCTCGGTACTCTGGTTCAATCAGGCGTTCCGATTTTGGAAGCTCTCCAGATTACGAAGGAAACCTCCGACAACGCAGTCTTTGAGAAGATGTATCAGAAGATTCTTGATGCGATTCGCGAAGGGGATACGATTGCCAATCCGATGAAGCAACATTCCCGTCCGGGTTTTCATCCGGCGTGCCTCTTTTATTTCTTCTGCTTCTTAGGCGGTCCTATCGGATGTCTTCTGTATATGACGAAGATCCAGAATAAGATTTTGGGCGACATCGTCGTGAACATGGTTGACGTAGGTGAAGAGACGGGCGAACTTGACGCAATGCTTTATAAAGTTGCCGACGTATTCGACGAAGAAGTGGCCGTCGCGACCGACGCGCTTATGAGTATGATCGAGCCTTTGTTGGTTATGTTCCTCGGCGGTATGGTCGGTACCATCGTTATCGCGCTCTTTTTGCCAATGATTAAGCTCATCGAAAGCCTCTCTGGGTGATATTCGATCCTTTGGAACTTTTTGCCGATATGCGTTTCTAATAATACAGAAGCATAAAATGGGCAAATTGGATTGATTTCGTAACAAAATTTCCATTTGAGTTTTTATTTCGGTTGGAGTTTCGGGTGATTATGCGAAGAAACGTTCCCTCGTCAGTTGAGCGCGGCGGTTTTACTCTTGTTGAAGTATTGATAGCCGTCGCTATTATCGCCCTGTTGGCAGGGGTGGTTCTCGTTTCGCTTCGGGGCGCAAGGGGCTTTGCGGAAGCCGCTCTTGTACGAAATCGTCTGGACGACGTTTCCAAAGCTTTGGAGATATACAAACAGCGTTATGGCGAGTATCCGCCAGACGTATGCGCTACCGACGCCCAGATTAAACGTCATATTTTGAAACGTTGGCCCAACGCCCTCAAGTCGGGTAGAACCGACGATATGGTGGCGATCGCTCGGCAGTCTATGGAGAGCGCTCCTGGCGGAACCCTTTTGTTCTGGCTTGCCGGAATGGACGGAGAGGGTTTTTTTGCCGACGATCGGGATCCGATTGCGATCGTTGACCCTACGAACGAAGACGAACCGCGAGAAGTTCCGTTGATCGATTTAACTCTCGATACCGATGGGAAAAATGGCGGCAACTGGAATCCTGACCTTGGGATCATGTGCAATAACATGCCGATCATTTATTTCCGTAGCGAGGGGAAAGACGCTGACTATTACGGAATGAAGGAGTATCCGACCGCTCGATTTGGAGACGCCGCTCCTTATATGAATAATGGTCGTTGGTATAATCCCGATTCATTCCAGTTGATTTATCCGGGGGAAGACGGAAATTTTGGACACTGTCCATTTGAAGACGACGATGATGTGGAAGGCGATCACGATCACAAGGATCACCACGGCGAAGACATGGGCATTGATCACGCTCGTGATTTAACGACAAAGAACGGCGTTGAACTTCCGGATCACGATAATATTACGAACTTTACTGACGGAGCCACCCTCGTTTCAGAGATGGAATGATCCCTTTAAGGGCGGCGATTTATCGACATGAATAAAATTCGAAGCGAGTACAGAGGACGCTAATGAAACAGTGCTGTTGTAGAGAACGCAGGCGCGCGCTACGAGGGGTCTGTCGTGAGCGCTCGGGTTTTACTCTTGTCGAGCTGATGACCGTTATCGCGATTATTGGCCTTCTTAGCGCCTTCTCGGTGACTATTGTGCGTTCCTCAATCGAAAGCGCTAAGGAAACGCAGACTAGAACGACGATTGCAAAAATTGATAACGTTCTCACATCGGCATATGAAAAGTATCAGTACCGTCGCGTTGATTTGACGAATTATTATCGGAAGTATTCAACGAACCGAACGTTAGCGGAGAAAACGGAGTATCGAATTGGTAAATTGAGGGATAAGCTTCGATGCGATTTTCCTTGTACTCC
>CAKVCP010000048.1 GCA_934725735.1 uncultured Thermoguttaceae bacterium
GGGCACGATAGCCGGCGGCGAGAGCACGGCCCTCTGAACCTAACTTTTTATAACATAATAAAGGGCGTCTTTCACGCGAAGGCGTCCTTTATTTTTTTCGAAATTTCTTGAAATCTTTGCGAAACCCACGCCTCCTTTCGCGGTTATACGATTAGATTGATTTGCCTCCGTCGTCCCGTTACATCGACTTGCTATTCTTAATTTATTGAGGGACGCTGACTTTTCAGCTATTTTGGTTTTCCCAACCTACGGCGTTATTGCGTATTTACGCAGCGGTTGGGGAAGTACGCGCTCAAAGCGTCCTCATTTTGAAAGATTCTTTTAAAGGACGATAGGACAAGAAGATGAGTAAACGAATATCTTCTCTTAGGGGCTTCACCCTCGTCGAGCTGCTGGTGGTAATTGCGATCATCGGTATTTTGATCGGTCTCCTCCTTCCTGCGGTTCAGGCCGCGCGAGAAGCCGCTCGACGTATGCAATGCACGAACAACCTCAAGCAGATCGGTATCGCGCTGCATAATTATCACGACACGAACGGGGCGTTTCCTCCGCAGCGCACGTCGCCAAGCGACGCTAACGCTGGACTTTCCGCCGCTTGGGGGGACGTGAGCTTTTACGTTCCTCTCTATCCCTTCATCGAGCAAGGCGCGCGTTGGAACGCAGTCATGGCGGAAGGGGATCGCGATAATAGTTTCCAAAGTTGGTACGACGTCTGGACTTGCTCGACCGAAGAATTCCAGGGGCTCATCCCCGGTTTAGGGTGTCCGAGCGACGCGAGCGCGTCGACTGGAAGCTGGTACAACGAAGGCCAGTACGGCAGTTACGCAGGTAGCGTCGGGGACGCGACGTTGAGTTTGGCGGAATCTAACACGAACACGCGCGGATTCTTCGGCGGCGGTTGCGGCGGTACGAACTCGTGGTCGAATCTTACGTGTCGCAATATGGCGGCGATGACGGACGGCACGTCGAACACTCTGGCCGTGGCGGAAATCGTCGTCGGTAGTTCGGCGGGTAACAGCCGCGTTAAGGGCGGTTATATCCAGTACGCCGGATCTCCGAGCGGATGCTTGGCGCAGGTCGACTCGGAGGATCGCAACGTTTATGTAACGGGCAACTATTTTCAAGAATCGCGCGGTATGCTCCACACGGACGGTCGCAATCACATTCTGGGATTCAACACGGTTCTTCCGCCGAATTCTCCCAGCTGCGGATTTAGTACCGCTCTCATCCAGCATAGCGGCGGATATTACAGCGCGTCGAGCAATCACTCCGGCGGTGTGAACGCGCTTCGCGCGGACGGTTCGGTCGCGTTTATCTCCGAAACGATCGACTGCGGCGAGCAACTCGGAACCGACTGGTCTGTCGCCGATCCGACGGGACAGTCTCCTTTCGGCGTCTGGGGCGCGATGGGTACGGTTTCCGGCGGCGAGACGACGTCCCTCTGAACAAGAGATTGCGCCCCCCGGAGTCTGTTAAAGAGCGATGACGCTTTTGCGCGGGAAGCATCCTCTTCAATTCCGAAGTTTGGGAACAGTTATTCTCTTGTCATTTAATAGTAGACCTTGACTCGAAAATTTTGATTGGTAAAATGACCCTTCACAACGGGCGGCGCTCGCCGCTGGGGGTTTTTGAAATAACGATGAGGAGTGGTAGTATGCTTAAGAAAATCTTGTTGTCCTGCGCGCTTGTCGCCGCTGTCGCCACGTCTTTGACCGGTTGCGGTCCCAAGAAACCTGACGGAATGCCTGAGGTCTACCCCTTCGCCGTCAAAGTGGTTGACGGTTCCACGCCTATCGCCGACGTTCAGGTCTTCTTCATTTATGACGGAAACGCCGTCGTTGCCGGCACGACCGACGCTAAGGGCGTCGCCACGATGCAGACGACCCTTCAAAACTACACCGAAAAGGGCGCCCCCGCGGGACAATATCGCGTGACGTGCACCAAAGACCCGTTGGCCGAACATTGGAAGACTCCTGAAGAAATCTCCAAATTGCCCCTCGGCGAACAGATGGAATATCAGAAGGAATGGCAAGCTAAGTGCGACGAGCTTCCTCGCGAAATTCCGATCATCTGGAAGAACTTCGATAAGACTCCTCTGACCGCCGAAGTCACGACTCAGGGCGGAGAGGTCGTCTTTGACGTTGAAGGTCGCGCTGAAGAATGAGTCGTAATTTCTGAAACTCTGAAACGAAGATTCTTTAGAAAATTTGCAAATAGAGACGCTTTGGATCGCAAACGCGTCTCTTTTATTTTTTATAAATGGGCGTTAATTTCTATAGATGTACATTAATCAGGTATGCTTTCTGTTTTCATTCTTAAGGGGTAATTGTTTTCTATTTCTGTCGGCGACTTATTGACTCTTAAAAACGAAGGTGTAGAATCGAAATTCCTGGCTGGAAATATGACGTCTTGAGTTTAAGACGTCTTCAAGATCGATTTTTGCCCTTTTCTTTTGATTAGACTTTCGAAATAAGGCGTTTTATGAAAAAAATGCAAAACAAGGGTTTTACCCTAGTTGAGTTGCTGGTCGTTATTGCGATCATCGGTATTTTGATCGGTTTGCTTCTCCCCGCAGTTCAGGCAGCGCGCGAAGCGGCGCGACGTATGCAGTGCACGAACAATCTCAAGCAAATCGGTATCGCCCTTCATAATTATCACGACACGAACGGGGCGTTCCCTCCGCAGCGTACTTCTCCGAGCGACGCGAACGGGGGACTGGCCGCAGCGTGGGGCGTCGTGAGCTTCTACGTTCCTCTTTATCCTTTCATTGAACAGGGGGCGCGCTGGAACGCTGTTATGGCGAAAGGGGATCGCGCGCATAACTTTGAGAGTTGGTCGCAGGTTTGGTCTTGCCAGGGAGAATTCTCGGGGGGTATTTCCGGTTTAGGATGCCCGAGCGACGCGAATGCGCAAAGCCCGAGCTGGAATAACAACGGTCAGTACGGTAGTTACGCGGGTAGCGTCGGGGATGCGATCCTCAACACGATGGAATCTGGCGTGAACACGCGCGGTTTCTTCGGCGGCGGTTGCGGCGGTACGAACTCTTGGTCGAAACTGATCTGCCATAACATGTCGTCGATCACCGACGGCACGTCGAACACCCTTGCGATTTCTGAAATTGTCGTCGGAGCTACCGGCAGCAATAATCGCGTTAAGGGCGGTTACATCCAATATTCCGGTTCTCCGAACGGATGCTTGTCGAAGGTTGACACGACCGATCGCAACGTTTATCAGTCTGGGAACTATTTCCAGGATTCGCGCGGTATGCTCCATACGGACGGGCGCAACCACGTCTTGGGCGTCAACACGGTTCTTCCTCCGAATTCGCCTAGCTGCGGCTTCAGCGGCGCGCTTATTCAGCACGGCGGCGGTTATTGGAGTACGTCGAGTAATCACTCCGGCGGCGTGAACGCTCTTCGCGCGGACGGTTCGGTCGCGTTTATCTCCGAAACGATCGACTGCGGTTCGAGACTCGGCGAAGACTGGTCTACCTCCGACCCGACGGGCAAATCCCCCTTCGGCGTTTGGGGCGCGCTTGGCACGATCTCCGGCGGCGAATCGACGTCTCTCTAATCCTTAGTGCGTCGCGTCGAATCCATAAGGACGTTTTCTTTCGAGGAAACGTCCTTTTTTCATATTTTTTAACGCCTCTCTTTTTTAGAATAACGCTATAATTTGCCCATTTCTTGTGACAAAACGCGCAGAAGAACGTCTAAGTATTTGCATGAACTAGTGCGATAATGCGCGCCGTTTTCGGCCAATTATATGACGCGCGACGATTTTGTATTTTTATACATAATTATATAGATAGGTAAGTTGGTTTGTATTGATTTTTAACGTCACAAAAAAATGATTTTTTGTATGTGTAGCAACGTCGCTTGTCTTAAGGTCGATCGTAATGTATGATCAAAATTTCAGCGGACTTGACGTAGCTCCTTTTCCTATGGAGCTATGAACGGTTCACGCAATATATATCTCTGCGTTTTTTATTTAACGAGGACATGATGAAACGTTTTGGTAAAAAGGGCTTCACGTTGGTGGAGCTGTTGGTCGTTATCGCGATCATCGGTATCTTGATCGGTTTGCTTCTCCCCGCAGTACAAGCGGCGCGTGAAGCGGCGCGACGTATGCAATGCACGAACAATCTCAAGCAGATTGGTATTGCTCTTCAAAACTATCACGATACGAACGGGTCTTTCCCTCCAATGCGTACTTCGCCGTCTCTTCCTGAGGCAGGCAAGGCCGCCGCGTGGGGCTCCTGTAGCTTCTACGTCGCTCTCTATCCTTTCATGGAACAGTCTGCGCGTTGGAATCTGATCATGGCGGAAGCCGACGAAGCGCATAACTTCTACGGTTGGCAGAAGGTCTGGCGCGGCGAAGGCTCCGACTTCCGCGATCCTATCAACGGAATGGGGTGCCCCAGCGACGCTAATGCGAATACGCCTTCCTATTGCAACAATATGCAGCGGGGTAGCTATGCCGGTTCTATTGGCGACTCCGTCAAAGCTTGGGAATCTGCGACGAATACCCGCGGTTTCTTCCCCGGCGCTATGGGCGTTCTTTTAGCGAGCAACACCGTCGACTTCAAAGGCGTACGTACGAACACCATGGCGACGATGACCGACGGAACCTCCAACACCCTCGCGGTCATTGAATCCGTGACGGCCGCCACCGCCGGCAACAATCGCGTAAAGGGCGGCATGGTTCAGTATTCCGGTTCGCCGAACGGCTGCTTGGCTACGGTCGATGCGACCGATCGCAACGTCTATCAGTCCGGTCGCGCTTACGGTAATGATGGACGCGGCGACTCTCACGCCGACGGTCGCACTCACGTCCTTGGCGTCAACACGATTCTTCCGCCGAACGCTCCGAACTGCTACTTCAGCACGGGCTTGACCCAACATGGCGGCGGTTACTTCAGCGCGTCGAGCTTCCACTCCGGAGGCGTCAACGGCCTTCGCGCCGACGGTTCTGTCGGGTTCTACTCTGAAACCGTCGATTGCGGTTCAAGACTTAATGAAGATTGGTCTGGCAACGAACCCTCCGGCAAGTCCCCCTTCGGCGTTTGGGGCGCGCTTGGCACGATCTCCGGCGGTGAAACGACCAACATCTGACCTCGCCGACAACCTTTCATAACGAACCTAACTTGGACGCTTTCTCTGCGGAAAGCGTCCTTTTTTATTACATCTCCTAAATAGTTTTATTTAAGTGATTTATCTGTATAATTACTGAGTATTTTCTTAACATTTCTTTTTCTCGCAAGGAAAAAGAAGAAGATCCAACAGGAGTATGTCAGATGAGTATAGCATTAGGACGACGCTTAACGCCGCGCGCGCTGGCGCTTTGCGCGTTGACGATCGTAGCGTCCGCGTTTGGCTACGAGCCAGCGGAGATTGCGCCGCGTTTGTGTCGCGACGGCGGCGGCGCGTGGACCCGCGTTTGGCCCGTCGACGTCGATAATTCGACAGATCAAACTTGGAAAGAAAAAGCCCTGGCTCTTCCTATCGGCGCCGGAGACGGAGCCCTTCCTCTCGAGGGGGAACGCGCTGAAGCGATTCGCGTGACCGATACGGACGGCGTCGAGTACCTCTACAATATCATGAACGCCGACGGAAACTTTGTCGAGAAAGGCGTTATACCCGCTGACTCTACGTTGACGATCCCCGCGACGGTTGACGCGGGCGCGACGCGACGCTATTACGTCTTCGCGGGCAACCCTCTGGCGCGATATTGTCCCGACCGTCTTGATTCGTTCAGACGCTTGCCGACGAATCTCGATTTTGAATCGGGAGAGAACGGCGTCCCGACGGGGTGGGTTTTCGACGTCCCCGATCCTTCGCAGAAGTTGACCTGGACGGAAGAATCGCCTGCTTCAGGTAAGAAATGCGTGCGCTGCGATTGTCCAGAGGGCTCAAAGGCTAGCTGGATCGCCGCGCGTCAGCTTCGGACCGCCGTCGCGCCTGGCGCCCAATATCGCTTTACGGCGCGAGTTCGCGGCGAGAACGTGAAAGGCTCCTGCGGATGGTATCTCCATTTTGGCAACGACGACAATGAGATGGTTACGTCGCCGATGCTCTTGAAGTCGGAAGGAACCTTTGACTGGACGACCGTTAGCGGCGTCTTTACCGCGCCGGAAAACACGGATCAGCTCTCTTTTGGCACCGTTCTTCACGGAACGGGCGTCGCGTGGTTCGACGCGGCGGAGCTCGAACGAATTGGAGACGCGCCTTGCGAGACGCGTTTTCACTCGATCGGAGCGGAAATTTCGCTCCCGAACCCCGAGAAGCGCTATCCGACGACGGATGAAACAGCGTCGGAAGGAACTTCGACCCTCGATTTGAAGAAACTCGGCGTCGATCCTTCGAATCGCATGGCGACGATCGAGCTCGTCGTGACGGAGGAAGGGGAGCAGATCGTGATCTTCGATCTTGCGTCCCTTGAAACGCGCTGGAATCGCTCGCTTTCCTCCGACGACTTCGAGATTCTCGACCTTCAAGGGCGTCCCGTCGACGTCGTCTTATTCAACGGCAAGGCGTTTTTTCACGCGAACGTCCCGCAGGGAATCCGCGCGTGTTTCGTCGTCGTTGAGAAGACGCAAAGCGTTTCCGGACGCGTGAACACGTCCAAGAACGCCGTCGCGAACCAGGCGTTCCCCGGCACGATGATGCAGAGCTCCAACGCGGAAAAAGCGGACGCGGCGATCCAGACGTCGACGTCTCTCGCGTTGCCGGGCTTCCTCGCGGAGAAGAACCTCCTCGGCAAGGCGGGGAACTTTGAGAACCTCGATCCTCAGACCTTTCAGCCGAAGGACGCGGAGCAGCTCAAGTGGACTCGCGACGCCGACGAGCCGGGCGTGACGTACTCCTTATTTGATTCGGGCGTTCCCGAGTTAGGGAAGCAGTCCCTGCGCGTGGTCGTCGACGAATCGGCGACTCGAAAGTGGCGCGGATGGAGACTCTCCGCGCCGGTCAAACCGGGACAAAATTATTACGTCGGGTGCGCGATCGCTTGCGACTCCAAAGGCGGGGACTATCGAATGCATATGCATTGGCGTCGCGCCGACGGCTCCCTCGCCTCCGGCGGCATGGGGTCTACTCCAGAAAGCGTCGCGGGAAAGAGAGATTGGATCCTCACTTCTTCGCGCGTGAAAGCCTCTCCGGACTCCGCGTCCCTTGAGCTTCATCTCACGAGTCAGAATTACGGAACCGCGACTTACGACTCAGTGTTCATGATTCCGGTCAACGTCGGCGAAGTCCGCGATTTCGTCGGCGGAAAAGACGGCGTCTTCCAGGTTCCCGCCGTCGCGAAGGTCTTCAAAGATTCGACCTTCGCCGCGAATGAAGAAAATATCGATCTCAAAAAAGGTCGCGCCGCGCATTGCGCGCTCGCTCTTGACGAAGAAGAGATTTTGCAGTTGGCGCTCCGCCTCCCGCAAGACGGGGAGTACCAAGTGAGCGCGACGCGCCCCGTGAAGCGCGTCGGCGGCGCGATGCTTCCCGCGCCGGAGATCTTCGCCGTCGGCAACGTGTACGTCGACTATCCGACGAACTACTATCAATCTCAGGCGGACGCGACCGTCCGCAAATTCCCGACAGCGACCCCCGGTTGCGACGGATGGATCGGCGATTGGCCCGATCCGTTGATTCCGATCGACGCGGTCTCTGAGGAGGGGGAAGCGCGTCGCAACGCGGCGCTCGAAGGACTCGGCGATAAGATCGCCCTGCGCAGCGATTCCGAAATCTTAGCGATCGACGGATTTGCCGGGCGTTTGGCGCTCAAGGCGCATGAAACTCGCGCTCTATGGCTCCGCTTTAAGACGGAAGCCAAGTCTCAACCCGGCGTCTACGACGGATTGCTGACCCTTCGTCCTACGACGGGCGCGCCGATTCAGATTCCGTATAAAGTCGAAGTCTTGGGGTTCGACGCGCCGACGACGAAAGTCGCCGCGATCTACGACGCGCGTATCGCGACCGATTACTTTGGTCAGGGCGTTCGACGCGATAAAGTTTCAAAGATCGCCGACAAGCTCCTCGAAAGAAAACTATCCTCCGACACTCCCCCCGCAGATTTGCATATCGTCTACGATAAAGCGACGGGAACGGCGTCCGCCGATTGGACTTCTTACGACGCGGTAATGTCGGAATACTTTGACGAGAAGGGAGGAAAATTCGGGTATTATCCGTATGACTTCTATCTCTTCGGTTGGGGCGTTCCCCCTAAGGAAGTCGAGGGAGAAGCGCCGTACGAAGGAACGTGGCCTTACGAGGGCGTCGACCGTTTCGCGCTGCGGCCCGAGTATAAACGCGCCTATCAGGCTAAGCTTAAGCTCTTCTGGGAGCACATTAAAGAGAAGGGGTGGGACGATAATCTCGTTTTATACATCTCCGACGAACCTTTCTACTCGCGCCCCGAGATCATTACCCAGATGCAGGCGCTTTGCGACATGATTCACGAAGTCGACCCCGCGATTCCGATCTACAGCAGCACGTGGATCTACGTTCCCGAGTGGTTGCGCTATCTCGACGTCTGGGGCGTCGGCCATTACGGCGGCGTATCGGAGGAACAGCTGAAAGAGATTCGCGACGCGAACGGACGCATTTGGTGGACGACGGACGGGCAGATGTGCTTGGATACGCCTTATTGCGCCGTCGAGCGTCTTTTGCCGTACACTTGCGTGAAGCACGGAGCCGAAGCGTACGAATTCTGGGGCGCTACGTGGTACACGTGCAATCCGATTGATACGGCGTCGCATCTGTACATCTCGCAGTCGGATCAGCCGGGCGTGCGCTATTACGTCCGCTATCCCAACGGGGACGGCTATATCTTCTATCCAGGCGACCTTGTGAGACGACCGGGCGAGATTCTCGACTCGATCCGCTCAGAAGAGGCGCGCGAAGGGATCGAAGACGCGGGCTGGCTCGAAGCTCTCCGTTCGGAGATCGAAGCGAAGACGCTTCCCGACACGGCGGAACGTCGCGAAGCGCAGAAGGCGCTTAACGCCGCGCTCAATTATCTTCCCCTGGATTGCGGGAGCGGACGTTATTCTACGCGCTATATCTCCGATCCGAAGAAGTTTGAGGAGATTCGACTCAATGTCGGACGGGCAATCGATAAGCTGACGAACGGCGCGAACTGACGCGCTTCATTGGCTCAAGAAATAAAAAAAAGCCGTCGCGTGAATGACGCGGCGGTTTTTTTATTGGACGACTCTCGTTATGTTGGGATTAGTACTGGACGCTCATTTGTAATCCGAGAGTGTCGTATTCCGAGTCGGTATGTTTCTCGCCCTTGGTCGCTTTGGTGAGACCGTGAGTCCAGGTCGTCGACCAGCGAAGATCGGGAGTCCACCACCAGTTGACGCCCAGGACTCCTTCGTCGAACGTGCCGTAGGTCGAGCCTTCGACGTTCTTCAGGTTGTCCATGTTCGTGTGCGCGTACATGACGACGAGTTCAAGATCGCCCCAGTTGTCGGGAAGCGGTCCTTTATTCTCTTTGCTCTTGCCGATATTGTTGACAAGGTGCGCACCCGCGAATCCGCCGCCTTCCTTGCTATAGTGACGGAAGTTACCCTTCGTGAGGAAACAACGACCGATCAACGTCGACGCCCAGGCGGTTCCGCAGTCCCCGTAGCTTCCGACGAAGTTTTCGGAAACGAATCCGAAACGACCGCGCTGGTACGCGATTTCGCCTTCCGACACGTTGAAAGAGTTTTCAATCGGAACGACTCCCGTAAGGAGATAGGGCATCGAGCCGGTCCAAACGGTCGGACGCGCGCGGAGTTTGACGGTTTGTTCGCCGCTCGCGACGAGCCAATAAGAGCTACCGCCGATATGGAGGACTTCTTCGAGGTAGCCGTCTTCATTCTCGCGATAGATAGGCGTCGCGGTGAGACGCGTGTCGAGGATGACGCCGGGATTGTCCGTCACAAGCGCGGGTTCGTCGGTGAGCGCTTTGCTCGCGTAAACGCCGTTATACCAACGGATGTTCTGATCGGCAAAGTGCATCGTCGAGCCGATACCAAGACGTCGGTGAGGGCTGAAGGACATCGTGTTCCCCGAGAAGTAGGAAATGCCAGGCGAGTTGATCAAGAGGTCGCGTTCGCTCATGCACGTTTCGACCTTGAAGTGACCGACTTTTACCTTCTGGAAAATCGGAACGTCCTTCACGCCGACCATGATGTTCTTATACACGAGGCCCGTCTTTGCGTTATTAATAGCGGAGACCGCGACCGAACATTCGTAACTTAGAACGTCGTATCCCGTTCCTTTGAGTTGGAAACGCGCTTCGCGCAACGCAAGGTCGTTGTTTACGTCTCCGTAAAACGCCTTATTTTCCTCCGATTGATTGACCGCTAAGGAGTCGACGATAATGATGCCGCCGAGCTTGTTGACGAATTTCTTCGATTCAAGCGGTTTGTCTTGTTTCTTCTCCACAGTTGAACGCAACTTTGCAATTTCCATGCGAAGTTCGTCAATTTCGTCCTCCGGGTCAAACGAATATTCTTCTCCGGGAGTCTGCATCTTTGCCGCTTGGCGTTCCAGATGGCGTTGATAATAGTCTTCCGCCCAGTGATCGTCCCCTGCGAAAACCAGAGGAACCGCAACGACGACTCCTGTCAACGCAAGAGCCGTATGTTTCAGATAATAAAAAGGGAAAATTCTCATGATTCCTTCACCATTCGACGACGTCCATGTACTATGCGTTGGATGACTCCAACCTTCCCTTCAGGTCGCAATAAACCCAACAAGAGAGCTTTTGTCGTATCGGCCTTTTTTATTGGCTCAGTTTAGAGAATTTGTAAAATCCTAGTAAGAAACTAAGCAAAGGTTTATAAATCGCGAGAAGTTAAGGGCAAGAAATGAACGAAGCGACCGTCGGAAACAGTCGCTTCATTTTTTTAAACGGCGATCGAACTTCGCTTATTGCAAGAACTTGATGAGGAACTGCGAGGCGAGAACTACCATGACGAGCGCGACGGGGTAGGTCGACGCGTAAGCTGCGGCGACGTCGTCGGTCTTGGCGGCGTTGATGAGCGCGCCGAGCGCCGGGGTGGAGGTCATACCGCCGGTGAGCGAACCAAGGTTGTTGAGCATGCAGAGCTTAACGACATAGCGCGCGATGAGGTATCCGAGGATCATCGGAACGAGGGTCATGATCGCGCCGTAGACGAAGAGGATGAAACCTTGCTCCTGGATGATTTCGACAAAGCCGTTGCCGCCGGGGACGCCTGCGCCGATGAGGAACATGATGAGCCCGAATTCGCGGAAAGACTTGAGGAAATCGGCGGAAAGCTCCATGCTGATCTTTCCGAGATGACCGAAGTGCCCGAGGATCAAGCCCATGAGGAGCGCGCCGCCGGTGTTGCCCAAGGCGAAGCTAGCGCCGCCGGGAAGCGGAATCGAGACTTTACCAAGGATAATGCCCAAGCAGATCGCGAGCGCGAAGGGGGCGAGTCCCATGGGGTCGAGCTTGAGAAGGTTGGCGGGAAGGACGCGTTCGCCGGATTGATCGGAGGACGCGACGAGCTTCTGCTGTTCGACTTTGAGGTCGGCGCGCAGGATGATCGGAACGATCTGGACGAAGAGGACGACCCCGACGACGCCGAAGGGATAACCGATCGCGTGGCCGACGGTGACTTCGTTGATGAGCGCTTCCGAGTTCTCATAGGTCAGGAGCGCGTCTTGAGCCGCCGCGAAACCGGGGGTGGTCGTCAAGGCTCCGGAGAGGATGCCCACGCCCATAGCGGCGTTGATCGGCGTGCACATGATGATGATCGCGGTCACGAGCGCTGCGGAACCGATCACGCAGAAGCCGATGAACGCGTAAGACTTCGCGTTGCGCTTCAAGTTGGAGAAGAATTTCGGACCGGCGATGAAACCGACGCTGGTGACGAAGCAGAGAAGACCAATGTCTTGAACGAGCTTCATCGCGCTTTTCATCTTCGCCTCGTCGATGGTGACGAGGCCGATTTGATGGAACCAGGAGTTGTTTCCGGCGCCGAAATGACCGAAGACGAGAGCCATGAGGAAGACGCCCGCGGCGCCTAAACCGACGCCTTTGATTTCGATCTTACCAAGCGCGTAGCCTAAGAACGCGATGAGGAAGACGAGGAAGAGCACGTTTCCGAAGGGAGAAACGAACACGCTGCTCAGATAGCTAAGAATAGAAGAGGAGCACGCGTCCTCGCCCGTAGCGAGAAGAGTGAACGCATTGGAAAGAAGTTGCTGCATTGGAGCGACCTTTCAAAATATCATTGTACGCAAGATAAGGCCGCGACCTTCGAGGGACGCGACCTTAATCTTGCAAAATTCTAAGCGACGAAGAAGTACGGACTAGTCTTGGATCTTCGCGAGGAGGAATTCGCGATTAAGACGCGCGATATTGGAGATCGAGATCCCCTTGGGACATTCCGCTTCGCAGGCTCCGGTGTTGGTGCAGGAGCCGAATCCGAGCTCGTCCATTTTGGCGACCATCGCCTTGGCGCGTTTCGCGGCTTCGACGCGACCTTGCGGGAGTTTCGCAAGGGTGGAGACGCGGGCGGCGACGAAGAGCATCGCGGAACCGTTCTTGCACGTGGCGACGCACGCGCCGCAACCGATGCACGCGGCGGCGTCCATCGACTCGTCGGCGTCTTTCTTGGCGATCGGAAGAGCGTTCGCGTCGGGAACGATACCGGGGCAGGTGATGAAACCGCCAGCCTGGAGGATCTGGTCGAACGCGTTGCGGTTCACGACGAGGTCTTTGACGACCGGGAACGCTGCGGAACGCCAGGGTTCGATCGTGATCGTGTCGCCGTCGTTGAACTTACGGCAGTGAAGCTGGCAGGTCGTGATGAGATCGTCCGGACCGTGAGGACGACCGTTGATGTAGAGGGAGCACATACCGCAAATACCTTCGCGGCAGTCGTGGTCGAACGCAACCGGCTCTTTGCCTTCTTCGATCAGGTTGTTGTTGAGAATGTCAAGCATTTCCAGGAACGAAGTATCGGGCGAGATGCCGTCGACGCGGTAGGTTTCGAAACGTCCCTTCGCCTTAGCGTTTTTCTGACGCCAAACTTTAAGTGTGAATTTCATCGTTCTTACAATATTCTAAAGTTAATTGTTAATTTTACGTAATACTAGGACTTGTCAGAGTGAATTCACACTAGTCCTTATAGTTTCGCGTGGAGACGTGAACTTCTTCGTAGTTAAGATCTTCCTTGTGGAGGACGGGATCTTGGTTCTCGCCTTTGTATTCCCAAGCGGCGACGTACATGTAATTCTGGTCGTCGCGTTTGGTTTCGCCTTCTTCGGTCTGGCTTTCTTCACGGAAGTGACCGCCGCAAGATTCCTTACGGTTGAGGGCGTCGAAGGCGATGAGCTTCGCGATTTCGAGGAAGTCGGAGAGACGAACCGCCTTTTCGAGTTCCTGGTTGAATTCGGCCTTGTCGCCGGGAACCTTGACGTCGGACCAGAATTCCTTGCGGAGTTCTTCGATCTTCTTGATCGCGGTCTTGAGACCTTCTTCATTACGGGACATACCGCAGTATTCCCACATGATGTGACCGAGCTTCTTGTGGAGGGAGTCGACGGTCTGCTTACCCTTGATGCTGAAGATCTTGTTGATCTTGTCGACGACGGCCTTTTCAGCTTCGTCGAAGGCCTTGTGCTTCGTGTCGATCTTAGGCGTCTGAATCTCGTGAGAGAGGTAGTCGCCGATCGTGTAGGGAAGGACGTAGTAACCGTCGGCGAGACCCTGCATGAGGGCGGAGGCGCCGAGGCGGTTGCCGCCGTGATCGCTGAAGTTCGCTTCGCCGAGGGCGTAGAGGCCGGGGATCGTCGTCATCAAGTTGTAGTCGACCCAGATACCGCCCATCGTGTAGTGGATCGCGGGGTAGATCTGCATCGGTTCTTCATAGGGATTGACGTCGGTGATCTTTTCGTACATCTGGAAGAGGTTGCCGTAGCGTTCTTCGATCGTCTTGCGACCAAGGCGCTTGATCGGTTCGGCGAAATCGAGGAAGACGGCGAGACCTGTTTCGTTGACGCCAAAGCCAGCGTCGCAACGTTCTTTAGCGGCGCGGGAAGCGACGTCGCGAGGAACGAGGTTACCGAACGCGGGATAGCGGCGTTCGAGGTAGTAATCGCGATCTTCTTCCGGAATCTGAGAAGGTTTGATTTGCTTTTTGCGGAGCTTTTCGACGTCTTCCTTCTTCTTCGGAACCCAGATGCGACCGTCGTTACGGAGCGATTCGGACATGAGCGTGAGCTTGGATTGCTGTTCGCCGTGAACCGGAATACATGTCGGGTGAATCTGGACGAAGCAGGGGTTGGCGAAGAACGCGCCCTTCTTGTACGCCTGAACGAGCGCGGAGCCGTTGCTGTTCATCGCGTTCGTAGAGAGGAAGTAGGTGTTTCCGTAACCGCCGGTGGCGAGGACGACGGCGTGCGCGCCGTAGCGTTCGATTTCGCCGGTGACGAGGTTGCGGACGATGACGCCGCGCGCTTTCCCGTCGATGAGGACGATATCGAGGACTTCACGACGGTTGTAGGACTGAACCTTGCCCAACTTAATCATGCGGTTAAGGGAGGCGTAAGCTCCGAGGAGGAGCTGTTGTCCGGTCTGACCGCGAGCGTAGAAGGTACGCGAGACCTGCGCGCCGCCGAAGGAGCGGTTGGCGAGGAGTCCGCCGTAGTCGCGGGCGAAGGGGACGCCTTGAGCGACGCATTTGTCGATGATGAGGGAGCTGACTTCAGCGAGGCGGTAAACGTTCGCTTCGCGAGCGCGGAAGTCGCCGCCTTTGATCGTGTCGTAGAAGAGACGATAGACGGAGTCGTTATCGTTCTGATAGTTTTTCGCGGCGTTGATTCCGCCTTGAGCGGCGATGGAGTGAGCGCGGCGCGGGCTGTCGGAGATGCAGAAGATCTTGACGTTATAGCCAAGTTCCGCGAGGGTTGCCGCGGCGGAGGCGCCGCCGAGACCGGTTCCGACGACGATGATATCCAGCTTGCGCTTGTTGGCCGGGCTGACGACTTTCACTTGAGCCTTGAAGTTGGTCCATTTTTCGGACAACGGGCCCGCCGGGATTTTAGACTGCAGCTTAGGATCAGACATGTCTTTATCTTTTATGTGGTTAGAATGTGAACGATATCTTCGTGAGAATAAAATGTACCGAACGTCGACGCGTGAAATCGCGCGTCGTAAAAGCGTCAGGAGCTAATGCCAAAGAGGAAGCAGAAGGGGACGGCGGCGTAAACGAGGAAAATGACGACCGCGTAGATCTTCGCGAGACACTGAAGACGCGGAATCCAAAGGGAGTTCGTCAGGCCAATCGTCTGGAAGGCGCTCCAGAACCCATGGGAGACGTGATAGTAGATCGCGCCGAACCACACGAGGTAGAGGACGCAGAACGGCCATTTCGAGAAAAGATCGACGATGAGATCGTAGGCGTTCTGACCTTCGCCGCCAATCCAGTGCTGGAGCTGCATCTTGGCCCAGAAATGGCAGAGGTGGAAAGCGAGGAATCCGAGGACGATGAGGCCGAGCACGAACATATTCTTCGACGCC
>CAKVCP010000049.1 GCA_934725735.1 uncultured Thermoguttaceae bacterium
GATCCGAACGACAATTCCGGTATGTTGAGAGCGCAACAGCAGCAGCAACAGCAGAACTTGATTCAGCAGAACGGCCTGACAAACGGCGGTTTGAACGATATCAACGGCGGTATGACGAATATGCCTGGCGCGAACGGTTATAATAATATGCCTACCGGCGGTATGGATACGACTGGCGCGAACGGCTTCAACAATATGCCCGGCGGCGGTTTCGACGCGACCGGCGCGAACGGTTTTAACAATATGCCTACCGGCGGTATGGATACGACTGGCGGCGCAGGCGGCTTCAACAATATGCCTGGCGGCGGTTTCGACGCGACCGGCGCCGGCGGTTTTAACAATATGAACGCTGGCGGCAACGGTATGAACAACATGAACACTGGCGCGGGGGGACTTAATACTGGCGCCGGCGGTATGTTCTGATTCGGTAGGATTGTGTTGAATCGTAACGCATAGACGTTCTATGACGATTATGAGAACGCAACGCTGTTGTTAAATTCGACGCGACGCGGCGTAATGCTGCGCCGCGCCTGTTTTATTTAGTCGAACCTATCAAACTGATCTGGGATAATGAAACGAAACGCTTTCACGTTGCTTGAACTGATCCTTGTTCTCGCGCTCATTACGGTCGTCGCCGCAATGGGAGTGGGGACGTATCAGCGTCAACACGCGCGTTCCCTTTTCAAAAGCGGAGTCGTTGAGTTGCAGATCGATTTGAACCGAACGCGACTTCTCGCGATGCGCTCCGGACAAGCGTACTTCTTTCGGTTCATACCTGGAACGGGGATTTATGAAATCGCGCCGCTTCGAACGCTTCAGGAATCGATCTATCGCGCCAACGGAGACGTTTCGGATCTTTATAGCGACGCGCTGGGCGGCTCCCTTTCGTCAAGTTCGTTTGACGCCTCCTCCTCTTATTCCTACGACGATTTGGGCGTCTCCGATCCCCTTGGAATGGGGGGAAACGTTGTGTCGGACGACCTTTTTTCACAAGAGAATATCGAGGCTGATCTTGCAGAAGCGGAAACGGCCCTTCGCGTCGATTCGTCATACCTTTCAGGACTCGACAATACTTTAGGCGGAACCCTGAGCGGCGATTCTTATTCAGGATTGTCGACGTCGACTCTCTCGTCCGGAGGTTCTGAATTTGCTTTAGGGAGTCAGTTGGACGCCCTTCAAAACATGGGAACGATCCCCTCGACGACGATTCGCGAGATGAACACGGCGGAGAAGCAGATTGGGGGAACGGATAATACGATCGCGTGGCGCGTTAATAAGGACGGCCTCGTCGTTCGGAAGGAAGCGAAGGGAGGGGCGCTTTTCCGCTATGCGCGTCTCTCGGAATCGACTCCGACGCAACTTCGCGCCAATCGTCCCGGCTCCGCGTCTTCTACCGCCGATTCGTCGAACGACTTGGCGATCGACGCGGGAGAGGATATGGGATCCAGACTAGGGGGATCGCTGCGCTCCATTCCGACGGAAAGCTCGTCGACGTCCCTCGGAGGCGGATTGACGGCGCAAACGAGCGGAATTGGTTTGAGCGGCGACGCGTTGGACGAGGGAGAAACGAGTCCGGTTGTTTCCAGCGTCTGGTCCGAGCCGATCCTCTTTTTTCCCAATGGACGCACCTCAACCGTTGTTTTGGCGCTCGCGAACGTCGGGAAGTATTCCTATTATTCGGAGATCGGTCTTAGGGGAATGACGGGGTACGCGCGTATTTCGTCGATTACGTCGACTCCCACGGGGATGACGGCGGGTGATAGCGTTCTGACGCAAGAGCAATATTTCCGTCTGACGAACCCTGGCGTCGAGACGTCGGCGGAAGGAAGCGGAAACGTCGCGCTTGGAGCCAACGGCGCGGCGTCCGGCCTTCCTAATTCGCTGACGACGGAGTCGCAAAGCTTCGTTGAAGAGAGCGCGAACTTGCTCGACGATTCTTTGACGTCAGATTCGACTTTCACGCCAAGTTACGGATCGACGTCGCGACGTTCCGGGTATCGTTTCGACGCGACTTCAACTTCAAACGATCCTTTAGGAACGGCGACTTCGGGCGTTTCCGGCGACGTCTTTGACGACGCCTTCAATAGCGTCGACGCAGCGGATAACTCCGCGAATTCCTCGAGGGAGGATTTGAATGACCAACGCTGATAAACGCGGCTTTACGCTTTTGGAAATTCTTATCGTTCTCGCCGTCCTTGGGATGGGGCTTGCCATTATTAGCATGATGATGAAGAATTCCGCGACCTATTCGGGACGCGTCAAAGAAGAAACGAACGTTCAGCTCGTTTGCGACAGCATGATGAGCTCGATCCTTTCCGGCAACATGACCGCGACCCTCGGCGTCGAATTGCCCGTTCCTGACGAACCGAACTGGACGACGAAAGTGGAGCTCGTCGACGGACCTCTCGAGAGCATCGTCGCCGTGAAGATCACGGCGCGACGTTACGAAACCCCCGCGCCGATCGGAATGGGAATCGACGCGTCTGGAGAAGCGACGGGACGCGTCGCGTCGCAAGGTCGACGTTTTGCGATTAAAGAATATGCGCGGCGCGCGAACGTTCAAACGCGCGTTGTGAGAATCGGCCAAAACGGGGAAACGACGACTGTCGACGGCACGGGGGAGACGGTCGCTCAAGACATGGCTCAAGGGGTGCAAGGACTTGGCGGCGGGCTCGGCGGAGCTTCCCCTGATCCGAACGGTTCGCAGTTTGGCGACCAAACGAGTTTATTCGATTCTCTTTCTCCCATGACGGACGCGTTTGGCGCGAATGGCGCCGAGCGAAGCGCGTCCCCTTTGGGAGGTGGTTCCTTGGGCGCGTCGGGGTTTTCTAACGATTACTCCTTTTGAGACGCGTCGTTTTTCAAAGAGACGTTATGATGACAAGCAGAATATTAAGAAGAGACAGAGCGTCGCGCGATCGCCGCGCTTTTACGTTGTTGGAAATTCTGCTTGTTCTTGCGCTCATGTCGGTTCTTCTTGTCGGCGTCTCGTCGATTGTGCGTCTCTTTTCGCGTAATTACACCGCAAATGAAAGACGAGTCGGACGCGCGCAGCTCGCGCGGTCTATTTCGCAAATGCTCAGCGACGATCTAGGCGCCGCCGTTCAAGACCCCATCTTAGACGTCGGGAACGATCCCAATCGCGAATTTGTCCGCCATTTTGGATTGCGCGGGGATTCGCGTTCCCTTCAAATCGACGTCGTGCAGCCTAGCTCCTTCACTCCGACCGCCGACGTCGACGAAAACCGCCGCGTTATGTCGGGGGGAGAAAAGAAAGCGGGCATGCGGCAGGTTCCCGAGCTCAAGACGATTTTCTATGAATTCGTCCCGATCAACTCCGTTCAAAAATTCCCCGGCGAGGATGAGGAGACGACCGAAGCGACGTTGCAAGCCTTGGAGAATGGAACCGACCTAGGGGCAAATTTGTCCGGCTCACTCTCCGCCTTTGCCGACGAGACGCAGTATTCTCAGGGTACGGGGACGAGTTCGTCGACGCCTCTCTTTTGGGACGGTATGCGTCCGCTAACGCAGAAATTTGGATTGTCGCGTCGCGAGTTAGATTACGAAACGCCGGAGGAAGAAGAAGAGGAAGACGACGACGCGTTCTCCGCGTTTGGCGGCGACGAGGTTTTTGACGATTCCGCCCAATCTCAATTGGCGGGCTCTCTTTCTTCGACGCCAGACAAGTCGACGTCGACCCTTTCCGGTTCAAGCTCTGGAACGGATTCATATTTCGATATGACGACCGATCCTTCTTCCGCATGGTCTTTCGATCAGCCGATGAGCGCGGCGCAAATCGCCATGGACAGCGACGACGGAACGACGTGGGCGCCGGAAGTTCTGGATTGCCGCTTCAGTTATTTCGACGGCAAAGACTGGTTTTCTTCGTGGGATAGTCTAGAACAGAACGGACTTCCCGTCGCAATTAAAGTTGAATTGAAACTCGCTCCGCTGGACGACGTCGATCTGTATCGCGCGTCTCCTCTCCTCTTATCCCTTCCTTTCGCGCCTTCCGTCGAAACGCTTGCGACGTTGGAAAAGCAGGCCGCCGGGCCGTCCGCAGATTCGGGCGTCAACTCAAGCTTCATGACGGGGTCGCTCGCCGCGACGCCAGGAACCGAGGCGTCGGGAGAACCGATTGACGTCTTCAATTCATATCGAACCCCGGATTCTGTTTTGAGGGCTTTGCGCGGGATTCCGAAAACGACGTCTCATCTGGCGGCAAATGGCGCCGTCGCCGCGACTCAGGTTACGCCACAACTCGAAGATTTGGCAAACGACGAAATCGACGAATCACAACCTGCCAGTCTTCTCGGCGGCTCGAGTTTGACGGGGGACGCGTCGACAAGCGTCGCGGACGGAGCGTCGGCTTTTGGAGGCGAGGGCGCGGCGCAGGACGCTTCTTCGTTTTTAACGACCGCTCAGGAGATGGCTTCGGGGGGCGTCGTTTACAATGAAACGGGCGTGTGCGTTGATTTTATGAATAGCGGCGAATACGCGACGTTGGAGCTGATGGCGTCGGAATTAGGCGTTTCGGAACCGAGTTATTATGAAGTCGTCGCTTATTTGCCGACGACGCCTTTCTCGCGCGCGAGGACGATCGAGCGTCGCGTTCCCGTCGCGACGACGCGCGGAATAGTCGCGAATTCGCGAGGTAGGGGAACCGCGACGACGCGAACGCGCGGAAGCGGAACGAATCCTTACGCGACGGGAAGCGCGAGAGCGCCTCGGGAACGCCAGGCGCGAGAACGCGTCGCGGCGGAGCGGACGCTCGTGGAGAATCGCGCGGTCGACCGCCAAGCGTCGACGCGTTCCGCAGCGTCTCGCGGGGCCGCGACGCGAAACGCCGCGAACCGCGAAACGCGCGGACGAATTGAAACGGGGCGCGCCAGCGCGGATCGTACCGCGCAAGTTCGCGCGACTCGGGAACGCGCCGGTTTTAATCGCGCTCAGAACGACGTCCCCGTCGACGTTCCCATAGGCGAACCCCTTGACGGAGTCGTCGGCGAATCGACCGTCTTTACGCCTGAATCGACGGGACCGATTCCCGCGACGGTCGCCGATACGACCGCGAGCGCGTCGACGCCGGGCGTCGGCGGCGGGTTAGGGACGGGGGGCGCCGTCGCGACAGATATGGGGTCCGACGCCTTCGCCGTTTTGGGAACCGATCCCGCAGGCAGCGTTCCTTATTCCGACGGTCTCTTTTCCGCGGTGGACGCGGCGAACGATTCGCTGGCGCCGGGGCTGATCGCCGATCCGTCGGGGCGCGGCTCCGTGCTCACGCCCGATCCAACGACGCCGCGACAGTCCTCTGGGCAAAAACAAACTTGGATTCGTGGCAAAAAGAAATAACGCGAGGCGCTACACATGGACGAGCTAAAAAAAGAAACACAAAACGCGGACGCGACTCCCCGCGCTAATTTGTCGACGCGCGCTCTTATGGCGATTCTCATTGTCGTCGCCGTCGGAATCGGGTTTGGTAAAATCGTCGGCGTGGACTCCGTTCCCGATAGAACGATGCAAAACTACAAGCTCGCGCAAATCCCCAAAACGATGGAAGAACGTTCCAAGGCGCTGCGCGACAAGGGCGTCGTCGGCGAACGCTACGACGCAGAGATGCAACGAATCTACAACGCGCTCCTTGCCGACGCGTCGAAGGCGCGTCCGACCCTCTGCGCTAACGATCGAAGTCGTTGGGCGACTATCCGCGCTCTTGTCGAAAAAGACGCTCGCGTTTATCGCTTTGTCCCCGACGTCTCTAGCGCGGAGATCAACGCGCGTCTTAAAGAATTGCAAGAGAAGGGAATCGTGGATGACGGAAGGATTACCTTCAAATATTATCCAGAAGAAATCCTTGTCAACTGCGCCGCCAACGCTCCCGAGCGTTTCGAAAAAAAGAACATGAAAGCGAAACGCTACGTCAAAAAACTGGTTCCCTACGCGATTGACAAAGCCTGGGAGACCCCCGGTTGGGATTCGATCGACGTCGTGAAACACGGGCTCTCCGACGAAGTATGGCGCCCAGAAAATCCAAGTTCGGGGTACCTTTATTCGAGTAAACCGCCCCTTCTGCCGACGGTTATGGCGGCTCCTTACTGGGTTTTGCACAACGTCTTTGGCCTCTCCCTCGTCAAGGAGCCTTTCTTGACGGCGCGGATTTTGTTGGTCTTTTATAATCTCATTCCGCTAGCGATTGCGTTTCTTTGTTTGGCGCGAGTCGTCGATTCTTTGGGCGGATCCGAGTGGACGAAGATCTTTGTCTTGGCGTCCGCGATCTTTGGCTTCTTCTGCCTTTCATACGTCGCGACGCTCAATAATCACGTTCCCGGTTTCGCCGCGATTTCCATCGCGCTATGGGCGGCGTGCGAGATCCTCTTGAACGGACGAACGAGCGGGTGGTATTATATCTGCGCGGGCTTTTTTGGCGCGTTTGCCGTCGCGTGCGATCTTCCTGCGGCGGCGTTTGCGCTCTTCCTCTGCGTCGCGCTCCTGGCGAAGAAACCCAAAAAGACGATTCTGAGCGCTATTCCCGCAGGCCTCGTCGTGGCGGCGGCTTTTTTGGCGACGAACTATATCGCACACGGAATATGGACCCCCGCGTACGCCCATAAGCGCGATCATATGGATTTGCAACGCTCTCTCGCCGGTGAAAAGGGGAACGACTCCGATTCCAACGAGGTGAAATTTAGCTTCGATCCAAATGATTGGTACTACTACGCGTATTACCCTGCCGGTCGCCCGCGAGAAATGCGCTACGCCGCGCTGAGCCACTGGGCGAATCGATCGGGAATCGACAAGGGGGAACCGTCGATCGCGCGTTACGCCTTCCATTCGACGATAGGCCTGCGCGGCGTTTTCTCCCTTTCGCCGATTTGGATTCTGAGTATAATCGGCGCCATTCTTTGGCTCTTCGAACGCCGGAGCGTCGCTGGGGAGTCCGCGAAAGAAGGCGACGACGCGAGTTTGACGATCGGGAATAAGACGCGTGTTACGAAGCTTTTGGCGGCGATGACGCTGACTCTTACGGTCATATTCTTCTGGTTCTTTATGACGCGCGATCAAGGGGATCGAAATTACGGCGGCGTATGCTGTTCCCCTCGATGGTTCTTCCCGTTGGCGCCCCTCTTCGCGCTATGCCTGACGCCGACGCTCGAACGGTGCGCCAAGAATCGCGCGCTCCGCTGGATCGCGTACGCCGCGCTGGCGTGGTCCGTCGCTTCCGCGTTCTACCCGACGTGGACGCCCTGGACGTCTCCGTGGCTCTATCAGATAGCGGTCGACGGAGGGCTCTTTACGCCGTATTGACGCGTAGCGCCCTTCTTATAGACTAATACGCAAGAGAATATGCAATTTCAGCCGCCGCGCGACACGCGCGAAGGAGAAAGAATGGCAAAATCGAACACAAAAAAACAAGATAAAAAAGACGACGGAATTGAACGCGTCGTCAGCGACAATCGAGAAGCGCGATTTCAATACGAGATTATCAAGGAATTGGAATGTGGAATCGAGCTTGTCGGAAGCGAAGTGAAAAGTTTGCGCAGCGGAACCGTTTCTCTCAAAGAGGCGTACGCGCGATTGCGAAAAGACGAAGTTTTTTTGGTGAATTGCGAAATCCCGCTTTACATCGAAGCGAATCGTTTTAATCACAAGACGCGACGCGACCGCAAGCTCCTTTTGCATCGTCGCGAGATAGAGAAATTTGCGAAAAAGGCGCTCGAAAAGGGGATTACCCTCGTCCCGTTGAAGTTGTATTTCAGAAGAGGTCGCGCGAAGTTGCTTCTTGGTCTAGGTCGCGGTTTGAAGATTCACGACAAGCGTCAGAAGATGAAGGAACGCGACATGAAGATGGACGCGCGCCGCGCTTTCTTGGCGAGACGATAACGTGGCCGCTTCCGAAGACGCCGTCGACGCGAACGCTCGCGCGGACGCGTTTCCCTTTGAGCGCGCGCGCGACGCGTTGCTTCAATGGTTTGAGCGTTGCGGTCGACGGTTTCCGTGGCGCGATAATCCGACGCCGTATCGCGTTTGGGTCAGCGAAATTATGCTCCAACAAACGACGACTCAGACGGCGCTAGGATACTTCGAGCGTTTTCTTGCGCGTTTTCCCGATCCCCAATCGTTAGCGTCCGCGTCGGAAGAGGAGACCCTCGCTTTGTGGCAGGGGTTGGGATACTATCGACGCGCGAAGGCTTTAAGAAACGCCGCGATCGAGATCATGAAGCGCTTTGACGGGCGCGTCCCCGATCGGTTGGAAGATTTAACGTCCCTCGACGGCGTAGGAAGGTACTGCGCGGGCGCGATTCTCTCTTTTGGATTTGATCTTCCTTTTGCGATCCTTGAGGCGAATACGACGCGACTCCATTCGCGACTCGTCGCGTTGGAATTGGAGCCGACGCGCGCGCTCTCTCAGAGGATTCTTTGGCGATTCGCTCAAAATTGGCTCCCTTCGGAGTCTGCGCCGCGCCCCGAGAATCTTTGCCGAAAAATCAACGCGGCGCTAACCGATTTAGGACGACTTGTGTGTCAGCCGTCGAACCCGCAATGCCTGGAATGTCCTTTGGCGAATTGGTGCGGCGCGAATGAGTTAGGAGTTCAAGACCGGATTCCTCTTCTCAAAAAACGGGCGCCGATCATGCCGCGAGTCGACGTCGCTCTTTGGATTTCTAGGGCGGACGTAGCGTCCCCCGACGCGATGAAAGACGCCGCTCCGGACGACATTTTGTTAATTCGACGCCCTGAATACGCTTTGTGGGCGGGACTTTGGGATTTTCCGCGCTTTGAGGTTATCGATCCGGCCTTCAAAGAAGGGGAACGTTGGAGGAATGATCCGGAATTGTCCGACCGCCTTTCCCTCTTTTTGGAGGAGGAAATCGGAGCGCTCCCCGCGCAGTATCGTCCAGGCGCGCGCCTGACGCTTTTTCGACATTCCGTAACCCGTTATCGTATCGAACTTTCCTTATGCCGTTTACAGAATGCGTCCCCTTCTGTCGCCGCGCCGGTTCAACGAGGTCTCTTTGAAGACGTCGAGAGGATTCTTCCCTCGGCGCCGGAGCTTTTTCAAGCGTCCGAGCCGACGAAAAAAGAGTTGGGAAAACCTCTTGCGAAAGAATGGCGCTGGGTTCCGATTTCCGCGTTGTTGGATTATCCTTTGAGTTCAACAGGATTTAAGATAGCGCAGTTTATCCAAAAAAGCGCGCTAAAATAGAGCGAACTAAGAAAAATAGAATAATTAGTGGTTTTTGCTTCCTTTTGTGTAACGCTTATCCTTTTTTTCTGATATAATACGTGTGATTTTGAGATGCGCCGCAACGTTGATAGTACTTGATGCGGCGTTTTTTATATGGTAATTTGAAAGGATTGAATATGAAACTTTCGATGGTATCCCTCTGCGCCGCCGTCGTCATGAGCGGCCTTTTTGTCGGCCAGGCGACCCGCGCTGACGAAAATTCTCAATGCCCTGCGAAATGCGCCGCGATGGGGCCGGAATCTGCTCGTCCTCTCTTTGGTGAAAATTTAGAAGAAGGGGATTTCCCGGAAGGCGTTTGGTATTTCAACGATCAGAAAGAACTTTGCGCCAATAAAGACGCCGTCATTTGGACGAAACAAAAGTATTCCGCGTTCGTTTGTTCTTTTGAGTTCAATCTTTCGGAACATACGAACGGCGGTTTCTTGATTCAATCTTCCGATAAGGACAATTGGATCCCGAACACGATCGAAATCCAACTTCTCGACGACTTCGGAAGTACTCCCGACTATCACTCCTGCGGTTCTTTCTACGGTTTCCAGGCTCCTTCCAAGAACGTCACGAAGAAACCGGGCGAATGGAACAAGATGGTCGTCGTCGGTAAAGGTCGCAAGATCACCGTCATCCTCAACGGCGAAAAGATCAACGAAATTGACACCGCCGAATGGACCGACGCGAAGAAAAGCCCTGCCGGAACCGATATCGAAGGCAAATTCCAGGGTCGTACTCTCGCGAGCTTCGAGCCCTACGGATACATCGGATTCCAGGGTCTCCATGGCAATTCCCCGATGCGTATTCGCAACGCGGTAATCTCCCCGATTACGAACGCCGACACGACGAAAGAAGGCTGGAAGTCCCTCTTTGGCGATAAGCTCGAAGACGCTGAATATGATTCCTCCGTTTGGTCGTTGAACGACGACGGCGTTTTGAGCGCGAATAAAGACTCCGTCATTTGGGCGAAGGGCAAGTATGAAAACTTTGTTCTCGACCTCGAATTTAAGACGACCGAAAAAGCGAACTCCGGTATCATTATCCAGGCGACTGAAAAAGAGAACTGGATTCCTAACTCCTTCGAAGTTCAGGTCTTCGACTCCTTCGGTCGCGACGTCGACATGAGCGATTGCGGCGCCATCTATGGCCGTTGCGCTCCTGAATTCAACGTTATCAAAGCGCCGGGCGAATGGAACCACATGACCGTCGCGTCGATCAATAACGTCGTCGCCGTCGTCTTGAACGATCAGCTTATCACCTACTGGGACAAGAGCAAGTGGACCAAGGCCGACGAGAATCCCGACGGTTCCAAGCCTTATCCGTGGCTCATCAACAAAGCTCCGAGCGAGACTGAAAACGCCGGTTTCATCGGTATCCAGGGGCTTCACGGCAACGAACCCGTCGTTTATCGCAATATCAAGATCCACACTCTCTGATTAGATCGAGCGAAGCGGGACGAAACGTCGACTCGTTCCTCGATTAACGAACAATTATTTAATAAACGCGGTAATTTATTAAAGAGCTTAGTTTTATAGCGTTTTTTTTGATAAATTCCCGCGTTTTTTAGTCTTTTTACGTTCTATACCCTTGCGAAAATACGCTTTTAGGGGTAGGATTATCGCAGACATTTGGCGTACGCCGAGCCGTATCTACGGCGTTTCACGTCTAGTTTCAACACTTTTAAAGGAAGTTACTATGAAAAAGTTCTTTGCTCTGACTCTCGCGCTCGTTTGCGCCGCTGGTCTTTCCCTTGGTTGCAAGCCCGCTTCTACCGACGCTCCCGCCGCTCCTGAAGCTGAAGCTACCGCTACTGACGCCGCTGCCGCCGGCGCTGAAGCTCCTGCTGCCGCTGACGCCGCCGCTGCCGCCGGCGCTGAAGCTCCTGCTGCCGCTGACGCCGCCGCCGAAGCTCCTGCCGCTGAATGAGTATAATTTAACGATACTCGTTAATGAGCTCGCTTTTTTAGCTGCGCGCTAAGTAGCGAATAGAAATATAAAGACGCGTCCCAAAAGACGCGTCTTTCGATTTTCTTGATTATGGTTTTTTCTTGGCTATGGATATTACGAACGCCGCAATCTTTGAAGCGCTTGTAAAAGTTTCTGAAGCGCAAGCGCCGCGACGTAAAAGAGGGCGACTACAAGAATGATCGTCGGCCCTGTTGAACAGTTCAAAAGGTAGCTTAACCAAATTCCGAGCCATGAACCGAGAAAACAGACGACGATAGAACCGATAATCGTCGAGCCTAATCGCTTGGTAAAACGGCAAACGGCGGCGGCGGGAAGGGTGAGTAGCGCGACGATTAGCGCCATTCCGACAACGCGCATGAGAAGGACGACCGTAGCGGCGGTGAGGACTAGAAGAAGTCTATTCTGAGCGCGTACGTTCACTCCCCTTAACTCGGCGTATTCTTCGTCAAAACATACGGCTTCGAGTTTTTTAAAATTGAAGAGAATGAGTAGAAGAATAACGGCGCTGAGAATAAAAGTTAAATTGACGTCGAGAGATGAAACGAGGAGGACGTCGCCGAAAAGGTAAGTCGTCGCCGAAACATACCCCTAAACTTGTTCGAGAAAATGAAGTCCTGCGGCGGCTCCGATCGCCCAGATTGCCCCGAGAATGGTTTCTTCGCGTTCCTGAGCGTTTCGCCGCACCCAGTCGACGAGTAGCGCGGCGAGAATTGAGAAGAGAAGGGCGGAAAGAACTGGATCGATGAAACCGCTCCATTTTTCGCATAGATTAAGCGCGTCTTTTTCGGTAGAAGTAAAGAGCGCGGCTATCCCCATGACGCCTAGCGCGCCCGTTTCGACGCATTGTTTAAACCACAAACCGACGCCGACGCCGCCAAACGCGCTATGAGCGATCGATCCCGTTAAGTATCCAATGCGTCGCGCAACGACGAAAGACCCGATAACGCCAAACGTCACGCTTGCGACGGCGGTGAGGATATAGGCGTTGCGTAAAATATCAAAATCAGGCGACATGACGATTAAGTAGGAAGCAACAAGAGTATGGATAAAAAAAGGGAGTCAACAGGCCTATTTAGGCAAGAGACTCCCAGTATACCAAGGGGTCTAATAACTTAGACTCCTAGCGGCGCAAGGCCGCGGCAAATCACATGTTGCCCATGCGATAAATGAGGTCGGCGGCGCGGGTGCTGTAACCCTTTTCGTTGTCGTACCAAGAGAGGATCTTGACGAGGTTGTCGCCAATGACCATGGTCCATTCAGGAACGAAGATGGAGCTGTAGGTCTGACCGACGACGTCGGCGAGGACGATCGGATCTTCGCAGTAATCGAGGATGCCCTGGAAGCGTTCGGTCTGAGCGGCGGCCTTGACGGCGGCGTTGACGGCGTCAACGGTGATGTTCTTTTCGGTGACGGCGACGAGGTCGACGATGGATCCGGTCGGGGTCGGGACGCGGAGGGAGATACCGGTGAGCTTGCCCTTGACGGAAGGAATGACGAGACCGACGGCCTTAGCGGCGCCCGTTGTGGTCGGGATGATGTTGACGCCAGCGGCGCGACCGCGATAGATGTTCTTGTAAGGCTTGTCGAGCGTGACTTGGTCGTTCGTGTAGGAGTGAACCGTGGTCATGAAGCCCTTGACGATACCGAAGTTGTCGTTAAGAACCTTAGCGACCGGCGCGAGGCAGTTGGTCGTGCAGGAAGCGTTGGAGACGAACTGCTTGTCGGCGGTGAGTTCTTCGTCGTTGACGCCGAGAACGATCGTGGTCGCGGGGCCGTCCTTCGTAGGAGCGGAGATGACGACTTTCTTCGCGCCAGCCTTGATGTGGCTGTCATAACCTTCTTTGTCTTCGGTGGAGGCGCCGGTGAAGAAACCGGTGCTTTCGAGGACGATGTCAGCGCCGAGCTTACCCCACGGAATATTGGAGGGCTTCATCTCTTTGGTGACGGGGATCTTCTTGCCGTTGACGATCAAGTTTTCTTCGTCATAATCGACGGTACCTTCGAAGCGACCCTGAGAGGAGTCATACTTGAGAAGGATCGCGAGGGTCTTCGTGTCGGTTAAGTCGTTGATACCGACGACGTTGTACTTTTCAGGAGCCTTGGCCATCTGACGGAAGACGATACGACCGATACGACCGAAACCATTAATACCAACATTGACAATAGCCACTGTTATTCTCCTCTGGAGTCAATAAACTGTTAAGGAATACGCGTTTAACGCGCTATAATATGGAGTGCGCGTTCCATCTCAGGAAGCGATCGACGTCGCCAGACGAACGCGTCTGACGACAACCTCTCGCCGCGCTAAATTCTCTTTAATTTTGCCTTCATTATAGACGCGCGACTTTTGTCGACAAGGCCTACCAGCCCGCGCGAACTCCGGATTTTTGTTTTTTTTATTATTTTTAATATTACCCATATTTCCGAAACTGCGCGTCTTATCTAGTTTGCTAAATTTCGTCTCACACTATTCGTATGGGGTCGCTTTCTTTGGCGCTTGCCTTCACTGTAAGCGAGGGAAATTCCTTTTTGAGACGTTCCGCCAGAATCACCATCGAAAAACGTTCCGTTGAATAGTGCCCCGCGAGAACCGCGCAAATATTCTGCGCGCGCGCCTCCAAGCAGGCGTGAAAACGCGCTTCCCCCAACAGAATCGCGTCCGCTCCTCTACGCGCCGCCTCTCCTATAAAGTCGTCCGCCGCGCCGCAGCCGATTGCGACCGTCTTAATCAAACGATCGTCGGGACCGACCGCCAGCGCGCCTTCGATCTGGAGCATATCTTTAATTTGCGCGATGAACTCAGAAAACTTCTTAGGCTCCGAAAGACGACCGATGCGCCCCGTCCCCAACTGCGCCTCTCCCGCCTTAATCGTTCCGGCAAGATATTCTTCTTCCTCGGCGTCGAGTCCCGCGAGCATCTCGCGCGTCGCGGGAAGTTTCCCCTCGTAGAGCGGTTTCACGTCGACGAGGCAAAGTCCTTCCGCAAGCTGTCTATTCACGCCGAAGAACGCGGAATCGTGCGCCGTATGAGGGCTATATACGGAAATTTGCGCTCCGACGAGTTTTAGAAGAAGCGTTCCGTCCGTCGTGTCCGTCGTCCATTTTTTCGCCGAATGAAACGGAAACGGATGATGGGAAACAATGCAGTCGACGCCCTCGGCGATCGCTTCGTCGACGACCGCTTTGTCGATCGTAAGGCACGTCAAAATCTTGTCGACTTTTTTCTGGCGCGAACCAAGGAGAAGCCCGACGTTGTCCCAATCTTCAGCAAGAATTGGAGGGCAGATTTTTTCCATAAAGTCGATGATGTTTTGAAGTTTCATATTTTATTCCTCAGTTGCGACAAAGAGAACGAGGGAGAAAGACCGTCCACTTTACTGTTGATTGGTTACAAGTATAATTGTTCTATGTCGCGTTTCCAGTAGCGCGGGCCTTTTTTTTCAAATTCGACCCTTATTCGCAGGAGGTCGGCTCCATGACGAGTCGAGAAGGTAAGTCGTCGCCGTCTTACGCGTCGCGCTTTCGAAACGTCGCGTTCCTTTTGATCGCGACGTCCCTCTTCTGCGCCCTGGGAAGCGCTCTGCTCGATTCTGCCTCGACGCGATCTCGCCTTTCCGACGTCGCGCGCGAACGTTCTCTCGCGCGTTTTTCAACGAATACTTCCCTCTCTTCGCAGCCCCTTCTTTCTACGGAAACGTCCGTCGACGCCGACGCGCTCGCGTCTTCGTTGTCAACGGCGCGACGCGACCGCGACGCGCGTTTAACGCGGATGGCGAAGGAATGGCTGGGGAGTGCGTCCGACGCCGATTATCGCTCGAAAAATCGCGTCGTTTTGCAGGGGTTGGCGCGTTGGAACGTCGACGAATCAACGGCGCGTCCTTTCTTATCCGATTCCGAAGACGAACGCGTTTGGCGCGAAGCGGCTCGCCCTGCGGAAGATGAGGAACGCTCCGCGATAGAGTCGGCGGCTTTCTTCGCCGATTTAGGATGCGACGCGGACGTCGACGCCGCGTTGACC
>CAKVCP010000050.1 GCA_934725735.1 uncultured Thermoguttaceae bacterium
GCTCAAGGGTCGTCTCTCCGCAGGCGTGACGGGGACGGATCTTGCGCTGACGATCGTTCAGGCGCTGCGCAAGGAAGGCGTCGTCGGCAAGTTTGTCGAATACTTCGGAGACGGGGCGACGCAACTTGACGTCGCGGATCGCGCGGTTCTCGCCAACATGGGGCCCGAATACGGCGCGACGACGGGCTTCTTCCCGATCGACGAAAAGACGCTCGAATTCATGCGCGCGACGGGTCGCGAGGAATCGCAAATCGCGCTTGTCGAAGCTTACGCGAAGGCGCAAGGTCTCTTCCGCGCGCAAGACGCTCCGACCCCCGCGTACACGAAGATACTCACCCTTGATCTTGCGACGGTCGAACCGTCTCTCGCGGGCCCGAAACGTCCTCAAGATCGCATCGCGCTGCGCGATATGAAGGCGGCGTTCCAGAAATCGCTTCGCGCGCCTCTTCAGGAACGCGGATTCGCGCTCTCCGACGAAGAATGCGCGAAAAAGGCGACCGTCGTTTGGAACGGCTCCGACTGCCCCGAATCTCCGCGCCTTCCCAAGAGCGGAACGAACGAAATCGGTCAGGGGGCGGTAGTCGTCGCGTCGATCACGAGCTGCACGAACACGAGCGCGCCGCGCCTCATGATCGCGGCGGGTCTCCTCGCGAAGAAGGCGGTCGAACGCGGTCTGCAACCGAAGCCGTACGTCAAGACGAGCTTCGGACCGGGCTCTCGCGTCGTCGTCGACTATCTTAAAAAGGCGGATCTCCTCGCGCCTCTCGAAGCGCTTGGTTTCAACGTCGTCGGGTTCGGTTGCCTCACCTGCATCGGCAATAGCGGCCCCCTTCCGGCGCCGGTTGCGAAGGCGGTCGTCGAGAACGATCTCGTCGCCTCGGCGGTTCTGAGCGGCAACCGCAACTTCGAAGGTCGCGTCAATCCTCTCGTCAAAGCGAACTACCTCGCCAGCCCTCCCCTCGTCGTCGCCTTCGCGCTCGCGGGGACGACCGATATCGACATGACGACCGAACCCGTCGGCTACGATAAGGACGGACGCCCCGTCATGCTCTCCGAAATCTTCCCCTCGAACGAAGAAATCGACGCGATCGCGAAAGACGCGCTCGACGGCAAGACGTACGCCGCCAACTACGCGGGCGTCGCGAACTCCAATCCTCTTTGGAACGCGATCCCCACGAAAGAAAGCGAACTTTACGACTGGGACGAATCGAGCACGTATATTCAAGAGCCGCCGTTCCTCGCGGAAATGACGCGCGAAGCGCAGCCCCTTGCGCCGATTGTCGGCGCGCGCGCGCTCCTCAAACTCGGCGACTCCGTCACGACGGACCACATTTCCCCCGCAGGCGCGATCAAAGCGGACTCCCCCGCCGGTCTCTTCTTGACGAACGCGGGAGTCGCGCAGCGCGATTTCAACAGCTACGGCTCGCGTCGCGGCAACGACCGCGTCATGACGCGCGGCACCTTCGCGAATATCCGTATTCGCAACCTTCTCGCGCCCGGAACCGAAGGAGGCGTGACGAAGTACCTCGGTCAGACGGCGAACGACGGCCCCGTCGTGAGCGTCTACGACGCCGCGGTGAAGTATCGCGAGACGCAAACGCCCCTCGTCGTTCTCGCGGGCGCGGAATACGGCACGGGGAGCAGCCGCGACTGGGCGGCGAAGGGAACGACGCTCCTCGGCGTTCGCGCGGTTCTCGCGACGAGCTTCGAACGAATTCACCGCGGCAATCTCGTCGGGATGGGGGTTCTTCCTCTCGAATTCGTCGACGGAGAAAGCTGGAAGTCCCTCGGTTTGACCGGAACGGAAATTTTTGATATTCCGACGATCGATCGCGATTTCACCCCTCGCGGCGTCCTCGAAATCACAGCGACGTCGACGGAGCCCGAAACGGCGGGGAAGAAGACGGTCTTCAAAGCGCGCGCGCGTATCGACGCGAAGGTGGAACTCGAATACTACCTCAACGGCGGCGTCTTGCAAACCGTTTTGCGCCAGCTCCTCGCTCGCTGAGATATGAGATAACGACCGATTGGTCGCGTCAGTAATAAAGAAAACCCGAAGCCTTCAACCGCTTCGGGTTTTTTCATGCACCTTCCCCGAGTGACGGAGAGGGAGCGCAAAAAAAGAACTGAAATCTTGACGCTCTCAGTTCTTTTGAAATTCTTTTATTCTTGCTCGCTCTGAGCCGGAATCGCCCATTGGAGCGCCTTTTCCGCAAAGCCTTGCAAGGTCTGCCACACGCCCGACGCGGACGCGCCGCTCTCGGGATCGGCGGAGACGACGGGAAGTTTCGGGGGATAGACGTTTTTCATCCCGAATTCTCGCGCGACGATCACGGAGACGACGACGTCTTTGAACCACAATCCGCAGGCAAGCTCTTCCGGGGTCGCGAAGGCGTACCATCCTTCGCAGACTTTTTCGAAGGAGCGGAGCAACTCGGCGCGGGTCTGGGTCTTAGCGCCACCCGCCGCGCGAAGCTTGACGTAAACGGCTTGCAACTCTAGAACGCGATCGGCGAGGATTTCGAGCGTCCTTCCCTTCTCCTCGTCGGAAGTGGCGTCGTACGTCTTTCCATATTCGAGGAAGCATTGAAGGAGAAGCGTTTGAATATTCTTTTCGAAATTCGAGAGCTTTCGATTCTGGTTCTTCGCGGCGGCGATCGCTTCCTGCCGGCGCGCTAGAAGAGACGCGGTCGGCTTGACGTCGGTCGATAAAACGTAGATCGAATCGGCGTCGGACTCGCGCTTAACGACGTAATCGATTCTGAAGTAGGAAGGACGCTCGCGCTCTTCTTCCCAACGGATCGTTTCATTGTCGGAATCGAGCAACAACGCGTGGGCGATATTTTTAAGTTTCGGGGAAAGAACAAACTCCTTCTCCGTCTCTTCTTGAGTCGCCTCTTGAATCTCTTCTTTGTCCGAAAATTTATCGAGGTAGAAATTGACGAGGTCGGCGCGGGTCTCGGGTGACTCCTCGCTAAAATCGCGAAGCGCTAACCAACTAATAGCCTCCGTTTTTGTGGCGTTTTTCACATCGATCGGCGCCGAGCCCAATCGGTATAGACGATACCCGACAAAGCCAGCCGCAATAAGAATCGCGAGCGCCGCAACATTAAGAACGCGCCATAAGAATTTCATCGGTTTTCTCTTAGCGCGCTCAGGCGTTTGCGCTTCTTTCTCAGCGTCGTTCATAATATTCTCCTTGAGGCAACCTCGTCCGTTCTTGAATTCAGGGTGAGCGCGATTTCTTGACGCGCGTAGTCGTTATAATACATAAATACGGAATATTTCATATGTTAAAACTCAAAAAAATTTTTAAAAAAGGCAAAAGTCGAAAAAGAGATTAGAAAAACTATTCTTTCGTAAATTGAAAGGGATATAATCTAAGGGGGGGGGAAAATGCGCGGAGTCGGAATTGACAGACCTCTGTTCTTGCCGCGATAATCTAGCGCTTTCCATACGTACGCATCGATATCCGGAAGGAGCACAATAATGAAGATCGCTTTGTCGACTCACTCGACCTTTGCGCGTTTTGCGCGCATTACTTCCTGGCTTTGCGTCCTTTCATTCATTCCGTGCGTTTCTTCTTTTGCGCAACCGGGACAACCAGGAGGGGGCGCGGCACAGGACGCGAACGCGCCGACGACCGTCTCAAAGAAAGACGACGAGGCGAAGAAACAGATCGCGCCGTTCTTTGTCGCTCAGCCGTCGAAAGCTCTACCCGGCGAGGCGTTGACGCTCGACAGGCTCCTCTACGGCGTTTATTCTCCTAGCGAGCGCTATCGACGTTTGCTCGCTTATTGGGATCTGGCGGGAAAGAACGCGTATTACAACCTTTGCGTACAGATAGAAGTCTACGCGGGCGAATGTGCGGCGGCGATCGAAAAGCAAGGAAGCGGTCAAGGCGAGGCGGCGCAGCTGGCGTCGTCGGCGCGCGAGATAGCGGCGCACCGTCGCGAGTTGGCGCGTTTGGATCTCACGCAGAGTCAACGCCGTTTCGACGCGTCCTTCAGTTCTAACCAAGGTCGCCAAGCGGCTCAAGCGCGCGCGGCGGCAAAGGGGGGAGCGGCGACGAACGCGGCGCTCTATCTTCCCTCGACGCTTCCCTCTACGGACGTCTTTGAAACGCGCTACGAAGAAATCGCTCAGACCCGCGGCGCTTCCGCAGAGGCCGCGCGTCTCAATTCGTTATTGCCGCTCCTCTATCAAACGCTCCAAGCGCGCGCGGGTCAAGCGGCGCGCGAATTTGAAGTACTCGTCGCGCTCTTCCAGTCTTCCGGAGCCAGCCCTTCGGCGCTCCTCGGAACGCTCGACCGATATCTCGAAGCGATGAAGAAGGTCATTGAAAGCGCGGTGCAGTACAACCAGGCGATCGCCTCCTACGCGATTCAAACGACGCCGTCGAACGTCGTCGGCCCCGCGTTCCTCGCGACGATCAACCAGAAGCCGTCAAGCGGCGCGACGAACGCCGCCGCGCAAGGTCGACAGGCGCAACAAGGGCAGCAGAATCAGCAGCCCCCTCAGGCTCAAAGACCGCCGCAGGGCCAAGAGCCGCCCCAGGGTCAAAATCCGCCGACGCCTCCGAGCGCGCCGTCCTCCGGCGACCCGCTTGATTTATCCGACGTCTCCGCTTCCTCTTCCGCCGCGTCCAACTTCAACGCCGTCAAACAAGTCGGGCATGAAGAAGCGGCGCCGACCGCAGACGCTCCCCCCGCGCCTCTCCCCTCGGCGGCGTCCGATGTTCCTTCCGCTCCCGTCGAGCCAGCGCCCGCGCCTACCCCTTCCGGCTCCCCTGCTCCGGCTCCGGCGGATTCCTCTTCCGCGCCTGAACCGACCAAAGGGGAGACGACGCCTTCCGACAACGCGTCCGCGACTTCTTCTAACGTCGCCTTTTCATCCTCCGACGACTACGTAATCCGCGGTCAAGAACCAGCCGCGCCCCCCGCGCCGTCGCAAGGAAAGGCGCCGACTCAAGACGCCGCGGCTAATCTTACGCAGGCGCTTTTCACGATCGAAGCGCGTCAGTCCTCAAACGACGCGGACGCCCTTTACGAACGACTTTACACGCTCCACGAAGCGCTGAATCGCGCGGATTCCGCCTACGCGTCGCGCGTGGAGACGTCGAACGCCTACTGGCGCCTTCAGGGAGCGCAAGCGCGTCTTCGCGTGGAAGAGATCGTCTTCAGGAATTACGTTCGATTGAACCAAAAATTTTCGTCTCGCGCAAGTCTCGCGTCGGCGCTAGAAGAACAGGCGCGCGTCGCGGAAGCGAAGTCCGTCGCGCGACTCTTTCAGACGGAACTCATGCGCCTCATGGGCGTTTCGCTCGACGACGGAGCGTATCCCCTCGCCGCGTCCTATCCCTTCGCGGGGAACGAACACGCTCTTTTGGAACGCTTGAAGGGTCAGGACGATAACGCGGATCGACTCGTCGGGGAACTTCAGGAACTTTTAACGTACGCCGGACGTCTCCCGGCGCCTGGCGCGCTTCTTAACGTCGACGCGCAGTCCGCAGGAGCCCAAGACGAAGACCTTTACCTCACGAGTCTCGAAAAAAAACGCGAATCCGCGCTCCTCTTCATCGATCAAGTCGTGCGCGTCAATCTCATGATCTCGAATCTCGCCTCTCGATACGCCGGCGCCCTCAGCGCGGATAGATACGCTGATCTCCTTCTGGGGCGCTCTCTCTGACATTTCGCTTTGCTAAGCGCAACGTTCTTTTCTGATTTTGCGGATTTTTCTAACGTATTGAACTTCTTTTGCCGAAAATGACAGTAGACGTTAGATCGTCACGGACGACGATCGTTGGCGCTCAGTAAAATACATGGACGGAACTATGACGACTCGACGAAAATTACTTTTAGCGTTTATTCTTAGCGCGTTCTCGTCGTTGACGCTTGCGAGCGCGACGGGTTGCGCCGGCGCGTTGATGATGCCTTACTACCTGATCTACGGCACGGATTCTCCCGCCGTTTATCAAGACGAAGTGAGCGATATTCCTAAGGGTTCGAAGATGGTCGTAATCTGCCGCTCGAATCTCAATCTTTTCGGAAGCGCAAATCCGAACGCCGACCTTTCTACGGGGATAACGTACGTCGTTTCAAACAATATTAAAAATAAGAAGAAAAAGAAGCTCGAATGGATTCCCTTCTCCGAGGTCGAAGAAGTCTTTGAGGAAGAAGAATTCAACTCGCTAAGTTTCGAAAAGATGGGCGCCAAGCTCGGCGCGGATTACGTCATCGGGGTTGAGATCGACTCCTTCGAGACGCACCACTCGACGCAATTCTATCAGGGCTCGTCCAAAGTTCTCGTTCGTCTCGTCGACGTCAACAAACAAGAGACGGTCGTGCGCGAGTCGATGCCCGAGTACGTCTATCCTCCGACGCCCGTCCCGATCTCCGACTACGACGAAACGGAGTTTCAGAAGATTTTCATCGTCAAGCTCTCGAAAAAGATCTCGACCCTCTTCTGTCCCTATGATCCGCATGAGCAGTACGCGGTCGACTCCGATTTCCCGAATCGCTAACGCTAGTATAGCCGCGTCGACAGTCTCATTCTAGGATAGACGGTCGACGCGTTTCTTTATTCTCCCTCTACTCCCCCAATCAAAAGGCGCTCGTCATGAGTCACGAAAAAAAGATTGTTTTCGCCATCGGTTGTCATCCGGACGATATTGAGTTCACCATCGCAGGAACGCTCCTCCTTTTAAAGGATCGCGGTCATGAAATTCACTACATGACGATAGCGAACGGTTCGTGGGGCTCGGCGACAATGCGTCGCGAAGAGACGATCCTGACGCGCCGTGACGAAGCGCGCGCGGCGGCGGAACTCCTCGGCGCCCATTATCACGAATCCCTCGTCGACGACCTCGACGTCTATTACGATCGCAAAACGCTGATGCGCCTCTGCGCGACGATCCGCGAAGTCGACCCCGATATCGTCCTATGCCAATCCCCCTCCGACTACATGGAAGATCACCAAAACGCGGTGCGTCTCGTCTATACCGCCACGTTCTGCAAGTGCATGCCCAACGCGCCCGTCGATCCTCCGACCCCCGCGACCTTCAAAGACGTCGCGGTCTATCACGCCGCGCCGCACGGAAGTCGCGATATTCTCCGCAAAGTCGTGCGCTCCGAACGCTACGTCGACATTACGTCCGCCATCGATCGAAAAGCCGCGATGCTCGCGTGTCACGTCAGCCAAGGCGCGTGGCTCGACGCTTCCCAAGGATACTGCGCGTATATCGAATCGATGCGCGAAAACTCCGCGCTCGTGGGCAAACTCTCCGAACATTATCAATACGCGGAAGGATGGCGCCGTCACAGCCATCTGGGCTTCTCGCAGACCGATATCGATCCCCTCGGCGAACTCCTCGGCGACGTCTCATGGGTCGATCCGAATTACGAGAAATGGCTCAACGCTTGATCGAAGCCAACGAAAGATAAGCGCCGCCCCTTCGGGTAGTCGTCCATAACGCCGGGTTTTACGAAAGAAGGGTTATGGCGATCCCCGCCCAAGGGTTGCGCAGAGCAATGACGACAACAAGGATATGCGCCTTCACGGACGCATATCCTTTTGTTTTGCATATCATGGGAAGAGGCGCGGCAAAGACGTAACCCAACCCAACGTCGCGCAGAACGACAATCGTCCCTTGATCCTTCTCATGATGATTCGCTTGCGTTCCCCATGCGGTCAAGTCGAAAATTACCTCTATTTTATGAATCTTGAATCCTGTTGATTTTCCTTAGAGAGACGCGTATACTGTAATGACCGTCGCAGATAGGATGAGAGCGACGCCCTCAAAAACCAACTTTCCGAGCAACCAATCGCCAAGCCGCCCTCGGCGTTTTTTCTAAAAAGGGGCGCAGGCGCTGACCGCAAGGAATTGGGAGTCGCTTTTGCCTCGTCCGCACCCTACGTTTATGTCTTGCATCGGAGAAAATAATGAAAGAAGCTCTCTGCGGCTCGAACTGCGCAGAATGTCCCTCCAAAAAAGTCTGCCCCGGCTGCGCGCAAACAAACGGCTGTCCTTTCGGGAAGGAGTGTAATATTGCCAAATACATACTTACCGAGGGTATGGAAAAATATCAAACTTTCAAAAAAAGCTTGATCGATGAAATCAACGCCTTGCATATCGCCGGAATGGAAGAGGTCGCGGAGTTGTATCCGTTCGTGGGCAACTTTGTCAGTTTGGAATATCCGCTCCCCAGCGGCGAGACGGTCAAGTTTTTACGCGACGACGAAGCGTATCTCGGCGCGCAGGTGAAAAACCTGTTGGACGAGAGCGGGAAAACCTGCTTCGGCGTACTCGCGAGAGAAAACTTTATCCTTATCTGCGCCTACGGCGAAAACGGCGCGAATCCTGAATTGATTTTGTATAAACGCAGATAATACGCCGTAAGGTTTGATTAGAAATATTGACTTTTTAAAGAAAAGAATCATGCGTTAGGAGCTCGATCGCGCGTTGGCTAAAAGTCGCGTAAAGACAGATTCTCAGCAAACTTACCCCTTTGCGATAGACGCTCTGAAGGAAAAACAATGAATAAAAACGACGTTATAATTCGCTTAGAAAGAAAAGAAGAAGAACGAGAGGTTGAGAATTTAGTAAGAGAAGCATTTTGGAATGTCTATCGTCCCGGCTGCCTTGAGCATTTTGTTCTGAATCAGATGAGAAATAATCCCGACTTCATTCGTGAATTAAATTTCGTTTTGGAAAAGGACGGGAAAATCATCGGGCAAAATGTGTTTGTGCGAGCGGTTATCAAGGCGGACGACGGCAGGGAGATTCCCATTTCCGCAATGGGCCCGATTTGCATAGCGCCGGAATTGAAGCGCCAGGGTTACGGCAAATTCCTGCTCGATTATACTTTAGAACGCGCTAAAGAATTTGGAGTCAAAGCGCTTTGCTTTGAGGGGAATATTGATTTCTACGGCAAAAGCGGCTTTGATTACGCGAGCAAATTCGGCGTCCGGTACCGCGGACTCCCCGAGGGCGCCGACGCGTCGTTCTTCCTCTGCAAAGAGTTGGAGAAAGGATATCTTGACGGCGTTGCAGGCGAGTACGCTCCGCCCCAATGCTACTTTGTGGACGAAAAAGAAGCGGAAGAATTCGATAAAGAGTTTCCCCCTAAAGAAAAGCTAAGACTCGAAGGTCAGATCTTCTGATAAAAAGACAACGCAGGGGGCGGCGCGATTCACCGGCGTCGCCCCCTGTTCCATTACAAGGCGCTTAGGCTTTTCGTAGCGAAACAACCAACCGGAAAAACGGTTCTTCGGAACGAAGTCGAATCCGCGCCAAAGAGCCGCGTTCTTCCGACCTTTGAAGAAATCGATAAAAATAACGTGTCCCCGTCGAGACGCGTTTTTTATTTCTCCGCGCCATTCTCCGCGCCAATCGCGCTTTCAGCCGTCTCTTGTCGCTCAGACGCGCATGAAGATCTTATGGCGATAGAGCCAGAAGACGAAGAGCCACGAAATAACGAGGCTGGCGAGGTATGTCGCCGCCTGCGTGAAAACGGCGGTTTCTAACGCGACCTCGGCGCCGTCGACAATGATCGTGCGCGACGACGGGATGAAGCGGTCGATGAAATCCGCAAAGAAGAAGTCGCGCATATTCGAAAAATCGACCACTCGACGCGCAACGAAGATCGTAATCGAATTCATGCCGATCACGGCGAAGGGGAATCCTAGCCACCGCAGTCGGAAAACGTCGATCACGAGATAGAAGAGCGCCAAAACGATCGCGGAATATCCGCCGACAAGGCAGACGAACGTGCTGTTCCAGAGGTTCTTATTCACCGGGAAGACGATATTCCACGCGCATCCGAACGCCAGAAGAAGGACGCCCCCCAATAGCAAGACGGCGACCTTACGGAGCTTCGAGCAAACGGAGTCTTCGCGTCGCAAAACGCCGCCGAAAATCATCCCAAGGAGGGCCGTGGCGATCGCGGGCCAGGTCGACGCCAGTCCTTCGGGGTCGCGCAAATTACGGAAAAGCTCGGGATCGTACTCTTTAATTTCGGAGCGTTTGAGCTCTTTGCCGTTCCACTTTAGCGGCTGACGGTAGAGCTTGCCGGGAACGAGGAGTCGGTCGAGATAGTTCACAACGCATCCTTCGGGGAGCAGGTTATGCGCGACGGATCCGATTTCGGGATAGTCGGGCGCGGCGAAATCAGGAAGCGGATTGTCTTCGAGGATCGGATTGTGTTTCGGTAGGGAAACTTCGGCTCCTTTCTCGACCAGAGCGATTTGCTCCGCAGTCATATATGGAGTCTGAGGTTTGAACATCTCCTTTCCGCGCTGAGTGAAGGCTTGAGCAGAGAAGGCTTCGCGCGAAGCGACGTCGGGCGCTGGGACAAGCGCGACGAGCGCCCAGTAAGAGACGAGAATGAAGGCGACGACGGCGAGCAACGTCTTCGTTTTATCAGCGAGAGGCCAGAAGATCAACGCGGCGAACATCCACGCCAGACCGATGTGTTGCAAGACTCCCATGAAGCGCATATGTTCGAAATCGAAGACCACCTTGTTGCTGTAAATGATCCCCAAAAGGACGAGAGCAAATCCGCGCCACAGGATTTTGAGAAGGATGCGCCATGTTTTTCTCCCATTTGCGCGCTGTTTATAGAGGGAGAAGGGAAAGGATACCCCCGCGAGAAAGAGGAAGAGGGGAAAGATCGTGTCGTGATGCAACAGGCCGTTCCATTCGACATGCGTCATGTGTTTGGCGATCGTTTCAGGGGCGGGACCGGGCCATGCGCGTCGAAACGCGGAGGCCCACTCGAAGGCGCGATCTCCGATAACGCGAAAATCTTCGAGCGTCATGTTGCAAATACACGTAATCAGCGACGCGAGACCGATGATGCAGAGCATGTTGATTCCGCGTAGCGCGTCGAGAGACATAAGACGCTTCGACGCGCGTTTTCTCAGTTCCTCTTGAATATCGGAAACAGGCGGCGCTCCCTCCGAAGGCTTGTCCCCCGACGAAGCGTCTTGGCGTCCTCTGAGTTCATAGACATAGGCGTCGTAATCGGGCGCCGAATATCGTTCCAAATCATCCTGTCGTCGACCCATATAATTCCTCGCACAACCGTAGGAAGCATAAAATAAAAGCGTCCAGAGACTAACGTAATCACAAGTCTAATAAAGATTATAAATAGCGCGATAAGTCGCGTCAAGAAAATCGAGGCGGTACAAAAAAAACGTCCTGAAAGAGTGGCGTCGATTCGGCGTTTCTGGTATCATTGTGGGAAATTGAAATATTGAACCGGAGCTTTAGCAAGCCAAGTTCGAACCTTACGCCTCTTCCCCATAAAGAAAGGTAAGTTGTTATGCAAAAACCTAAAGGTCGAACCTTTTTGCAGCGCGCGCTCGTCGCGATCGCTCTTCTTTCCGCTTCGTGCGCGCCTCTCTGCGCTCAAGAACGCGCGAATAATCTGACCTTCTCGCACCCGATGCCGCCGCAAACGAATATGCTTCCCACCGCGCCGGATCGCGACGAACTCTTACGCGATTTTAAAGATCCGTTCGGAAAAGTCCGCACCGGAGCCTACTGGTATTGGCTCTCCGGCAGCTCCTCGCGCGAAGGCGTCGTCAAAGACCTTCAAGCGATGAAGTCCGTCGGTATCGACCGCGCCTTCATCGGCGATATCGGACAGGAGGACGTCGTCAAGGGGCCGACCCGATTCTTCTCCGACGACTGGTGGGCGATTATTCACCAAGCGTTCAAAACGGGCTCCGAACTCGGCGTCGAAATGGGGATCTTCAACTCCCCCGGTTGGAGCCAATCAGGAGGGCCGTGGGTCAAGCACGACATGGCGATGCGCTACCTCGTCAAGAGCGAAACGCTCGTTCAAGGCCCCGGCAAAGTCGAACTCAAGCTCGAACGTCCCGCTTTTGAAAGCGAAGAGCAGGATCAGTATCAGGACGTGAAAGTTCTCGCGTATCCCGCGCCCGAAGGCTACGGGGAAAAGATCGTCGCGGATCAAGTCGTCGCGTTAAAGGGTAACGAACCGAAGTCGATTAAGCTCGAATCGGCGGATCCCTTCACGGCGCGCGGCGTGGTCGTCGAATTCAACAAGCAGCCGCTTGTCGCGAGCGCGCAGCTCTACGCCGACGTCGACGGCGAAAAGAAACTCCTCGTCGAGTTCCCGATCTCCCGTTACAACCCCGAGCTCAACGTAGGCTTCATCCCCTACGCGCCCGTCACCGCGAGCTTCAACGCGACGACCGCGAAGAACTTCGAACTCGTCGTCAAGAGCGACCGCAACTCCTCCTTGTCGCGCGTCTCCATTCTCGCGACCCCCGTCGTGAGCCAGGTCTTCAACAAGACTCTCGCCAAGATGCACGAGACCCCGCACCCGATGTGGACGGAATATCAGTGGAAACAGGAATCGGAACCCGCGCTCAACGACTCCGTCGGAACTTACGATCCCGCGAAAACCCTCGATCTCACCGACCAGTGTAAAGACGGCGTCCTGACCTGGGACGTTCCCGAAGGAAAATGGATCGTCGAACGCTTCGGCGCGACCCCGACGGGAACGAAGAACTCCCCCGCCGTTCCGGAAGCGACAGGCCTTGAAGTCGACAAGATGAGCCGCGAACACGCGATCGAACACTTCAACGCGTATATGCTCGATCTGATCAAGCGCTTCCCCGCCGAAGATATGAAATCCTTCACGACGGTCGTCCAAGACAGCTACGAAATGGGCGGTCAAAACTACACCGACAACTTCGCCGAAAAATTCCAAAAGTCATTCGGTTACGATCCAACCCCTTATCTTCCCGTCTTCTACGGCGCGGTCGCGTCGAATCTCGACGTTTCCGATCGCTTCCTTTGGGACTTGAGGCGCTTTATCGCGGATGAAGTCGCCTATTCGTACGTCGGCGGTCTGCGCGACGCCAGCAACGAATACGGACGCAACACGTGGCTCGAATGTTACGGGCACTGGGGCTTCCCCGGCGAATTCCTGCAATACGGCGGGCAGTCGAACGAAATAGCGGGGGAATACTGGAGCGAAGGTTCTCTCGGCGATATTGAAAACCGCATCGCGTCCTCGTGCGGGCACATCTACGGTAAGCGACAAATTTGGGCGGAATCGAACACTTGCGCGGGTAACCCGTTCGGACGCAGTCCAGTGGATATGAAGAAGCGCACGGATCGTTTCTTCGCCGACGGTATTAACAACACGCTCCTGCATCTGTTCATCGAACAGCCTGACGAACGCAAACCGGGTATCAACGCGTGGTTCGGAAACGAATTCAACCGTCACAACACGTGGTTCAACCAGCTCGACCTCTACGTCGGTTATCTTAAACGCGCGAACTACATGCTTCAGCAAGGTCTGAACGTCGCGGACGTCGCGTATTTCATCGGGGAAGACGCGCCGAAGATGACGGGAAGCGTCGATCCGGCGCTCCCGAGCGGATACCAGTTCGACTTCATCAACGGCGAAGTTCTGCGCGAAACGACGAGCGTCGACGCGAACGGCCTTCTCACGCTCCCCCACGGCACGCAGTATAAGATCCTCGTCCTCCCCAAACTTGACACGATGCGCCCCGAACTTCTCGCGAAGATCAAGACGCTTGTCGAAGAAGGCGCCTTCGTCCTTGGACCGAAACCGTCTCGCTCGCCGAGTTTGCAGAATTATCCTGAAGCGGACAAACTCGTGCAAAAACTCGCCGACGAGCTTTGGGGCGACGTCGACGGCGTCAACGTCAAGAGCCGAAAGGTCGGCAAAGGAACGATCGCCTCGGGCTTGACACTCGCGGAAGCCTTCCAGATGATCGACCTCAAACCCGACTGCGAATACGACCCCGCGACGTCTCTCGTCTATGGTCGTCGCACGTTGAAGGACGGCGATATTTACTTCCTGGCGAACCAGACGGACGCCGAGCTTAAGAACGTCTCCGTCACCTTCCGCGTCAGCGGCAAAGAGCCTGAGATTTGGTATCCCGCGACGGGAGAAACTCGCGCTCTCAACGCGTGGACGGTCAAAGACGGACGCACGACGATTCCGCTAAGCTTCAACGCCCAGGAAAGCTTCTTCGTCGTCTTTGAAAAGGACGCGCAGAAGGAAAGCGGAACGGCGAAAACGAACGATCTCCAGCTCAAGACCCTCGCGACGCTCGACTCCGACTGGACGGTAACCTTCGATTCAAGCGAAATCGCGCGCGGCCCGAAAGAACCGGTCCCCTTTGATAAGCTTGTCGATTGGTCGACGTCCGATAACGACGCGATCAAGTACTTCTCGGGCACGGCGGTCTATAAGACGAGCGTCAAGCTCGACGCGGCGCCGAAAGGTCGCGTTTACCTGTCGCTGGGCGCCGTCTCCGAAATGGCGAAAGTCACGATCAACGGCAAGTATGTCGGCGGCGTCTGGACCGCTCCGCTTCGCCTCGACGTTACGGACTTCCTGAAAGAGGGAGAGAACGTCGTCGAGATCGCCGTCGTCAACTGCTGGGTCAATCGTCTTATCGGCGATTCGAAACTCCCGGAGGATCAGCGCAAGACATGGTGCGCTATCAATACGTATAAGCCCGATTCTCCACTCAAGAAGTCGGGACTTCTCGGACCGGTGACGCTTTCGGAAGAGGTCGAATGATCGACTAGCGGATTAGCGACGTCTCGTAGCGACGCTGCTACAAAAAGAAAAGGGAGTCGACTTCAAGTCGCTCCCTATCTTATTCAGGTCTTTGTCGGTATCAGCGCCGACGGCGGAATCACTTCACTTCCGGGAATTCCTTTTCGAGGAGTTCTTTGAGGTGGGCGCCGCGCGCGCGCGTGTCGATCACTTTGCCGTCTTTGCCGACCAAAACCATCGTCGGAATGGCGTTCACGCCGTAGTAACGGGTCAGATCTTCATAGTTCTTTCCGTCTTTTTCATTCGCTTCCATGGAGAGCTTGCGAGACGCGGTCTTCCAGGGGAGCTTACGTTCTTCTTCGAATTTTTCGAGCGCGTTAAGATCCTGATCGAGGCTGTACCCGAGAACGTCGAAGCCCGCTTCATGATACTTTTCATAAAGCGTAAGGACGTTAGGAATTTCGCCGACGCACGGACCGCACCACGTCGCCCAGAAGTCGACGAGAACGACCTTGCCGCGATACGACTTCCAATCGATTTCCGTCTTGTCAAGATAGAGACCTTCAACCTTCATCTCATTTCCGACGAGGCTGTTGAAGCGAATCTTTCCTTCGAGAGTCGCCGCAACGTTCTTG
>CAKVCP010000051.1 GCA_934725735.1 uncultured Thermoguttaceae bacterium
GTTTATTATGGATCGTAGGACGTTTCTTCTTTCTAGCTTAGCCGTTCCGCTGGCGTTCGACGCAACCCAATCTAACGATTGCTTTGCGAAAGATCCAAAGAAGACTTTGAATTTTTCACAAAACTCGGACGATCCCAAGGCGACGCTTTGGCAACTCTCCAACGACGCCGGTTCTCAGATGATGGGGTATGTTCTGAAGACCCGCGAGGGACATACGATCGTCTTTGACGGCGGTTGGGCTCACAATGCGGACGAGCTTCTTGAACTTATTAACGGCGAATGCGGCGGTAAGGTCGACGCTTGGTTTTTGACGCACGCGCATAGCGATCACTGCAACGCGCTCGTGGAAATTTTGACCAATCGTCCTGATTCGGTGAAAATTCAGAATCTCTACTATAACTTCCCTCCTCAAGATTGGATCAATGAAAACGAAAGCTATTGCAAGGAAGAAACCGACGCGATTTTTGCAGGGCTCGCCAAGTTCCCAACCGCTCAAAAGCCCGCGCCGAATCAGGTCTTTGAATTTGGCTCGCTTCGTATAGAATGTTTAAACGATTTTGACCTGTCGATCAAAAACAACGCGATCAATAATTCGTCGATAACTTATCGTTTGGACGTCGGCGACAAGTCGATTTTGATCCTTGGCGATCTTGGATACGAAGGCGGCGATCGTCTTTTGAAGGCTCAGGGAGACAAGTTGTCGTGCGATTTTTGCCAAATGGCGCATCATGGCCAACAAGGCGTGCGTCGCAGCTTTTATGAAGCGGTTAAGCCGACGTATACGCTCTGGCCGACTCCCGATTGGCTTTGGCGCAACGACGCGGGGGGAGGGGATGGAACCGGTCCTTTCAAAACGTGCGACACGCGTTGTTGGGCGGCGGAACTCAGCGTAAAGGATTATTTTGTTTCGAAAGACGGTCTTATAAAATTGACCTTCTGAGTTTATCGTAAAGATATTTTGCGAAACCACACGTCTTTGGCGTTGTTTTAATTCGGTAAGAAGACGAACGGCGCGCCTCGCTACGAAAACGCTTTGTATCGAGTCGCGCTCATTCATCCTTAAAGGAGAGAGACAACGTGACGACGGTCGGGCACAACGAGGTAACAATGGACGATCGCACCGATTTATGCGGGAAGACGCTAGGCGATTATCAAATTCTGAAACGAATTGGAGGCGGGGCGACGTCCGACGTTTTTCTTGCTCGTCAAATTTCGTTGGGACGACACGTCGCGTTGAAAATCCTCAAAGACGCGTTGGCCGAGGACGATAGTTACGTTCATCGATTTTTACATGAAGCGCGCGCAGCGGCCCAGTTGGAGCATCCCAACGTCGTCCGTATCTACGAAGTCGGCGAATTAAAGAGCCCAGCGACGTCGTCTTGGCGGAAATGGGGTAAGAATCGTCGCGAAAGCGCGAAAAGCTATTGGTTTATTTCTCAAGAATTCATCTCCGGCGTAAGCCTAGCGCAATTTTTACGACGGAACGGCCCTGCGTCGATTCAACAGACCTTCACCGTCTTAGAGCAGGTCGCCGCCGCCTTGAAGTGCGCGTCGGACTTCAACCTGGTTCACCGCGACGTTAAGCCTGAGAATATTCTTGTCGACTCGGCTGGAATTATTCGCGTTGTCGATTTTGGACTTGCTCGCGCGATTGGCCCGACGGAGTCCACGATGACGGGAGCCTATGCGACGAGAACCGGAGTCGCGCTTGGAACGCCTCTCTATATGAGTCCCGAACAGGCGCGAGGACAGGCGGTCGACGCGCGTAGCGACGTCTATTCGCTCGGCGTTACGGCGTATCAGCTCTTGACGGGGAGGGCTCCGTTCAACGGCGCTACGCCTCTTGCCGTCGCTTTGAAACATCTTAATGAACGTCCCGTTCCCGTTCGCGAACTTCGACCTGAGGTTCCCAAAGGTCTTGGGAACTTGGTGATGCGGATGTTGGAGAAGGACGCCGCCAATAGACCGGCGTCTCTCTCCGAATTAATCAACGACATTCGCGCGGCGCGTCGAGAGGCTCTGAACGCTTTTTCTCCTTCTGAATCGTCTTTGAAGGAAGCGGTTTTGGACGAGGAGAGCGGCGTTTCAACATTCTTTTCGACGGACGAAGAGCGTAAACGATATGATCGAGTTGCGACGACGACATTTTTGGCTCTTGATTGGCGCGCGACGTACGATCAACTTGAATCTGTTAAGCGCGATGGAGTCGTCTTTTGGAATCGACGGCGCGTCGCTTTCTTTTCCGTCTTACTTGTCGTCTCTTTTCTTGCAGGCGGTTTGTTGCATTTCCTTAACAATAAACGGCTTTCGTGCGCGCCTCCTGAACCGCCTTTATGCGTAGAACGTTTTCGTACCGTTGAAGAACAGTATGTGTTCGCGCTACAAACGGGCGCAGTCGACGCGTGGAAGAGCGTTTACGAGTATTTTCCGGGGTTAGATTACTGGGAAGTTCGCGCGAAGCGACAACTGGCTCTTATCTATGTTTCGGAAAATGACGTCGAATCTGCCGGACGTCTCTTTCAGGAATTAGTAGGACGAACTAAATCGGATACAGCCGTCGAAAAGTTCGCGCTCGCCGGACGATCGTGGCTGGAAGCTCAGCAGGGAAATTATAGCGCGGCGGTATCGCTCCTCTCCGAACTTAGCGCGACGCCTAACCTCGACCATATGACTCAATATCTGGTCGCCAAAACGCGCGGGATTGTTCAAAAGAGGTATGAAATTGATTTCACGTCCGCGCCCGTCGACGACGTCCAACAGTACGAGATTTCCACGCCGTACCGCCCCCAATCTTCTCGCGCGAATGGAAACGAGAATGGGATGCGTTTTCGCGGGGGACGTCCAAATGAGCAAGCTGAAGGTCGTTCCGCCAAGACGCCTTGACGTCTCCCTGCGGATATGCGCCCTTGCGGACAACTCTCTTTATGATAGAATTAAAATTCCCCTCTATTTGAAATTTAGTCGTCGAGGCGTGTTTGCGTCGACGATAAACGCCAATTGTTAGAAGTGACTGATCCATATGAATGAGGAACCGGAGACAATCTTGTATACAGACGGGGCGTGCAGCGGCAATCCCGGCCCAGGCGGTTGGGCTTTTGTGCTGTATCATGCGCCTTCAGGGAAGAGATTGGAACGTTCGGGGGGAGAACCTCAAACGACGAATAACCGGATGGAACTGCTTGCCGTGGTTGAAGGGCTCTCGGCTTTAAAACGCCCGACGACGATACGGCTTGTGAGCGACAGCACGTATGTGCTTAACGGTCTGTCCAAATGGATGAGTTCATGGAAAGCAAACGGTTGGCGTAGAAAAGAGAAGGGACGTTGGGCCGAGGTAAAGAATCTTGATTTATGGCAAAAACTAGATGAGCTCGTCTCGCTCCATGAAGTAGAGTTTGACTGGATTAAAGGACATGCAGGTCATAAAGAAAACGAGAGGTGCGATGAACTCGCAGTTGCGGAATGGCGTAAATTGAAATGACGTTGTTCCTTAACGCTTCAAGCTTCTTCTTCTTCTTCTGATGACGCATCATTTCTGGAAGTAGAGTTAAAATGTCGGAATTTTTGGATACGGCGGTAAGAGCTGCGCATGAGGCGGGCGCCATATTAATGGAAAAGTTAGGAAAAGTAGGGTTCCGCGAAAAGAGTCGCGCGGATCTTGTCACGGAAGCGGACGTCTTAGCGCAGCGCGCGATCGAAGAAGTCGTGTTAGATTCTTTCCCATGCCATTGTTTTTTGGGCGAGGAGTCTCAGGGGAAAACTCCCTCCTTTGGGGACGCTTTCGCTTCAAATGTTCCCGCAGGACAGATGCTTCGCGAAAGTCAGTGTGGAAGCGCCGCTCCAGTAGACAAGCCTTACACGTGGATTGTCGACCCTCTCGACGGAACGACGAATTTCGTGCATCGCGTTCCTTTCTTCTGCACGTCGATCGCCTTGGCGCGCGGTAACGATATCATTTGCGCCGCGATTTACAATCCGAATACCAACGAGTTATACACGGCGGAGAAGGGATGCGGCGCGTATCTTAACGGCGCGAAAATTACGACGAGTTCCGTAGATGATCCCGCGCATGCGCTCGTCGCGATTTCCTACGAGACCGAAGCGCGTTCCGATTCTCCCGACACGCTTGCTTTCCAGCGCTGCGTGACCGTTTGCCAAGCTCTGCGTCGTACTGGTTCGACCGCGTTAAATCTTGCGTACGTCGCGTCCGGGCGTTTTGAAGGAATGTCGTGTCAATCGGCGCACCCTTGGGACGTTGCGGCGGGCGTCCTGATTTTGCAGGAAGCGGGCGGCGTCGCGACGAATACCAACGGCAAACCCTTTGACTTGGCGAATCAACCGCTCCTTGCGACCGCGAACTCCGCGCTACAGAATCATTTCCTGAAGGTTTTAAATCCGTAGCCTTTCTCTTTGAGGTAAAAAAGGGTGCGATCTTTCGCCGATCACACCCTTTTTTTATTGGAACAACGCTTTTATTGTTCTTACCACATCTTGAATTCCGGGATGCGGAGGGTTTCGCCGTCTTTGAGAGCCGAGGTGTGCGCGACAATACCGGGCACCGTCGTATTAAGCGCGACCGCCACGTTCACGATCGGATGACGGTCTTTCAGGATCGACTCAATAAAGTTCGAGCCTAGGTAACCGTGGGAGCCTCCGTGAGAACCAGGGGTGACCGTCGGGGGCAACGCCGGTTTGCGAAGATCGCCCAATTTGGAGACGATGTTGTTCACCTCTTCGTTGCGTCCGGCGTAGCCGCCGTTGAAGGCGCCAAGTTCGCCGCGCATACGCCCGGTTTCGCCGCCCCAGCCCCAAGAGTCCCAGCTCACGACCATTCGCGCGGCGCCTCCCTCAGAGGTCGTGAAAAGCGCCGTTTCCGTTCCAAAGTAATTGTTGTAAGGGTTTTGTCCAGGCTGATATTCCTCTTCTTTGCTCACATGACCAACGCAGGAAACGGACGTGAAACTATTGCCCGTGACGCAGGTATAGTAGGCGTTGGAATGAGTCGGATACCATTGAGGCGGGAGCCCTCTACGCCAGTTCTTATACCCCTCGAGGACGCCGACGCCGAAGTGAAAATACTCGCCTTCGGTATAAATCATTTGTCCAAATCCGCCGGCTTTGTAGATCTTACGCGCCTGATAGACGTCGTCGTGGAACGCGCTCGTCTCAAACATTCCGTAGTAGAGGCCGGTTTCTTTAACCGTTTCGTACAGACGGTAAGCGTCTTCAACGTCTCCAAAAATTGCCGGAACGGCGGAAGCGACGTGCTTTCCATGCTTTAACGCAAGGCACGCGAGATCGGCATGGCTCGGCGCGTCCGTCGCGATAAACACCGCTTCGATAGAGTCGTCTTTGATCATCTCTTCCAACGATTCGTACGTTTTCTCACAACGACACGCTTTGGCAAGTCCCGCGCAACGGTCCGGAAACAAATCGGTTACGGCGACCACTTCGGCGTTAGGATGATCTTGCAGCCCAAATTGCGCGCCGAATTGGCATAAACCGTATCCCGCGATACCGATACGAAGCTTTCTATCAGTGAACGGCTCCCATTTAGCGTTAGGATCGATCGCCGTGTCGGTTTCGTCAAACCCTTGAATTTTCGGTTTATCTTGCCCCTTTACAGAAGACGGTAAAGCGGAGGCTAGAGCGACTCCGACGGCGCTGTTGACGAGAAAAGAACGACGAGACATGGAAAAGTCGCGCATGAAGTTACCTCGAACAAAGAAGAGTGAATGATATAGCGGTCTAATAAAATTTTAGACGTCGCCAAGAATTATAGAAATGCAGAGCTTCATTTCAATCTTGGCGTTTGATTATTTTGTGTTAAATTTTCGTATAGTCCTCATTTTAAGAGACTTAACCTATAATATCCTTTTAGCTCAAGGCTGGAATACCAATGAAGAACCGTTTTGAATTTGCCGTAAACTTGGCGCGTCAAATGGGAAATTTGACCCTTGAATATTTCGATAGCGACTCCATGGACGTCGAGAAGAAGCAGGATGGCACGCCGGTTACGAAGGCGGATCGCGGCGCCGAAGCGCTGGGGCGAAAATTGATTATGGAGGCCTTCCCGGACGATTCGATCCTGGGAGAAGAACTCGACGACAAGATCGGCTCCTCCGGTTGGCAATGGGTCATCGACCCGATTGACGGAACCAAGTCGTTTGTTCACGGCGTTCCGATTTATTCAAATCTCGTCGGCGTTCAAAAGATTGCGGCAGACGGCAAGCTTGAGCCTCAAATCGGCGTCATTTGGCTTCCGGCGTTGGGACGCGGGGTTTGCGGGGGAATGGGCCTCGGCGCATGGGAAATTTTTAACGACGAAAGAAAGAGGCGACCGGCGCGCGTCTCTTCGGTAAGTCGTTTAGAGGACGCGCTTTTTCTTACGACGGATTGCTATGATTTTGATCTTGTCGGTCGGGAAGGGGCGTATGACGAGCTTGAAGAAAAATGCCGTTTAACGCGGACGTGGGGCGACGCTTACGGTTATTATCTTGTCGCGACAGGGCGCGCTGAAATTATGACGGATCCTTTCTTCGAACTTTGGGACGCCGCGCCGATGGTTCCGATTCTTCACGAGGCTGGCGGATTTTTTTGCAATTGGCAGGGCGAGGAAACGATCGAAGGGCGCGAGGGCGTCGCGACCACTGGCGCTCTGCGTGAAAAAGTTACAGAAATCTTACGACGTTATCCGAAAACAAAGATTCCGAGACGTTGAGAATTGAATTTGTTTCGGATAGAATATGGTAATATAAATTTTTCCGAGGGTATTGAATTACGTACATAAATTAAATAAAATCGTGAGGAGAGGGGAAGCCCTTTTCGTAATCCTTCGTATTACTAGGAGCCTAATTGATGAAAACCGCTGAAAGTCACCGCGTTTTTTTAAATTCACGAACCATCGCGGGCACTCTTTTTACCGGGCTGACTTTAGCCCCAGTCCACGCCGGTGAACGCAATGAGTTAAAAGTCGGATTGATTGGATGCGGCGGTCGCGGAAACGGGGCGGCGGTCAATACTTTGTCCGCAGATCCCAATACGAAGCTTTACGCAGTTGCCGACGCGTTCATGCCGAAGGCGCAAAGCGCGGCGGAAGGGCTTAAACTTCAGTTTGAGGATCGCGTCGACGTCGAAGGGCGCATTTTTGCCGGACTTGACGCTTATAAGCAAGTGATCGATTGCTGCGACGTCGTTCTTTTGTGCGAAGTCCCCGGTTTCCGATTCCGTTCTCTTGCCTACGCCGTTGAGCAGGGAAAGCACGTTTTCTGCGAAAAGCCCGTGGCGACGGACGCTCCGACGTTGCGTTCTGTGATCGAATCGTCCAAGATTGCGAAAGAAAAGGGCCTGACTCTCGTGTCGGGCCTTTGTTGGCGATATGACCTGAATGTCAGAGATATTATGCAACGCGTCCTTGACGGAGCGATCGGCGATATTACGTCGGCTCGACTCACGTATATGGGAGGAAATCACGGGCCGCGTCCTCGCGTTGAAGGAGACACGGAACTTATTTCGCAGGTTCGGAATTGGTATAATCACGCGTGGCTTTCCGGCGATTTTAACGTGGAACAACATGTCCATACCCTCGATAAGGGCTTGTGGGCGATGCACGACATTCCTCCTGCAACGTGCTATGGGCTTGGCGGACGCATGGTTTGCGTCGCGGAGCCAGGAAACGGAGATATCTACGACTCGATGGCGTCTGTTTTCGAGTATCCCAACGGCACGACGTTGTATTCCTACTGCCGTCATCAGAGCGGAACGTGGGGAGAAAACAACGCCGCGTTCTCCGGAACGAAAGGATATGTGTCGTCCGTCTTAGGGCGCGGGGTCATAACCGATCTTGACGGCAAGGTTATTTACGAACGTAAGAACGTCGCTTCGGATATGTATCTTATCGAACATCAAGAGATGTATAAATCAATCCGCGGCGAAGTCGATACGATCAATAACGGCGATTACATGGCGAAAGCGACGATGATGGGAATCATGTCGCGCGAGGCGTGTTATACGGGCCAAAAGGTAACATGGGACGAAGCGCTTAACTCCGACAAGTCTTACGGGCCGAGCGAATATACGCCGGACGGAATTCCCGCGAACGTTCCGGATGAACAAGGCCGATACAAAATTCAAGTTCCGGGTCTGGGACAAGTTTATCATTCCGTGTCGCGATAAAAGACGTCGAAACGGAAAGTTGACGAATAGTCTATTTTTAGTTAAATATAGCGCGTAGCGATAAGCGCCTTTAACTTTTACCCCTTGCAATGGAGATTTTACAATGAGTCTTTCTCGTCGTAACTTCCTTAAGACGAGCGCGATTGGCGTCGCCGCTCTTTCCGCTTCTAATCTTCCTCGCGTTCACGCCGGCGAAGACAACCTAATTAAAGTAGCGCTTATCGGCTGCGGCGGACGTGGTCGTGGAGCTGCCGCGAATACCCTTAACGCCGACCCCAATAGCAAGATCGTCGCCGTCGCCGACGCCTTCATGCCTAAGGCTAAGGGCGCCGTCGAAGGTCTTGAAGCCGCCTTTGGCGACAGAATCGACGTTGGCGATCGCATCTTCGCTGGTCTTGACGCGTACAAAGACGCGATCGACGCCGCAGATCTCGTCCTTCTTTGCGAAGCTCCCGGTTTCCGTTATCGCTCTCTCGAATACGCCGTCGCTCAGGGCAAGCATGTTTTCTGCGAAAAGCCTGTCGCTACCGACGTTTTGGGTATTCGTTCCGTCATGGAATCCACCAAGATCGCTAAGGAAAAGGGTTTGACGCTCGTTTCCGGTCTTTGCTGGCGCTATGATCTCAACGTCAAAGACGTCATGGAACGCGTTTGCGGCGGCGAAATCGGTGAAATCACCTCCGGTCGCTTGACCTATCTCACCAGCCAGCTTTGGAGCCGTCCTCGCGCTGAAGGCGACACCGAAATGATGGCGCAGGTTCGCAACTGGTACAACTACGCGTGGCTTTCTGGCGACTTCAACATCGAACAGCACGTTCATACCCTTGATAAGGCTCTGTGGGCGATGGGCGACGTCGCTCCTTCGACCTGCTACGGCTTAGGTGCGCGTATGCAACGCGTCGCGCAGCCCGCCAACGGCGATATCTACGACTCCATGGCCGCCGTTTTTGAATATCCGAACGGCACGACCTTCTACTCCTTCTGCCGTCAGCAGAACGGTTGCTGGGGCGAAAACCAGGCGTACTTCGCCGGTACTAAGGGCTTCGCGTCGATCCTTGGTCGCGGTCGCATCACCGATCTCGACGGCAAGGTCATCTACGAACAGGAACGCGTTGATTCCGATATGTACACCCTCGAACACGTCGAACTTTACAAGTCCATCCGCGGTAAGATCGACACGATCAACAACGGCGATTATATGGCGAAGGCGACGATGATGGGTATCATGGCGCGCGAAGCTTGCTATACAGGTAAGAAGTTGAACTGGGACGAAGAGATCAAGTCTGAAAAGTCTTATCGTCCGAGCTCTTACGATTGGGACGGCACGCCGTGGAATACTCCCGATGAAAACGGTCGCCTCAAGATTCAGGTTCCCGGTATCGGTCAGGTTTACCACACCGTTACCCGCTGATCCTTGCGGTAAATTGCGAAATGAAGAGCAAGACGAGGAACGTCGTTTGCGCGTCTTGCTCCCCGTTTAGGAATTACGATAAACGTCGATCTGGAATTTACGTCTAGCGTCGGCGTTTTAATGATTTAAACCCCATGTATTTTCTGAGGAGCGTAAACCGTCTCCCCAAGTTGATCTCAAGTGGACTCAGAAAAAACGCATTTAAGAGCCTCTGTTCCTCAGGGGCATTATTCCGATTTTAGACTCGACCCTCTCACTGATCGTTGGACGCTGATAGCCGAAGGTCGTGGAAAAAGACCTGAATCGATCTCTTCTCATCGAAATGGAGGAAATGGAGAAGGGGGGAACGATAAGTCGCCGACGTCTGTTTCTGAATCGGAGGCGCAAGACGCAGCGCCGCGCAAAGATTGCGCTTTCTGCCCAGGTAACGAGCAAATTACGACGGAGACCGTCGCCGCGATTGTCGAGAACCCAGACGCTAATGGGGAAAAATCTTCGGTTAAAACGCTCGAACGGGATGGGAATCTGGAAGGTTTTCATTGGCTTGGTCGCGTGATTGAGAATAAATTTCCGGCCTTTAGAATTGATCCAGAACACTTTACCCATCCCAAGGGGTTTGACGAGCTTCGACGCCTTTTCTACGACGGCAATTTGTCTCTCAAGGAACGGTTTTTTCAGAAGATAGACGCAGTTGGGCGTCATGAAGTGGCGATCGACGCAAGACGCCACCTCCGCGGATGGGCTGAAATGTCCGAGGAGGAGATCGTCCTGGCTTTTCGATTATTGCAAAGCCGTTTGCAGGAGTTTAGAGCTTCCGGACTTTACGATTATGCGTTCTTCTTTAAGAATGTCGGCGTAAACGCCGGCGCGTCGCAGCCGCATACGCATTGTCAGCTTACGGGCAACGTCGTCATTCCCGACGACGTCTACGCGCAAGTGAAGCGCGTCGCGCGGTATGAACGCGTTCGTCGAGAACATGGAGAGAGCGCCTCTTTCTGGGAGGCGTTGATGGAGATGGAAATCGAGGCGGGCTTGCGAATCGTCGCAAAAACAGATTCCTTCGCGCTTTATTGCCCCTATGCGAGTCGGTTTCCTTTGCAGGTTGAAATTTGTCCCTTATTCGACGGGGCGTTCGAAGATTACGACGCGTCGACTCTTAGCGAGGTTGCTAAGCTTGCGCGCAACGCTCTTCTCGCGTTGCAGGAAACGAAACGTCGTTATCGACCGTTTGATTTGACGCCTCTTGATTATAATGTAGTTATGACGAATCAACCTTACCGTGTGGAATCGGATATGGCTGTGGCGCTCGCGGTTTTTCGACCTCGCTTGGCAATACTCCCCAGTCTTGTAAAGAAAGCCGGTTACGAACACGGCAGCGGAATTGACATCAATCCAATAGCTCCAGAAACAGCCGCCGCTTATTTGCGCGACGCGTTCGGTCATTTATTGCCATGAGGCGACGATAAGCCTCTTGGCTTTTATGCGGCGCGCGCCTGGGCGCCGCGTATCCTATTCTATTTTTCAAGAGGCTTGTTATGAATAGCGTCAACGCTTCGTCTCAACCGTTGAAAACGGTTTCGCCTTTCTATCGCTGGGAACTTCTCGCGCTTCTTTTCCTGGCGTACTTCTTTCATCAGTCCGACCGCGCGATATACGGGATCGTTGCAACATCGATTCAAGACGCTTTTGATCTCAATAATAATACGCTGTATGTGACGCGAACGGTCATGTTTACTCTCATGGCTCTCATCGTGCCGATAGCCGGTTATTTTGGCGATCGATTCAATAAGCGCAAATTGCTTATAACATGCCTCTTTTGCTGGAGTATCGCGACTGTTTGCACCGGGTGCGTGACCAGTATTCTAGGGATGATTGTTTTCAATAGCGTCGGTCTAGTTGTGGCCGAGGCCTTTTACGGTCCTGCGTCTACGAGCCTTATCGCTTCATATCACAAAGAAACTCGCGCCATCGCTCTCTCCGTGCATCAAACAGCGGTTTATCTTAGCGTTATTGTCAGCGGTTTTTTAGCCGCGTGGGTATGCGAAAGATTCGGTTGGCGCGGCTCCTTCTGGACTTTTGGCGGCGCAAGCATCCTCGTCGGACTACTCTTAATTTTCCGTTTGAAAGACCCCGCGCGCGTGCGCTTTGCCGAAGGTAGTCAAACCGAGACTTCCGTAGAAAAACCGTCGGTTCGCGAATTCCTTTCGATGATCTTTCGGAATCGTTCCGCTTTGCTTTTAACAGTCGGTTTTACCGCCATCGTTTTTGTCAACAACGCGTACCTCAACGTCGTGCCGAAGTTTTTGCAAGAAAAATATGAACTGAGTCAAACGGCGGCGGGATGGAACGGGATGTTTTGGCATCATATCGCCGCGTTCGGCTGCATCTATCTGGGGGGATGGCTCTCCGATAAGATGGCGAAGAAGTCCCCTAGTTATCGCCCAAAACAACAGTTTTTCGCCATGGCGCTCGGCGCCCCGATCATCGCGTTCATCGGCTCTGTCAACTCTTTGACCGTCTTATACGCTCTCTTCTTTGCGATGGGGATCTGCCGCGGATTCTATGAGTGCAACACGCACGCGTCCGTCTTTGAAACAGTTCCTGTAAAATATCGTTCGACGACGGTCGGTTTTATGATTTTCTTTGCGTTCATCATCGGCGCTTGGTCGAGTCAGATGGTCGGCGCGTTTTGCGACTCTTTCGGCGTCGAGAAAGGGTATCGCTACGCCTTCGCTGTTCTTGGCGTCGCGTGGATTATTGGCGCCGCCGCCGTTGGATGCGCCGCGTTTGGGACTTTTAAAGGGGATCGTCAACGTCGAATCGAATTTGACGAGCAAGAACGGCGCGAAGTATGACGTCGACCTGATTCAAAGTCGATTATTTTCACGTTTCAACTTAGACGCAAAACTTTTCCCCCGAATCTTGGAGGAACTTGAATGACTAGATTTCTTTCTTGCCTGTGCGTCGCGTTCGCCGCGCTTTGCTTTTTATCAGGGGAGCAAGGTCAACAGGCCTACGCGTTAAACGACGTCGAACGACGTCTTATTTCCGACGAGTTTATGGAGATGTCTTATTCGTATAACTACGATCAATTCCTTACGTTTGACGACAAGACGAAGTTTTTGGAGCTCCCTTTCGCTTCCAATGAAGAAGCGCATCGAGCGTGTCTTGACGTTCCGATCAAACAGGACTGCTCGCCTTACGCGTCCTACGAATTGATCGTAAATGTCGATAAAATGGAGGCGATCGGCTATACCACGTTGTATTTTCATAGCGGCGACGGATGGTATGGAATGACGGGCGACTCCAAACGTTACTCCGACGGTCGCCTGGTCGTGCGTTTCAATATTGGGGAAGTCCGCCCAGAAGGATCGCCCGGAACTCTGGCGGAGGTGGATTCCGTGAGACTTGCCTTCTGGCGTGGAGCGTCGGCAGACGCAACCCTTGAATTCGTATCCTTTAAGGCGATTCGAAGTGATTTTGCAATTCTAGACGGGTACCCGACCGACAGTCCGAGCTATATCGCGTCGACGGCGGATCTTTTTGAGAAGAGCGGCGTTTTTTGCGAACGAGTCGACGTGAAGCATGTTACGTTGGATAAGTTGCAGCAATATCGAGCCGTCGTCCTTCCTGTTGGCGGCGACCTTTCGGACGAAACGATCGACTGTTTATGCCAGTTCGTCGACGCCGGCGGTTTTCTCTTCGTTTTTTATGACAGTCATCCTAAACTCTTGGCGAAATTAGGGGTCGTCAACGAAGGTTTTTGCCGACCGTCTCAAGAGGGGCTCGCGATTGATGGGATGCGTTTTGACGAAGACTCCATCCGTTTGGCGAAGGAATGCGGTTTATCGATACCGAGTCGATGTTCTCAAGATTCTTGGAATTATTACGTCGTTAGTTGCGACGACAAGTTTAAATCGGCGAAAACTAGCGTAATTTACGGCGATAATAGGGCGCACGTTCTGGCCTATTGGAGCGAAGAGGGGAAGGCGACGCGCTATCCTTCCCTTATTTTGAGCGGTTCCGGACTCTACTGCTCTCATGTTTTTGACCATATCGACGTCGCGAATAAGAAGGGGCTCGTCGCCTCGATCATTGCGGATATTTCCCCCGAATATTTGCGAAACGTCGCGCAAGCCGAATGGATTTCAATCTTTGACGTCGGCGTTTATCCCGAAGACGATCGATTCGAGGCGCGGGAAAAGACGCTGAATTTCGTAAAAAAAGAACTTGAGAAACGCAATATCGCCCTCTCCGACGTCTTAAAATACTTGGACAAATCCAACGCTCCAGGCTCTTTAAAGGCCTTGACCTCGCTCGTTAGGCTCTTGTCTGAGATTCGCGACTCCAAGATCGACGATTTCGCAAGATCGCTCTCCCCGCGTCAAAATGAAGCGCGCCTCTGGTGGGAGCACTCCGGTTGCGGCATTTGGCGAGGAGACTGGGATCGCACGATGAAAGAACTCTCCGACGCGGGATTCAATGGAATCGTGTCGAATATGTTGTGGGGTGGACAAGCTAGCTATAAGAGCAAGGTTCTTCCAAACGATTCTAAAGCGCGTGAATTTGGGGACCAGATCGAGCAGGCGGTTGCGGCTGGTAAAAAGTATGGCGTCGAGGTTCATGTTTGGATGGTCTGCTTTAACGCGTCCAATTCCTCTAAGGAATTCCTTGAACAAATGCGTCGCGAAGGCCGGTTGCAACATACGAGAAACGGTGAAGAACAACCGTGGCTTTGCCCCTCCTCGCCGCTGAATCGCCAACTCCAACTTGACGCGCTCAAGGAAGTAGCGTTCAATTATGACGTCGATGGAATCCACTTCGATTACATTCGATATCCCGACGAAAATTCATGCTTCTGCGACGGTTGCCGCGAACGTTTTGCCGAGAGTTATTACGAATCGACAGGTCAACGACTCGAGGGCGATCTCGTTGAAGCGATCAAGAAAGACAAGGCAGTCGATTCCGCGTGGCGACAGTGGCGATGCGATCAAATTACAGCGCTTGTCCGCGAAGTAAGCGAGGCTGTTCGAGAGAAAAAACCGAATGTTCAAATTTCCGCCGCCGTGTTTCAGGGGTATCCCGGGGTGAAGAAGTCCGTTGGACAAGATTGGGGACTGTGGATCGAAAAGGGATATCTTGATTTCGTGTGTCCGATGGATTACACGGAAGACCCCTTTTACTTTGAACAGCTTATTCAAAAGCAACTTCCGATAACGCAAGGGAAAGTCCCTCTCTATCCAGGGATCGGCTATTCTTCGACGGGGAATAATATGCGTCCCGACGAGGCGATTCTCCAGGCCAATATCGCTCAGCGTCTCGGCACGGAAGGTTTTATTATCTTCAATCTCGATCAACGTTCAGCGGAAAAAACGTTCCCCGAGTTTAAAAAGGGAATAACTTCCGAAAAGACGAAACGCGCGAACTGAAAGAAAAGGCCGCAGCGATGAGATTTGCCG
>CAKVCP010000052.1 GCA_934725735.1 uncultured Thermoguttaceae bacterium
GGACGTTGACGCGACATTCGATCGGACGCACTTCTTTGACCCCGCGACCGTCGAGGCGCTCTTGCGAGAGGATGATATCGCGCACGACGCGGCTCGCGAAGGCGTCAAACGCGACTTCGAAATACTCGGGAGCGAAGAGATTCGGTTCGTCGGAACCTTCGACCGTTTCGACGACGAGTTCTTCGCGCGCCTTCTCTTTGATCGCGTCGCATGCGGCGGCGCGCGCAAGCTTGCCGACCGTCTTCTTCGCCGCGCGGAAGTCGTCGTAGTACTTTTCCGTCAACGCGTTGAGGAGCGGTTTGATATTGATCGGTTCGAACTCCATCTTCTCGGGAGCGACCTTTTCGACGAGTTCGAGCTGGAGCGCGCAGATTTCCTGGATGTACTTGTGCGCGGTCATGATCGCTTCGAACATTTTCGGTTCGGGAAGTTCGCGAGCGAAGCCTTCGATCATGAGAACCGAGTCCATATTTCCGGAGACGATGAGATCGAGTTCGCTATTTTCGAGTTGGTCGACCGTCGGGAAAGGAATGAATTCGCCGTCGACGTATCCGAGACGGACGGAGCCGAGGGGGCCTTCGAAGGGGAGCGGGCTCAGTTGAAGACAGGTGGAACAACCGTTCATAGCGACGACGTCGGGATCGACCTTCTGGTCGCACGCGAGGACGTTGGCGAAGACTTGGACGTCGTTGTAAAAGCCGTCCGGGAAGAGCGGACGAATCGGACGGTCGATTAAGCGGGAGGTGAGAATTTCTTTGAGGCCGGGACGTCCTTCGCGTTTGAGGAACCCGCCGGGGAACTTGCCGCTCGCGGCGACGCGTTCGCGATAATCGCAAGTGAGGGGGAAGAAGTCCGCGCCGGGTTTGCTTGGCGCGGTGGTCGTCGCGCAGAGCACAACGTTGTCGTTGTAACCGATGAGGCAACTGCCGTGCGCCTGCTTCGCAAGTTCGCCTGTTTCAATCCAGAAGAGACCGTCGCCGATCTTTTTTTCAACTCGAATTTTCAAATCATTTACCTTTCTGCAAACAACGTCAAATCGGAACCTACTTCGTCCGACCGACGGCGGCGAAAACGCCGCTACATATGACCGCGACTTCGAGAGAAACGCGCGAGGATGATCGCCGAAAACGATGATGATCCTTTGATTCGCTTGGCAGGCGCAAAAACGATAAAAATTATACGAAACCCGCCGCGGAGACGTCGCGCAAGCGTATCTATCTACTTATTTTAAGGACGAAGAAATCTTAACGTCGCTTCAATTGACGCGGTCTAAATTCCCGTCGCTTCAAAGCGAGGGACGACGAAAAAGCCCTTGCTCGACGCTATCTCAATCAAGGGCTTTCGTTTACTTCTGACAATTAACGCTGCTGAGCGCGATCCTGGCTCAAGGCGCGGAGCCCGAGACGCTTCACGATCTCGACGTATCGGCTCTTGTCCGTCTTATAGAGATAAAGAAGGTGACGACGACGGCGTTCAACCATCTGGATAAGGCCGCGACGCGTCGAGAAGTCCTTCTTGTTGGCCTTCATGTGCTGCGTCAAAACGTTGATGCGCTTCGTCAAAAGAGCGATCTGAACTTCAGGGGACCCAACGTCGGAGTCGCTGCGACGATATTCCGCGATAATGGCCTGCTTTTCCTCTTTGCTCATTACTGTCATTATAATTCGCCTTTACATGTGATGGAACGTCGACTAGCAACGCGACCGCGCGAAACCGATCGACTCCCTGATAAAAATTATATGGCGTCTAAACGCCGAATAACGCTAACAAAAAATTTTTTCCAGTATACGCGCCCTTTTCTTACCCGCAAGGCCTTTATTAGAACATTTTCGGTAATTTCGCTCTTTTCTCAACTTTTCTTAACCATAGATTCGGCGAGCCCCTTGGCGCGTTCCTTGCGAGAGAACTCCCTCGACGATATAATGAAACCCATTGTGACAATCTTGGTTTATAATTTCACCCTTCCACTCATGGAGCGACAAATGATGAGACGCATTTTTCGCAAAATGCTCCTTACGGCGCTTCTATGCGTCGCCTCGCCGATCATGGCGCGAGGAGACGCGTTGCGCGCTCAAGATATTGCGCCCGATAACGTTTTGCACGTTAATCGACAACTCGTCGACGATTCCGTCAAAGACGCCGAGCCGTTCCCCGCTCAGTCTTCTTTCACTATTGCTGTCGACGCCAAAATCGTCGAGCCGGGCTCCGAAAAGGGGAACGACGGTTCCAATGGCACGCTTTGGAACGTCGGCAACGGCTGGGACGAAGGCGCGCGCCTGATCTACTCCTGGAACGACGGACGATACTTTCTACAATTCGGCTCCAAAGACGCCAGGCTCTCTATCCCTTCGCAAAACTCCTATTTGCGCAATATTAAACGTTCCCTCGTCGCGACCTACGACGCGACGAACGGCGACTGCGCGCTATACGTCGACGGCGAACTCGCCGCCAAGAGCGTCTATAAAGGCGTCTTCGACTCGAAAAATCATCCCCTTAACGTTGGATTCGGCGGTTCCGGCGTCGGTTCGATTCGACTCGACGTCGGCGACGTCCGCGTTTGGAATCGACCGTTGACCCCTCCCGAAATACTCGCTCTCGAAGCGACGCGACCCCAGCAGGAACGCGACGTCCTCCAACTTGAACGACTCCTCGCGGGATCCTCAAACGTCGCCGCGACCGTCGTCGACCCCGCGAAGCTCACCGAGATCGATCCCTCGATTCTCCCCGTCGAGCTCGCCGAGTCCCTCGAGCGCGCGCTCGTCGCCTCGCTGATCGATCGCGGATTCATCGTCGATCGCTCCCTAGAAATCGAACCTTATATCCGCTTGAAGACCCTCGTCTTCGACGCCGCGCAGAAGTTGCTCGATTCCCCCGCGACCCAAGACGAACCGACTGTCGCGTCCCTCTCACGATGCGGCGAGATCGCCGACTGGCTCGAACGCGTGAAGGGAATCGCCGACGCCAACGCCGTCGAAACGCGCAAGCTCCTCTCCTCCACGAGTTTCAACGTGGCGCAGAAGAAACAATTCCGCGCCGACGGCGAGAAAGTCCGCGCACTCTTCCTCGAAGATTCCGCTCGCGCGACTCAACTCATGACCAATTTGGCGCAACATTCCCCGAAAGAGTCCGCCGTCTTCCGTAAAATCATGAAACTCGAAGCGAGCGCCGAACGCGTGAAGCTCGTCGAACGCGACGCGCTCGGCATGTACTACTCTCTCCAGACCGCGCCGCGCTCCGACAAATACGATCGCGTCGTCTACGTCGCTCTCGACGGAAACGACGAAACCGGCGACGGCTCTGCCGCGGCCCCGTACGCGACCCTGGCGCGCGCCTTCAAAAACGTCGAAGATTTTCTCGCGTTCCAGGAGCCGACCGCCAAACCGATGCGCTCCGTCGTCCGACTCGCCCAAGGCGAATACTACATGACGGCCACCGCGACCCTCAAAGGCGCGTCGAACGTCCTCGTTCAAGGCTCCAAGGAAGGAAAGACGATCCTTACCGGCGCCGTGAAAGTCGCGAACTTTACGTCCCTTGCCGACGCCGCGGCGAATCGTCCCGACGTCGCCGACGCAATGAGCCGCGTCCCCGAAAGCGCGCGCCCCCGCGTCGTCGCCGCCGATCTCAAAGCCGCCGGCGTCGACGATCTCGGCTCCTTGGCGAACCGCGGGTATCATCCCGACGTCAAACTCAATCCGATCCCGACCTTCACCGTCGAAGGAAAAGCGCAAACCTTGGCGCGATGGCCCAACGAAGGCGAGAAGGGGATCCCCTTTGGCGAGAAAGTCGACGACCCCTCTTCCGCCGCCGAAAAAACGTCGACCTTCCGTTACGACGGCGACCGACTCGACGGGTGGCGTCTCGACGGCAAGAACGACGATATCTGGGCGTTCGGCCTCTATCAGTGGGAATGGGCCGCGAATTTCCGTCGCGTCGTCGCGATCGATTGCGAAAAGAAGACCTTGACTTTCGACTACGAAAACGGTTCCGGACGTTTCGACTACTATTTCGTCAACGTCCTTGAAGAACTCGACGCGCCCGGCGAATACTACGTCGACCGCGCGACCGGATACCTCTATTACTATCTTCCCGCGACCTTTGCCGACGCGGCGGCGCTCAACGCGACGTCGCCTCAATACGACGTCTTCGAAGGGCGTTTCGTCGAACTCGAAAACGTCTCCAACGCGCTCTTTACGAACTTGACCTTCAAGGGAGGCCGCGAAACCGCGCTCGTCATGAAGGACTGCGAATGTTGCTACCTCTCCGATTCGACGATCGAAGAGATGGGAGGAAACGGCGTCGTGATTCTCGACGGCAAGTTCTGCGGCGTCGTGAAGTCGCGCTTGCGATCCCTCGGCGCGTGCGGCGTTCGCATTACCGGCGGAGATTGCGACGCGTTGACTCAGTGTCGGCATCTCGTTCACAACTGCTACGTGAGCGACTTTGGAAGAATCGATCGCGTCTACGCTCCCGCCGTCCTCTTTAGAGGATGCGGTTGCGCTATCACCCAAAACCTCTTCTGCGATTCCCCTCATCACGGTATGCGCACCGACGGCAACGATATCTACATTGCCCGCAACGAAGTTCATTCCGTCGTCTACGAGTACAGCGATCAGTCGGGCGTCGATATCTTCTGCGATCCCTCCTTCCGCGGGATCGTTATCGAAAAGAACTTGTGGCGCCATATCGGCTCCGCGTTCGCGCTCTGCGGACAGGCGGGTATTCGCCTTGACGACACGATCTCGGGCGTCGTCATGAGGGAGAACGTTTTCTATCGCTCTGCGGGAGGAATCTTCGGCGGAATCCAGATCCACGGAGGAAAGGACAACCTTGTGAAGAACAACGCGTTCGTCGACTGCGCGCAGGCGCTTAGCTTCTCGCCGTGGGGCGCGGGACGTTATACGGAATTTGCGAAGACGCGATTCCCGAAACATATCGGAAACGCGCTGTTTGAAGAAACGTATCCCTTCTTCGACGAGCTCTTCGAACACGAGAATCGCAACTACGTGATCGACAACAAAGCGATCAACTGCCCGCGCTTCAATAATAAGGGAAGCGACCTGAACGTCTTCGTCGGGAACACGACGACGCAAGAGACGCCGGACCTTGCGAAGCTCGGCGTGAAGACGCAGGAGGCGTACGCGGACCTCTTCATGACGAACTCGACGGCGCTTCGCGCGTGGTTGACGAGCGTCACGGGGATTTCCCTCAAGGGCGTGGGGCTCCTGGACGACTGGAACGGGGCGGGCGAGAACGTTTCGCCTCACTTCAGCGAAGCGCGCGAATGATCGTCGCGTCGACGTCGTGAAATGAAAGAACCCCGGCGGGAGAAATTTCCGTCGGGTTTTTTTACGCGCGTTGGTAAACGCTAAGATTCGAGGACTCCAGAAGAAGATCGAAGATCGATCAGGGATTCCGCGAGGAACGGGGGCTCTGCAATTCTTGCGGAATCGAGCTCTGAGCGCGTTCGCGCAAATCGGCGGCGGAAGGTAGCTTGACGGAGGTTCCCGCGCCGCTAGGAGGAAGAGGTCGCGAGGAATTGGGGGCCTCCGCCTCTTGCGGCGCGCGCGAGGGCGCGTTCCCCGACGATTGAGCGGATTGAGTCGGCGCCGCAGGGGGCGTCTTGGGGGGAAGCGACTCTTTGACGGGCTCCGCGTTTTTCGGCGCGGAGGACGTCTTCTTCGGAGTCGAGGAGGCTGAAGGCGCGCCGGGGGACGGGAGCGCGGGAATGGCGGCGAGACGATTGCGCGCGCGCGAATACCAGACGCTCGAAGGGTATTGGTCAACGAGCATGTCGAACGCGATCTCCGCCTTCTCGTAGTCGGTCGCGCGTAAGGCGATCTCCCCTTTGAGGAAGAGGAGATAGTCGACGATCGAGGAGTCCGCGCCGCGCTGGAGCGCTTCGTTCACTAGCGTTTCCGCAGCGACGTCGTTGCGGCGGTCGGCCTGGATCTTCGCAAGACGCCAGACGCAGTGGCTCCAGTACGGGCTCTGAGGATAGTCGCGGTAGACGCGCGCGAAATTCTGCGCCGCGACGTCGATATTTCCGCGTTCGTATTCGTTCGTCCCCAGATAATAAAGCGCGACGTCCGCGTAGGGGAAGTCGTTGCGTCCGCGCGTGGCGAGGCTGAGGTACTTCACCGCGTCGTCGCGACGCCCGATCGAATCGGCGAGCATCCCGAGATAATACGCCGCGACCGCCGCCTCTTGCGTCGTCGGCGCGTACGAAAGAATATCTTCGCACGTCATTTGCGCTTCGGAACGCTTGCCAAGTTCGAGGAGCGAGATGGCGCGTAAAAGCGCGATGCGCGTCGCCTCCGCTGGGCAATCTTGCCAGAAGGTTTCCGATCGCGTCATCGCTTCGAGGAGAAGTTCGTTCGCGCGGGTAAAATCAAGGTTCGTGTAGTAGTCGGTCGCGCGTTGGAGATAATCGCGCGCCTCCGCCGCCGTGAGAGGCGTCAACGCGGAAGATTCGCCCTCCGCGCTTGGAACCGTCGGGGTCTGATTCGAGGTTTGCGTTCCCTGATTGGGTTGGTTCTGATTCTGGTTCTGCGACCCCTGAGTCGTTTGGTTTTGACCCTGATTCTGCGTTCCTTGATTCGTTTGATTCTGATTCTGCCAGCCCGTGTTTGGCTGGTTGGGCCGACCTTGGCCGGGCTGACTGGGGGACGTCGTTCCCTTCGAATCGGAGGGAGCGTAGGAGACGAAATTGGAGCCGGAGGAGCCGGTCGACGGAACGAACCCGTCGCCGCCTGCCGGTCGCGTGTCGACAAAGCCGTTGGGCGTGAAGACGACGAGGGGCGCCTCTTGCGTGACGCTGGGGGTCGTCGCGACTTTTTTACGCGCGCCGTCGATTCCCTTGAGCGCCATTGAGATCGCGGGGTCGTTCAAATCCTGGGTGTATTTGACGAGCGCCTGATAGAGCGCCTCTTGGGCGACGTTGTCCGCCTCGGCCTTATTCGCGCCGTACCGCGCGGCGTAAGCGATCGCGAGAAGCCCTGCGGATTCGACAAACCCGAGCGCGGTGAGGGGATTCGTTCGGTTTTGTTCGTAATAGCGGAACTCGAGTTCCGTAGACGACGCGCTGACCGCGACGGGCTGCAACATCTGGAAGAGGGATTGAATAGCGGAATTGTAGTCCTTCTTCGCGACGTTCACCATCGCGCGGTACGACGTCATTTCGTCGGCGTTTTCTTGTCCGTACGGCGACGCGGCGATACTCGCGAGGAGGGATTCCGCAGCGTCGACGTTCTTCATGCAGAGGAAGAGTTTGAGCTTGAGGGTCGCGGACTCGGGGGGTAGAGTGGAGTCAAGGCGCTCGATCTCGTCGACGATATTGAGCGCGCGCTGAAAATCGCGCAGCGCGAAGTACGCGTACGCCTCGTAAAGAAGCGCGTCTTGGAGCGTGACGACGAGGGACGCGTCGTTGCGATATTTCTGGACGTACGCCTCAAGGAGCGAAATCGCGTCTTGAGGACGATTTTGCACCAGGAGGAAGAGAGCGCGTTGAATCGTCGCTTCTCCGACGAGCTCGGGCGTTGAGTTCGAGTCGTCGACGATCTTCGAGAGCGCCTGATCCGCAGCCTGGTAATCTCCCTTGCGACCCTGGATAATCGCCGATTCGAGGCGGCAATACCCGACGAGAGGGGAGTTCGGATACTCCTTTTCGCAGCGCGCGTAATACGCGAGCGCTTGATCGAAAGTCCCGACTTTCGATTCGCAAACCCCCAAGTAGTAGTAGACGTATTGGTTGAAATTGTCCGTCGGATATTGCGACAGGAATTGCGTGAGCTGGGTTCGCGCCGTCGAGTAGTCTTCTTCGTTGAAGTAGGAACGCGCGTTGTGGAAGAACGCGTCGCGATATTCCTTCACGGAAGAGCCTTGCGTAAGGATGTAGTTGAAGTGAGTACGCGCCGTCGCGGTATCGCTCGTTTGCTCGTTTCGCGCGAGGTACGCGCATCCGAGATAGAGCTCTCCTTTGTTGCGGTCGCTCGACGTGGAATATTGCTGGACGAAGCTTTCGAGTTTCGTGACCGCGAGGGCGTAATTCCCGGCGGAATACGCGTTTTGCCCCTCCGCGAGGAGGTCGTCTCCCGGCGCCGCCGCCAGCGGCGCGCAGGTCATAAGAAGGAATGTCGCAAGAAGAACGCGCGACAGGGGATGGTCTCTCATTTCGACGCCTCGTGTTGAATATCGGACGGATAATAACTTTTCGCTTATAATCGGTCGGGAACGGCGCTGGCCGCAAACTCCGGGAATAATACTGGCAAGTATAAACCAGGATGACTCAAGAAACAACGGGGAGACGCGCTCCTAGTTGGTAAAAAAAGCGTTATTAACGATTCCCGCGTTCCGCGGCTGACGACTCCGCAATTTTTTGGAAACGCGCCCGTAATCTTTGACTGTTGTATTTTATCGTCGCATACTATATAATGTCTCGCGCGTGGATCGCATGACGAGTCCGCGCGATTTTCCTGGATCTAGAAGGAGTGTCTCATGGCTACAAATCAGAATAAAACCGAGTCTGCTGGCGAATGGCGTCATGGAAGACCGTCTGTTAAAGCGTTCTATCCCGAGTTTTTCCTCCTCGCTCTCGTCACGATCGCGTTCATGGCGCTCGCGATGAAGTTGAGTTGCAACGAACTGAAGAAGGCGAAGTCTGCGGAGAGTCCCGAGGCGGCGTCCGTAGAGACGACCTTCGTTCCGCAGTGTTTGGAGTTGCAACGCGCCTTCGCGCAAGACGTTTCGATCGACGAACTTGAGATTCCCGAAGACGCGTCCGCCGATACCGCTGCGGAGCCCGTCGTCGCCGTCGACCCCGCCCAGGCTGAGCCCGTCGTCGAAGAGCCCGTCGCTGAGGCGCCTGCGGTCGACGCGGAGCCCGTTGAGGTCGCTCCGGAAACCGTCGCCCCTGAGACGTCCCCCGCCGCGACTCCTGCTGTTTCCCTTGCCAAAACGTGGTCCAAAATCGTCTGGATTTGGGTTGTCTGCATGATTCCTCCTCTCGTCCTCTGGATTTGGCGCGGATGGGCGTGGATTTGCGCCGTCTATGGCGTTTATTACGAGCTAAAAGTCGACCCTGATAATATTCGCGCTTCGACCTTTTTAACCACGCGCGGTATCTTCAGTAAGAAGACCGACTCGATGCACATCGGCGCGATCAAGGATATTCAAAGCAAACAGACTTTGTTCCAGAAATACTTCAGAGGCGGCGTCGGAACGATCACCCTCTTCACCAGAGACTTGACCGACGGCAAGGTCGTGATGGACAATATGCCCGAACCGAGCCGCGTGTTCAATTCGCTCGACACGTTGCGACGTCACTATTGGGGGCGCGGCGGCTTTAACACAGTCGGCGGCGACTATCCTGAAGGGGACGACGGCGCTGGAGATATCGGTTAGTAAACCAAACGATTCCATATGGGACCGACGCTACGCCGCGTCCGGCCCCTTTTTTGATTCAATATTGAGAGACTCAAGGAGAAAGCTTCATGACACATTTCTTCCGATATGCGGCGACGGCGTTCGCGGCTCTTTTCGCGACCGCTTCCGCCTGCGTTTTGGCCGCCGACGGGGACGCGCTATGGACGATTCGAAGCAAACCGCGCGACACGATCACCGTCGTCGCGCATCGCGGCGCGGGCGACCTTGCCCCGGAAAACTGTTTGTCTTCCCTCGAACTGACGTGGAAGATGGGAGGCGTTCCTGAAGTCGACGTTCGCACGACGAAGGACGGGCGCATCATGATGTTCCACGACGGGAACTTCCAGCGCGTGTGTCCGAACGAATCGGAGGAGATTCGCAAGTCGAGCGTCGAGAAGATGACGTACGACGAGGTGAGAAAGCTCGATATCGGGATCTTCCGCGGCGAAGAACACCGCGGCGAACGCGTCCTCTCGATCGAAGATATCGTCGAGGCTCTCAGGGCGGATTCGAAGCGCAAAGTCGTCATCGACGTGAAGAACGTCGATTTCCAGAAACTTTCGGACGCCGTCGCCGACGTTCGCGAACAGGTGATCCTCACGTCCGGATCCGAAGCGGATCTCCAGCGCTGGGCGAAGATCAACGTCGAATTTTACGACACGGCGCTCTGGATGGGACTCGGCTCCTATACCGACGCGGACGTCGAGAAGCGCTTTGAATCGCTGCGCAAGAACGATTTCGCCGGAATCAAACGTTTGCAGATTCATGTGACGAAGGACGCCGACGGCTCGCTCAAACCGAGCGCCGCATGCATCCGCGCTTGCGCCGACGAATGTCGAGAACGCGGTATCGAGTTCCAGACGATGCCGTGGCGTACCAAGACGTGTCCTGAACTCGCGACCGATATCCCGTTCCACAAAGAACTCCTCAACCTCGGCACGATGGGATTCGGAACCGACCGACCCGACTGCGCCTTCCAAGCGCTCGACGAATTCTACGCCGAAGCGCCTCAAAAATGACGCCTGCGGCGCGTTTCTCATGAATTAAACTTTCCCTTACGACGGGCGGAGCGATTTTCTCCGCCCGTTTTTTCGCTTGTTTTTATTCCGTTTTTTTCTTAAAGTAACGGCGGCGCCTTAGGATGGGCGCGATTCAATCACAGGCAAAGAGGGAGAGGTATGTCGTTTCTACCATCGTTGATCCAGCGCGTCGTCATTCTTGTCGCTATGCTATGCGCGACGTCCGTCGGCGCTATTGACTTCAGCATTCCGCTTCCGAAACCCTCTCTACCCGCGATTCCGACCCCCGCGTTCCTGAGCAAACCGGGCAAGAAGATTTCCAACGAAGAGATCCAAGAGATCGAGGTCGCTCGCGAAAAGCGCGACGAAACGCGACCGATCGCCGACGACCGAAGAGCGTCGCAACGCGCCGCGGACGATTCTGCTTCGACCGCGCCTCCTCGCGCGGGCTCCGTCTATAACCTCGAGGCGGCGACCCGAAACTCCGAAACGAATGAAATCGATCTCTCTCCGACCTTCGCCGCGCTCCTTCCATACTCCATGGCGCTGGGGCGCGTCGTTTGCGAATCGAACTTCCCATTCGACTCCGTTCAAGGGCTGCAAGCGGAGATCGTTCAGCTCCAAATCGATCTCGTCAACTATCTGGGAATCCCCGAGACGCGCGAAAAGATCGTCCTGTGCCTCTTCAAAGACGAAACGTCGTACCGCGCCTTCATCAAAACGGTTTTTCCCGGCGCGCCTCAAGATCGCCCCGCGCTATACGTCCGCCAAGGGGAGAATCCCGGCGTGCTCATGGTTCAGAAGGACGATAAGATGATCGTCAACATCCGCCACGAGATGACGCACGCGTACCTCAATTCAACGCTCCGTCACGTCCCGATATGGCTCGACGAAGGGCTCGCGAAATATTTTGAGACGCCCCCCGGAGAACGCGGATTCCGCAATCCCTACCTGAAAATCGCGGAAGAGAATATGTCCGGATTCTTCAGCTCCCCTCCGTCGCTAGCGCGTCTCGAGAAGCTGACGCGCGTCGACGAGATGCGCGCCAGAGAGTATCGCGAATCATGGTCGTGGGTGCACTTTTTGATCCACTATTCGCGCGACACTCACTATCTCCTCGTCCGGTATTTGTCGACATTGCGCAAAGAACGCCAGGCGGAAATATCGACCGAAGAGGCGTATAAGGCGCAGAAGAAGGCCCCGATGAAGAGGCTCCTCGACGAAAATATCGAGGGGTATAACAAGAAATACGTCGAACACTTTAAAAACTGGGATAAACGTCGAGATTCATACGAAAACGCCCGAGTCGAAAGGGGAACGAGATGAGCCCAAGCCTCAAGGAAGAGTCGACCTCGCGTCAGAGGGATCCTTTTGCGCCCAAACCGAAAGCGCCGCCGCTTCTATCGCGTCCGTCGAGCGCCCTCGCTCGCGTCGTCGTCAGGACGCCAGCGACGACCCTCGCCGTCGTCGCTTTCTTAGCCGCCGTCGCCCTCTTCTTCTCATTCTGCTATCTGGAGAACGCGCCTGCCCCGTTGCGCTATCCCTCAAGGGAAGGGACGACTCTCTTCGCTCTCGACGAACTTTTCCGACGCGAAGTCGCCGATCGCGCGGAATGTCAACTCGTCGTCGAAGGGGACGCCAAAAAGGTCTCCCCGAAACAGATACAAAACGCGCTCGACTTGGCCTGGAACGAACTCAACGCGCGTCCCGAACTCTTCGAAATCATCTACCGCTCCCTCGACTCCGAATCCTTCAAGGAGAATCGCGCTTTCTTCTACGACGCGCAGGAGATGAAGAAGGCGGAAGAATTGGCCGCGACCGCCCTCCGAATCCAGAGAGGCGAATGGGATGAGTTCGCGCCCGACGCGTTCGCCCTAAAACTCGCGCGGCAGAGCGAACTTCCCCCGACCACCGATCCGCTTGACGCGCCCGACTCGTCCGAAGCGTCCGAACCCCGCGCGCTGGAGAATCTCGACGCGATCCTAACCTTCGCGCGCGCCGTCGTCGACGCGACTTCACCCGAAACGCGATCCCCCGCGCAGATGCGCTCACCCGTCGCGCCCGGCATCGAGGCGAGCGTTCCTAAATTACTCCAGGAAGAGCGTTACGCGACCTATTCGCGCGACGGAGCGGAAGGCGGATTCGTCGCCTTTGCGATGAGACAAGGCCTTTCGTCGCGCGATAAACGCTACGCGCTTGACGAAGTCGCGCGTATCGAGGAGCGGCTGAAAGAGAATAATCCGGAAATCGACGTCGAAGCGACGGGGCTTCCCTTCTTCGCGGCGCGAGAGCGCGACGCGTTTCTCCGCGCGGGTAAGACGGCGCTGCCGCTGGCGTTCGCGGGCGTTTTCGTCGTCTTTTGGGCGTTCTTTGGTCGCGCGATCTACGCGGCGCTCGCCGCGGGAGCGATCTTGCTCTGCGCCGCGATGACTCTCGGACTACAGACCTTTGCCGTCGGTTCCTTTTCCCCCGACGACGCGCCGCAATGGGCGCTTATAATCTGCGCGGCGATTCTTTTTGTCGCCAGTTATCTGGGAAAATATACGGCGACGCGGCGCGAGATCCGATCGGCGAGCGAGGCGCTTGTGCGCATGGGCTCAAACGTCGGCGTCACGATCTTGTCCTTGGGGACGTCGCTCCTTTTCCTCGGCGCGTTGGGGGCGTTGGTCGAGCCTTCGAAACGCGCGTTCTTCGTCGTCTTGGGGGGCGGCGCCTTCTTGTCGGCGTTGATCGTCGCGACGGCGCTTCCCGCCGCGCTGAGATTGATCGACGGCGCGAATCCATTCAAGTCGAGTCCGGGGAGTAAAAGCGTGACGATTACCTTGGAGTCTGCGGGGAGTTTCCTGCGCGTTAGCAGTATTTTGGCGACGGCGGGGATGCTCGGGCTGGCTTACGGGGTCTCGAAGATTGAGACGGATCCGACGCATTACGCGTTTTACGCGCCGACGTCGCAGGTCTTTGTCGGGTCGGACGCGACGGCCCAGCGCCTTGAGAGCGCGCCGTTGAACGCGTGCGTCTTTGCGGAGGACGCGGAGGACGCGCACAAGCTTCGAGAAAAATTTTCGGAGGTGGAAACGCTTGCGGTCGACGACGTGGCGTCGCTGATTCCCGACGTCGGGCCCGATCAGATCGTCGCGGCGGAGCGACTTTCGGACGCACTCGCGGGACTTGAGCCGGAGATCGGCGCGATTCCGATACCTGATCGGACGGCGTTCCTTGCGTCTCTCGACGCGATTTCGGAGAGAGTGAAAGAGACGTCGGCGTCGACGAAAGAGGGGAAGGGGACGCTCGACCTTCTCGACGTCGCGCGCAAGCAGATAGGCGCGCTCTCCGACGCCGAGCTCGAAACGCGCCTCGACGCCTTTGCGCGCCTCGTCGCCGTGGGGACGCTCGAGCGCCTGTATCTCCTCAAAGGTCAGACGACGCCCAGAGCGCCGACGATCGACGATCTTTCGCCGACGCTGAAACGTCGGTACGTCGCGGAGGATTCGGGGCGTTTGATCGTGTGGGCGTATTCCCTTGCGCGACTTTCGGCGCCGGGCGCGTTAAGGGCGTTTGTCGCCAATATTCGCGCGATCGACTCGGAGGCGACGGGGCCTGCGGTTCTTGCGGAGGAGTCGTGGGCGGAGTCGACGAAGATGGGGAACGTTTGCGTCGGCGCGCTCTTCGCGATCTTCGGAATATGGGGATGGGCGCGTTATCGCGCGGCGAAACAGACGCTTGCGATTCTCTTGGCTCCGGCGTTGACGCTCGTCGGAACCGCGGGAATCGCGGGGATCTTCCATATGGGGGTGAACCCATGTGAACTGGCTAATTTTCCCGACGGCGCTCGCGCTCGGTTTCGTTGCGGGGGAGGGACTGGCGCGGGAACTGGAACGCGACCCGACGGCGCGTCTCTTTTCGAGAGAATACGTCTTGGGGACGGCGTGCGCGGGGCTGTCGATCTCGTGCGTCTTTTTATGCTGGCTTGTCGCGCCGGAGAAGGGGTGGCAGGCGTTGGCGCGCACGGGGGTTATGATCGGTTTTTTATATATATTCGTCGCGCTTGTGCTGACGCCGGCGTTTCTTAACTGGAACGGGACGAGAAGCGACGACCGCGACTCCGTCGCGACGAAGGACGGCAAGAGCGACGCGAAGGCGTCGAAGAGCTGAAATCGAAAGGAGACACGACGATGAGAAACGTAATCTGCATGAAATGGGGAACGAAGTTCTCGGCGCGATACGTCAATATTCTGGCGGCGAGCGTGAAGAGGAATTTATCGGGGCCGTATCGTTTTGTCTGTTTTACGGAGGATCCGACGGGGTTGTCGGAGGAGATCGAGACGCGTCCTCTTCCGAAGATGACGGGGCTTGACGGGAGGCCGGAGCGCGGATGGAGAAAACTGACGCTTTTCCAGGAGCGGCTGGAAGATCTTGAAGGGACGGCGCTTTTCTTGGATCTAGACG
>CAKVCP010000053.1 GCA_934725735.1 uncultured Thermoguttaceae bacterium
ACGCTGCTTCCGAAACTCATGTCCGGCGAGATCGACGTCTCAGCCGTTCAGCTTTAAGCCGCTAAATTATCGTTTATGGCAACATTGTTGTTGATTTTTTCATCTATTGCATCGAGAATCGAAACAACCTTTTTCTGTGTTTCAATAGAGGGCAGCGGAACTTCAACATTTTTTAGGTCACCAATGGTTATTTGAGATTGAGCCGATCCTGAGTCCAAATAACGGAGGTTGTTTTTTAGGAAATAGTAATACAGGTACTTTTTCAGAGCCACGCTTTCATCAACCAATACGGCAATTGAGAGATTTGTTAAGAAACACGCACCAGGAGATAATTTGACATCACCAGTTCCTCCCACGCCTCGTGCGACAACAACAAGCTGCTGTTCGCCTATATTGCATTCATCGCAATAGCCAACAACTCTATATCCACTAAATATCGGGTATTTCCCTTTGTCTGAGGACATTTTCTTATTGGGCATTTTCCCGTATTTCATCTCTGAAAAGCTGCCCAGCGACCGTAATGTGTACTCCATTTCAAACCATCCTATCCAATGAATTTTCTGTGCGCCAGCTTCACATTCTGCTGTTTCACCATCGCATAGTGCAAGGTGGTATCGATCTTTTTATGTCCCAAGAGTTGCTGGAGCTGTTCGATGGGCATCCCTTTTTCGATAGCGTTTGTCGCCATCGTTCTTCGGAACTTATGAGGGTGAACTTTTTCGAGGTTCATCCTTTTTCCGAGGGTTCTGAGGCGCGCTTCGACGCCGCCGATCATCAGGCGACGCCACGGCGCTTTCAGGGAGACGAAGAGCGCGGGGGCGTCGTCGACCCGACTCGACAGATAATTCTGCAAATGAATTTTCGTCCGCGCGTCGAAGTATGCAAGGCGCTCTTTGCTCCCTTTTCCAAAAACTAAACATTCTCGCTCCTGAAAATTCACGTCCGAACGATTCAGCGCGACAAGCTCCCCCACGCGCATACCAGACGACGCCAGCAGGTCGATCATCGCCAAATCGCGCGGCGTCGCGCACGCGTCCCGCAACTCTTCAAGCGTCTCGTCCCCGTACGTCTCCTTTACCCTCTGCGCCCCCTTCACCTTCTTAATCCTCCGCACCGGACTCTTCACGACGTAGTCTTCGTCCTCAAGCCACCGGAAAAAGCTCGAAAGAACGCGCCGGATATTGTCGAGCGTCCCACGACTCGCGCCGCGTTCCTCACCGTACCGCGTCAGATATTCCCGCACGTCCTCCGTCGTTACCTCACCCGCGCTCTTGCCCATTCCTTCGAGCGCGCGCCCGATCGTCGACTCATAATACCGAAGCGTCTTCTCCGACGCCCCCTCTAGACGCTTCGCCTCCAGAAAGAGACGCGCGTGATCCGCGCCCCCCGCGTCCTCTCGCTCCGCCTCGCGCCCCCCGCGCTTGCGCACCTCGTAACGCGACGCTACGCGCCTTACCGCCAACTCCAACTCTCGCGCGTCTAGCCCAGCTATCCCCGTTATCCCCGCGACTTCCGCCATGATTTCTCGGATCATTCGTTCGCGCATCTTTCGTCTCCTAACTTCCTAAATGACGGTATCATAACGTTTTAGCGGCGACGATTGAACATAAAAAACGCGGCGATTTGACGATTTCTAATCCGAAGGTGTTGTATTTTTTCGAAAAGCGTGGTTTAATAAGCCCAAGACGCGCGGAAAAGAGTCTGCGCGTCTCTCTATTCTTAACGCCTAGGGGAGATTCGCAGATTGGAGATTTCGGAATGACGCCCTCGGAAAACGCTCTACGCTTGAGCTCGGACGATTCTTTCGACGAAGAAAAGTATGAAAACGCCGTCGTCGAGTTGCTGGTAAAGACGGGGTACAAACGCGTTGACGGCGCAAATATTGACCGAGAACCGAACGAACCCTTCTATCTCAAAGAATTAATGGATCAGATCAAACTTCTGAACCCAAGGCTTCCGCGCGACGTCCATACTAAAGCTCTCGAAAAGTTGCGAAATATCGAAGGCGCGACGCTCGTTCAGAAAAACAAGAGCTTCATGGATTATCTACAGAACGGCGTGCCCGTGTCCTATCTTCTCACTGGCGAAGAGCGCTCCGATTTCGTTTATCTCGTCGACTTCAAGAACCCGGAGAATAACTCCTTCGTCGTCTCCAGGCAATTCGTCTTCAAAGATAAGAGCAATCGCCGATTCGACGTCGTCCTCTTCGTCAACGGGCTCCCTCTCGTCGCGATCGAGCTTAAATCCCCGTCGCGCGACGAAACCGACGCGTCTAAAGCGTACCTTCAGCTTCGGAACTATATGAAGGATCTCCCGAAATTCTTCGTCTACAACGCGATCTGCGTTATGAGCGATATGTCGATCTCCAAAGCGGGGACGATCACCTCTTCCGAAGATCGCTTCATGGAGTGGAAGACGAAAGACGGAAAGCGCGAAGGCTACAGGATTTCGCAGTTCGACGTCTTCTTTGAGGGACTCTTCGACAAGTCGCGTTTTCTCGATATTCTCAAAAATTTTCTCTGCTTCTCCTGCGACGGGGTCAACGAGTCGAAGATTCTCGCGGGTTATCACCAGTATTACGCGGTTCGCCGCGCGATCGGCAAAACGGTCGAGGCGATGAACACGGACGGAAAAGGGGGCGTCTTCTGGCACACGCAAGGGAGCGGAAAATCCCTCTCGATGGTCTTCTACGCGCATCTTCTTCAAGAGGCGGTCGACTCCCCGACGATCGTCGTCCTCACCGACCGGAACGATTTGGACAATCAGCTCTTCGGACAGTTCGCCAAATGCCGCGATTTCCTGCGTCAAGACCCAGAGCAGGCGAAGAGCCGAGCGCATCTGCGCGAATTGCTCGAAGGTCGTCGAAGGAACGGAATCTTCTTCACGACGATGCAGAAATTCACGGATTCCGACGAACCGCTTTCGGAACGGCGCAATATCGTCGTCATGGCGGACGAAGCGCACCGCGGTCAGTACGGACTCGCCGAGAGGTACGTGACGACGACGAACGAGGACGGGAGGGAGAATACGAAACGCGTCGTCGGCGCCGCGCGGCAAGTGCGCAATAGCTTGCCGAACGCCACCTATATCGGCTTCACGGGAACCCCGATCTCGACGCGCGACCGATGCACGCGCGAAGTTTTCGGGGACTATATCGACGTCTACGACATGTCCCGCGCCGTGAAAGACGGGGCGACTCTGCCGATCTACTACGAAAGCCGCATGGTGAAGCTCGGACTCGACGACGAGACGTTGAAGCTTCTCGACGACGAATACGACGCCTTCGCGATGGAGGCGGACGAGACGGTCGTCGAGAAGAGCAAACGTTCCCTCGGGAATCTCGAATCGATCCTCGGCGCGGACGGAACGATTAACTCCCTTGTCGACGATATTCTCGAACATTATGAGAATTATCGCGAAGAGCTCCTTACCGGCAAGGCGCTGATCGTCGCGTATTCGCGCAAGGTCGCGATGAAGATCTATCGGCGGATCCTTGAGCTTCGCCCCGATTGGACGGAAAAGGTCGCCGTCGTCATGACGGAGAACAACTCCGATCCGGAGGATTGGCGCGAGATCGTCGGAGACAAACGGCGTCGCGACGAATTGGCGCGGCAATTTAAGGACGACAAGGCGCCGCTGAAGATCGCGATCGTCGTCGACATGTGGCTCACGGGCTTCGACGTTCCTTCGTTGGCGACGATGTACGTCTATAAGCCGATGAGCGGGCACAACTTGATGCAGGCGATAGCGCGGGTCAATCGCGTTTTTCGGGACAAAGAAGGAGGGCTCGTCGTCGACTATATCGGGCTCGCCGCCGCGCTCAGACGCGCGATGAAAGACTATTCAAGAGAGGATCAAGACGCCTTTGGCGACCCCAACGTCGCGGAGATCTCCTATCCTCAGTTCAAGGAGAAACTCGCCCTCTGCCGCGAACTTTTCCGCGGGTACGACTACTCCGAATTTATGAAAGTCGACGGTTCGAGCGAGTCGAGTTTGACTCAGGGGAAGATCATCTCGGGGGCGGCGGATTATATGTTCGCGCCCGAGAGGAAGGAGACGCGTGAGAAATTCCTGAAGGAGGCGCGCTTGATGAAGCAGGCGCTCTCCCTCTGTTCGTCGGTCGCGAACGAGCCGGAACGCGTCGAGGCGGGGTTCTTTAACGCGACGCGCGTAATTTTGACGCGCGTCTCATACGGCGCGACGGGGAATAAAATAGCGTGCTCTCAGCGCAGCTCGCGCCTCGACGAACTCATTAAAGAATGTGTTAAGTGCGACGGCGTCCTGAGCGTCTACGCCGATTTCGGCGGCAATAAAGGCTTCTCCCTCTTCGACCCGAAATTTCTCGAAGAGATTCGCAAAATGAAGAAGAAGAACCTGGCCTTCGAGACCCTCAAGAAAATCGTCTCCGATCAGGTCAAAAGCTATCGGCGAACGAATCTCGTTAAATCGAAGAAGTTCAGCGATATCATGCAGGAGGCCGTCAATAAGTACGTCAACGGGCAGATTACGAACGAACAGGTGATCGAAAGGCTCGTCGAACTCGCCAAGGAGCTCATGGAGGAGGGAGAAAAAGGGAAGGAGCTTGGACTGACTTCCGAGGAGCTCGCTTTTTACGACGCCCTCTCCAAACCCGAAAATATCAACGACTTTTGTACGAACGAACAGCTTATAGCGCTCACAAAAGAGCTTACTCAAACGCTCAGAATGAACCGAACCCTCGATTGGAATAAGAAAAAATCCGCCCAGGCCAAGATGAGGAGGGCTGTGAAGAAATTGTTAAATAAGTACGATTACCCGCCGGGAAACCGGGAAGACGCGCTCGTTTCGGTCATGGAGCAATGCCGACTCATGGACGACGGCGCGGAGACGGAGGATTTCGCCTAGTCCGTCGCGAGGATGAAGGAGCGCCCCTTGTATTTCACGGGGCCCCATACCGCGCCGTTGAAAATCCCCTATACTGGAGAGGAAGCGCTTCCCTGAGAATTGCGATCGACGCGGAGTCGGAAGGGAAGAAGCGGAAGAATCGGCGCTCAGGCGTTTGGAAAGTTGGGGCCGCGCCCTGTTAAGACGAGACGGAGGAATATCGAATCATGGTTAATTTGCTCTTCGTATGCCACGGGAATATCTGCCGCAGTCCGATGGCGGAATTCGTGATGAAGCGTCTCGTGAGCGACGCGGGGCTCGACGCCTCCTTCCACATCGAATCCGCCGCGCTTAGAGACGACGAGCTCGGATCCCCCGTGCATCGCGGCACGCGCCGCGTCCTCGAAAAGCGCGGGATCTCCTGCGACGGAAAGACCGCGCGAAAGGTCGTTCGAAAGGATTACGACGTATTCGATCTCATCGTCGGAATGGATCATGAAAACGAGATGGATATGCGCTCTTTCTTCAACGGCGACCCCGAGAATAAATGCCGCCTTCTCCTCTCCTTCGCCGGTTCCAATCGCGTCGTCTCCGATCCCTGGTATCACGGCGACTTCGAGAAGACCTACGCCGACGTCGTCAAAGGGTGCGAAGCGCTCCTCGAATACTGCAAAAAGAACTACTTAAACCGCTAATCTGCCGAAACGTCAACAAAAAAAGACGCTCCGTCCCCCAGTATTCGAGGGTCGCGAGCGTCTTTTTTCCAAAATATTTTTAGACTCATTTTTTGTCAAAAAAGAGTAAGCTGAGATATATAAAGGATTTGCGGCGCGTGTCGAACAACGCGTTAATTTTGTCTTCGAAATTTTTTGAGCCCTGTTTTTTCGGGCTCCGACGCGTCGACCTTACGATTAAGAGGTCAACCGCCCCTTCGACGTCTGCGCGTCCCTATCGTTATACCTCCTTTTTTCCCGAGTGAAACCGATTTTTTCTTTCAAGAATAACCTAGGACTTTTCGTGTCCGTTGTGAGGGGCTCTTTCCCTTGACTTGATAGAAATACCGCATAAATTAAAAATAGAAACGAGTATTCTATCGTTTTGCCGTCGTTTATTTTACTCAATTCATGGCGCTCTGCGCCTCGCTCATTTTTAGAGGAGACATAGGCGTGAATAGTAACGTTACGGAGTTGGTCTTAATTCTCGATCGTAGCAGTTCGATGAGTAGTTGCGAAAGAAGCACGGTCGATTGCTTCAACGATTTTATCGAAAAGCAGAAGCGGGAAAATTCGGGAGCGGTTTACGTTTCCGTCGTGCTCTTCAACCATGAGCGCGAAGTTCTTTATAACCGCGTAGGGTTGTACGACGTTAGGCCGTTGACCGTCGAACAATTCCACGCGCGCGGATGCACGGCCCTCTATGACGCGCTCGCTTCCGGAATCCACCATATCGGCACAGCGTATAAGTACGCGCGTCCCGACGAAGCGCCAGGCAAGACGATCTTCGTCGTCATCACCGACGGCGAGGAAAATTCCAGCCGACTCTATACTCTCGAAGAAACGCGTAAGATGGTTGAACGCGAGATTCGCGAATACGGCTGGGAGTTCCTTTTCTTTGGCGCCAACCTCCAAGCGAAAAAGGTCGCCAAAGCGCTCGGTTTCAAAGAAGAAAACGCCGTCGATTACATCTGCGACGAAATCGGTTCTACCCAAACGTACGCCGCGCTCAACGCCTTCGTGTCCCATTTCCGAAAGGAAGGACGCGCCTCGAGCGATTGGCGCGAAGGCGTCGACCGCGATTACCAAACCCGTAAGAAAACTCGTTAAACCTCTGTAGAAAGGGTCAAAAATGTTTTGTCCAAAATGCGGCGCTCAGCTACCCGACGGAAGCGCTTTTTGTAATCTCTGCGGCGCGCAATTGAACGCCGTCAACGTTCCCCCTAGCGCCGTTCCTTATTCCGCTAACGCGCCGATCGGCGTTTCTTCTCGCTCCGCGATTATCTTCTTCATATTCGCCTGGTTTCTCGGCGTGTTCGGCGCCCACAACTTCTATATCGGAAAGACGGGGTTGGCGGTTACTCAGTTGCTCGTGGCCATTATTGGCGGGCTCATTCTTGCCGGAGTCCCCACGATTGGCATAGCAATCTGGGCGCTCGTTGAAGGGATCTTGGGACTTACCGGAAAAATTACCGACGCCGAAGGACTCCCTCTCGCCAAATAATCCCGATTCGACTCGCCGCGCGTTCCTCTTTCGCGCCTAATCGACCGTAACGCAAAACACGGCAAAAAAAAACGCCGACCCGCTCTTTCCCCGCGCGTCGGCGTTTTCCGCTTTATTGTCCCGTTTCTTTTTGTTCCTGATTGTCTTCGTACGACGGCAACGCTCCCGGCGCGGCACGTTCCAGAAACGCGTACGCGCTTCGCTCCGAGAGTACCCCCGTCTCGTGATTCGCCTTGAGAAGCTCCACCACCGCGTCTAACGGCGCCTCCGCCCCCAAATACGACACGTCCGGCTCGTACTTGATCCGGCGGCGCGTCTCGTCGTACGTCGCGCCAGACCAAAGGGACGCGAAGCAGAGCTGTTCCTCGATTCCTCGCGCCCCCGTCTTGTCGATCGCCGCGATCGACGCCGTTCCCGTCGTCGTCCTGATCCTCAGCGCCTCGCTCGACGAATTCGCCCCCGCGCGTTCGATCAGCTCACGTAGCGACGTGTAGCGCAACGTCTCGCGCAGCTCCGTCTTTGCGTTACGAAGCTCCGCGAGCCCCGCGCCGTTCGTCTCCAATATCGATACCGTCACCGGAACCGACCCCGACCCGCGCGGCCAGACGACTCCCCCGAGGCGGACGTCCGTCGATTCGCGCGACGCGTTGCACACCGCAAGGGTCGGCGTCGCGTGGAAATACAAGCCCATCTTGTACCAGCTGTCCACCGCGTAATTCTCCACCGCCAGCCGCGCCACGTCCAAATACGGAGGACGCGACCAGGCGTTCAAACCCAGTTGCTCCACGTTGCAGACCGTAAAGGGAATGAACGAAAGTTCCCGTCCCTTAAAGCTCGGGTAGACCACGTTCTCGCCGCGCGGATTGTCAAGATCGAATCCTCGCCACTGCGCGTCCGCCGTCGAGCCGCGAAAGACCGCCGTGTAATACCGTCCTCGCGCGTCGAGCGCCAGAACGCGGCGGCGCGGCTCCACCCGCCATTCCTTCGCGCCCCTGTCGAAAAGACGCGTCGTCTCGTCCAATAACGCCCATCTCAGCGCCGTAAAGGGCGTCGGAGAGTTCGCGTCAACCTCGCCGTCCAATATCTTATGCGGCGCGTATTCGACGATCTGAAACGCCGGACGAAGACCGTTCGGATCCGTCGTCACGTCCAGCAACAATCCATAACGACCGTACAATATCTGCGCGAAATTCACCCGCGATTTCAGCCCCGCGAGCCCGTCGTTGTAACGATTGCACCAATCGCGCAGCTCCACGACCTCCGCCGCGCTCTCTTCGTCCTTCGCCACCCCGAAACGCGCGCGCGCAGGGTTCCTCTGCATGAGACCCACCACGTCGTCCACGATCGGACGGAAAAAGTTCTCGAAGGACGCCGCATGGCGACGAAAATAATACCGCGACTCGTGAAACGCCACCCGACCCGATCGGAGCTCTTCGCGCTCCAAACTCTGCAACGGAAGGTACGACTCCGCGTTCGGCCCGTTCTTGATCCGTTCCGATCCCATGTAACAGTCCTCCGCGTACTCCCAGAGTCGCGCGTGACGCTCGTAATTCTCTTCATATTTCATCGGCGATCCTTTCTCTCGCGTTTTATCGTTGTATGATCTTGAGAGAATATCGCCGCTGCGCGCGATTTTAGAACGACTTTTTCAACGCGCCCCTCAGCTCGCCTTCGGAAGATCGTTCCAGTTCGTCGTGTAGCACGGGGAGATGAAGGACGAATTCGGGGACCATGGGCGCTTCACTCCTTCGCTGGCGAAGAACGCGGCGTTCTTCCCGAATTTGAGGCGAACTGCGTCGAGGGTCGCGCAGAGGCGTCGTTCCCGCTCGCGCCGCGCCGCGTCGCGCGTCGGATCCGGCTCGAAAAGATAGCGCCGCTCCGCCGCCGCCTCCTCCGTGACGAGGTCAAGACCGACGATCCCAGCGCGTTTGTACGAAAAATTCTCCTGATAGACGCTTCGCAGCAAGCCCAGCGCCGTCGACAGAAGTTCCGGCGTCAGATTCGTCGGTCGCGCAAGATTGATCCCCCGAGCGACGCAGCGAAACTCTTGAGTCGTCGCGAACCGACTCGTCGACGCGTGCAGATAGATCCCGCTCGCGACGAGTCCGTTTGCGCGGAGCTTCTCCGCCAGCTTCGCCGTGAAGGTCGAAATCGGCTTCTCCAGCTCCTCTAGGCTCTCGATCGGCTCCCCGAAGGAACGCGATATTTGCATCGACTTGCGCGGCTCCGGGCGCGTTCCCACGTCGAAAACATACTCGCCGCGAAGTTCGCGAATCGTGCGCTCCTGTTCGATCGTGAAGTCTTTTCGCGCCTCGCGCGGATCGAGACGCGCCAAATCGTACGCCGTGCGCAAGCCCCCTTTGAGAAAGCGCTCGCTCAGCCGTCGACCGACGCCCCAGACGTCTTCCAGCGGGAGTCGCTTGAGCGCCGCGATTCGCGCCTCTTTCTCGAAAAGGAGCGCGTATTTGCGCCCTGTGCGCGCCCCGTCGAGCTTCGCCAGGCGACTCGCAACCTTCGCCAACGTACGGTTCGGACCAAGCCCAAGAGAGACGGGGATCCCCGTCCAGCGGCGCGCGACCGTCACGATCTCCTGCGCGAGCGATTCGAGCGCGTCGAGCGTCTTGCCGGGAAGCTCCCCTTCCGCGGGGCCCTCGGGCCACGTCGCCGCGCGGCGCCAGCGTTCGTCGAGGCGCTCCGGGCGCGAATCCTCCGCGTCGGGCGTCGACCCCAGATAGCGTCCGGACGCGTCTTTGAAGCGGCTCGAAAGATCCAAAAACGCCTCGTCGATCGAGTAGACGTCGACCGTCGGCGTCCACTGTTCGAGCGTCTGCATCACCCGTCGGCTCAAGTCCCCGTAAAGCGCGTAGTTCGCCGAACGCACGACGACCCCTCGCGCTTTCGCGAAATCGCGCAGACGAAAGTACGGCTCCCCCATCGGAATTTGCAACGCCTTCGCCTCGGCGGAACGCGCGACGACGCACCCGTCGTTATTCGAGAGGACGACGATCGGACGCGTCGCCCAGTCCGGTCGAAAGACTTTTTCGCAAGACGCGTAAAAACTATCGCAATCGACGAGTCCAACAATTCGCGTCGCCATGAATTTTCCTCTCTTACTGTTGTGAAAAACGTGCAGTCCCCGCGTTGCGTTATTCTAAAGAGGGGTTCTTTCCGGTCAACGTATTTTCGTACGGTTATTTCTTAGCGCTCCCACTTTCGGGGGGCGTCGCCGCCTTCTTGCTCGGACAAATAAGGGGTTTTAGCGGCGTTGCGGCGACGTTGTCGGCGCTTCTTTTCGGAGATTCTTACTGATAAAAGGCTTTAGAAAAACTAAGACAGGATGTTTTTAACGATTTTAACGCGCGTCGACGAGCGCGTTTTTTTAGCCTTCCCGAACGGCGTCCGATTCTTGTCGACTAAGCGTATTTTTAGAAGGCATATTCCTTTAGGGTGTTTCTTTTCTCTCTGCTCGTCGGTATAATCATCCTCTACGTTTGCGCTGGTTGCGACGTCACATTTGCAGGAGATAATCTATGAAGAAAACGAAATTAACGGCGATCTTGGCGTCATGCGTCATGGCGACCCTTGGTGCCGCCTCTGTTGCCGCCGATCGCGCGGATTCCTACTTTCCTTTTGTTATCGAACAAGGCGCTCCCGACTCGATCACCAACGTGAGAACGTGGGACGGCGCCAATCTCGCCGTCGCGGGCTCCGAAGGTTTCTTGAGCGCGAAGGACGGCTCCTTTGTCGCCGCCTCCGGACAGAAACGTCTTCTGGGAACGAACTTGTGCTTCAGCGCAAACTTCTGCTCCCACGAAAAAGCGGAACGGCTCGCCGATTCGCTCTCCCGCTTTGGAATCGGCGTCGTGCGGCTCCATCATATGGACAGCTACCAAATCTGGGGCAAAAATATGGGCAAGGGAACGACGGAAATCGATCCCGAGCAGCTCGAAAAGCTCGATTATCTCATTAGTTGTCTCCAGAAGCGCGGAATCTACGTTAATATCAACTTGCACGTATCCCGCAGTTTCCGCGAAATCGACGGTTTCAAAAACGCCGACAAACTCCCGACTTTCGACAAGGGCGTCGACAACTTCGATCGCGCCATGATCGTTTTGCAGAAGAAATACGCGAAGGATTTGCTCACGCACGTCAATCCCTATACGGGTAAGGCGTACGTCGACGATCCGGGGGTGGCGGTGATCGAGATCAATAACGAGAACTCGGTCGTGGCGAGCTGGTCGTGGGGAGAACTCGACGATTTGCCGGAGCCTTACGCGGGGGAATTCAAAGCGTTCTGGAACGAATGGCTCAAGAAGAAGTACAAGACGACCGCCGCGCTGCGCGAAGCGTGGGAATGTAAAGATTATCCTCTCGGCGCCGAACTCCTCGACGACGGCGTTTTCCAGGAAGGATTCGCCTTCGGAAAGAACAATCGTTGGACCCTCGAGTCCGACTCGACCGCGAAGCTGTCCTATCGCGTCGTCAAGGCGGACGAGACGGGAATCGACTCTACCGCGCTGCGTTTCGAAGTCGAGAAGACGGGGGAAGTCGCGTGGCGTCCGCAGTTTCATCGCATCGCGGTCGAACTCAAGGACAAGACGCCTTACCAAATCTCCTTTAAGGCGCGCGCCGACAAGGCGACGAGCGTCGGTTTCGGCGTCAAACAGCACCATGAGCCGTGGGCCGATCTGGGGCTCGACGAAGATCTGAAACTCGAGAAGGAATGGAAGACGTTCACGTTCGCCTTCATGTCGAAATCCGACGACAATATGGCGCGAATCACCTTCTGCCCGCGCGGCGAAGGGGACGCTTTCGAAATCGCCGACCTCTCCATGCGCGAAGGGGGAAATATCGGCCTCCTCGAATCTGAAAATCTAGAAGACGCCTCCGTTCCTCTCCTGCGCGCTAAGAAGGGCGCCTCGCGACTCGATTCCCCCAACGCGATCGACGATTTCGCCGCTTTCCTCCACGATATCGAAAACAGCTATTGGCAGGAGATGTACGACTACGTTAAGAGCCTCGGCGCTAAGCAGTTGACGACCGGAACGCAGTTGCAGTACGGCTACTGGTATAATCAGGCGAAGCTCGATTATTGCGATATCCACGCCTATTGGAATCACCCGTATTTCCCCCATCGCGAATGGGATCATAACGACTGGCTTATCGGCCCCAAAGCGCTCGTAAACAACCCTGTCAACGGAACGCTTTCGAGCCTCTCCGTCCTGCGCGTCATGGGCAAGCCCTTCACCGTGAGCGAATACGACCATCCCTTCCCGAATCCGTATTCTGCCGAAGGAAACGTTATGCTCGCCGCCGTCGCCGCTTTCCAAGATTGGGACGCCACCTTCCAGTTCGCGTGGGCGCATAACGACGATTTCGAACGACAGACCGTCGAGCCCTTCTTCGACATGTGCTCCAACCAGACGAAGATCGCGCACCTTCCCGCGTGCTACGGAATCTTCGTGCGCGGCGACGTCGCGAAAGGCCCCGGAAAGTACGTCTACGCGCCTTCCTTCACCGAGAAGGAAGAAGTCGACGCGATGCGATCCCTCCTCTACTCCTATCATCGCGATCTTGCTCGCGGACTCAAGCTCGACCGCTCCCTCTCCCTCGCCGTCTATTCCGGACTCGAACTCTCCGATCTCAATCTGAGCGTCCCCGAGAATTACAAGGCCGCGAAGCGCGTCGAAAGCTGGGACGATCTACCCGCCGAACTGCGTTCGAGCGATAAAAAGGAAATCGTCAACGAATTCGGCGAAATCAAATGGAATTTCCAGCAGGAAGGGAAGGGAACCTTCGTCGTCGATACCGCGCGCAGCAAGGTTTTCAGCGGCTTTATCGCGAAACCGTGCGTGTTCGACTCTATCGCCGTCGACGTCAAGGATACGTATCTCGACTGGGCCACGATCTCCCTCGTCAAGGCGAAAGGGCTCCAGGCGACCGACGCGAAGAACGGAACCCTCTCGAAGGGCTCCTATCTCCTCACCGCGACCGGCGACATGAAGAACACCGACGCGATCGTCAAGACCGTTTCCGGGTCCGTTACGACCGCGGGCGCGTACGGCGGTAAGAAGGGCGTCGCTCCGATCCTGTGCGAAGGAATCGACGCGACCGTGACCCTCGACAATCTCCAAGCCGACGCCGTCGAGGTCTATTCGCTCGGCGCCAACGGCAAGCGCGTCGAGAAGATCGACGTCCAGAACGTCGGTCAGAACGCTTCTTTCTCTATCGGCGCCAACTACAAGACCATTTGGTACGAAGTCGTCGTAAAATAGTCGATCGATGATGAAACCGCGCCGCTTAATTCACGGTGAATCCGTCGTTAAGCGGCCTTTTCTTTTCATTCCCTTACACGAAAGGTTTTCGCGTGAAGATTACTCGTCTTTTGATTCTCGCTCTCTCGGTCGTCGCTCTCGCCGCGACTTGCGCGCGCGCCGACGAGGGAACGCGCGTCGTCGAACTAAACGACGACGGTCGCGCTCTGATTAATCCATATATGGGATGGACGATGCATTACTATTCCAACATCCCGCACAACTACGGATGGAATCTCGAACCCTCCGATTCGCTTGAATGGTTCGAAGGATGTTCCGTGATCTATCTCCGCCTTCCTTGGGCCTATATTGAGCCGGAAGAGGGCGTCTTCAACTGGTCGATCGTCGATACCCCCGCGCAACGATGGATCGAAAAGGGAAAGCAGGTCGCCTTCCGTTTCACCACCTCTGAAAACTGGGTGGAATACGCCACTCCCAAGTGGGTCTTCGACGCGGGAGCCAAGGGCGTTCGATACGATTGGGGCGAACCCTTCAAAGAAGACGGCAAGTACGTCGATCCCGAGTTTGACGATCCGATCTATCTCGAAAAGCTTGAGAATTTCCTTAAAGCCGCCGGAGAACGCTACGGAAACAATCCGAACGTCGCTTTCATCGACGTC
>CAKVCP010000054.1 GCA_934725735.1 uncultured Thermoguttaceae bacterium
TTGCTCATCTTGATCGCGTACGCGACGGAGTAAAGGGCGCCGACGTCCTCTTTGAAATTTCCGTCGGGGTCGTTCGGATCCCCTTCTCCGCGCACGGCGAGGAAACTGGAGTCGGGCGGTTCGACGACGAGCGGTTTTTTCGTCGGCTTGTACAGTTCCTTAAACTCTTTCTTAAAATCAAAGGGAGGCATGGCGTCGACTCCTAAAGCGAGAAGGAAGGGACGAAAAAAAAAGAGACGCGCGACGTTGGAGCGTCGCGCGTCGGAGTCGCGTAGTATTGGGGAGCGCCGTTCGACGAGGATCGATTCGATGAAAGGCGCGACTAGCGACTATGCAAGCTTAACGGCGGCGCCGGTCTGGGCGGCCTTGTAGACGGCGCAGATCACTTCGACGCTCTTGCGCCCTTCGTAGCCGTCGATCAACGGTTTGCGTCCGTTTTCAATCGCGTCGAGGACGTCTTTGAACTGCTTCGCGTGCGCCTGATGCCCAATCGCGGCGGGATCGGCGGCGCCGCCCCCTGTCGCGGTCAGTTTGCTCGCCATCATTTCGCGAATCGCCGCGTCCCCTTCCGCAGGCTCCGCGAAATCCCACTTCACAATATCCTCTTCCTCAATCACGGCGGAACCTTTGTCCCCGTGCATTTCGATTCTCTTGAGGTATCCCGGATAAGCGGCGGTCGTCGCTTCGAGGAGCCCCAAGGCGCCGTTCTTAAAGCGCAACGAGGCGACGCAAACGTCTTCAACTTCGATATTCTCATGCGCGACGAGTCCGCAAGTCGCGGACGCCTGCTCGACGTCCCCCATGAGCCATAGGAGAAGGTCGACGCTGTGAATCGCCTGATTCATGAGCGCGCCGCCGCCGTCGAGCTTCCACGTGCCGCGCCAAACGCCGCTGTCGTAATACTGCTGCGTGCGATACCATTTAACGATCGCGTCCCCCAAGGTCAGCTTGCCGAAACGCCCCGATTCGATCGCCTGCTTGAGGAGAAGGCTCGACTGATGGAAACGGCTCGGGAAGATCGTCGAAAGGGTGACGCCCGCCTTTTCGCACGCGTCGATAATTTCGTCGCAACGTTCGACGGTCACCTCGAGAGGCTTCTCCACAATGACGTGCTTTCCGGCCTTCGCGGCGGCGACTGCGGGATCGAGGTGAGCGCCGCTTGGGGTGCAGATCGTCACGACCTGGATTTCGGGATCCTTCAAGAAATCTTGAAAGTCATGATACGCCTTGCAACCGAATTCCTCGGCGTAACGTTCCGCGCCAATCGGCAATCTGTCGTAACAAGCGACCAATTCCGCGCCGATCTCGCGAATCGCGCGCGCATGAAATCTCGAGATCATCCCGCATCCGACGACGCCAAACTTCTTAACTTTCATTATTCTCTATCCCTTTCGCATATGAGCGCGCAAACGCCCACTTAAATTTCTCACAAAGCCCGACGCAAAACGCCAAGAGTCGTCGATATTGTAACAAAAACGATAAAAAAAACAAGCGACGCCCCCTGAAGAACTGAAGATCTAATCATTACAATCGTTCCAACCTGCGCAATCCCAACAAAAAAGAGTAATGCGCAGCGCGACGCTCGCCGATAAAGAAGAATAACGCGCGTTCTCTCAACACGCGCGTTTTCGTCGATTCATTAGGATTAAGGGTTGATTTAAGAATGGAACGGAGTCAGACAAAAAGCGTGAAGAAGGGACGGACGTCGACGCGGGTCGCCTCGCGTTCTTTTGCGCTTCTACTCTTCTGTCTTACGGTCTCTCTTGGCTACGCCAAAGACGCGGAGCCCGCGCGAGAGAACGTGGAACAGGGAGTCCTCGGCGAAATTCTCGGGCTTGACCCCGGCGCGGCGACTCCCCCGGCGTCGGAAACCAAGTTACCCGTCAAACCGTCGCCGCGCGCGCTCGATTCGACCGCCGAAACGCTCGACAAATACCAGGCGAAGCTCCTCGCGGATCGTCGCGTCGGATACGGGATATCGAGACCCTTCGACGCGCCGACAAACGACCTCTCCCAAGACGCGGACGTCGACGAAGAGCTCCTCGACTACGACGCCCTCGAGAAACAAACCACCCGCACTTCTCCTCCGTCCAAGACTTCCGCGACGCCTCCCTCGACCGCCGCGTCGAAGAAAGGCGCCGCGACGAGCGCGCAAGTCTCCGTTTTGAACGCGCAGTACGGCGATCGCGCGGCGACGGCGGAAGCGCAGTTTGGCAAACGCGTCGATCCCGCCGGGCCCTTTAATTCTTCAGCCTACGCGAAGGGAATTGTCGACGCCAACGCGCAAAACGCGAAGAAGAAGGAAGAGTCCCTCGATTTGAACGACGTCGAGGAATACGCGCGCGAAGGGGATCCTTACGACGACTCCGAAGACGACGCGCTCCAGGAAGGCTCGATCTTCGCAAACGAAGAAGACGATGCAGACGAAGACTATGAAACGCCGACCGTCGACGACGAATGTTTCCTCGCCCTCGATCCATACACGTCCCTTTTCATCGAATACGAACCGACGTACGAATGGACGGAATCGATCCTCCAAGACGTGGAATCAATCTTAGAGACGCTCGCGGACTCCCCGTCGCAAACGCGCGCGCTCATCGACGAACTCGCGCGGAAGCTTGAAGACGCGGAAACGATCAAAGACAAATTGACGGCGGAGGACGCGCGTGAAAAGAGTCGGAAGAATCCATGGGCGTCGCCGGAAGACGCGCCCCTCTTGTCGACGCGTTACACCCTCGCGCAGAGGGTCGAGCTTCTCGACGCGTTCAAGAACGCGATGGAACGACGCGTCTTCCTATGGGATCGCGCGGCGGATTATTTCGAAGCGCGCGAACGCGGCGAACTCCTCGAGCCCGAACCCCTCGACGCCAACGAAATGAAGCTCCTTCTCTCCTCGTCGCTCGAAGTGCAGAAATTCTTCGGGGACACGCCCAACGGTCTGAGTTGGCGTTCGAGCTTCGACGTGGACGCGCTCGTCAAAGAGCTGGAACAGGCGCTGGAACTTCCCGAAACAGACGGCGGCGCGACGACGGCGCTGCGCCGCGTCAATTCGAAGAGCGCGCGCGACGGGTACTTGCGCGAATACGCGCAGTCGAGCGTTGCGGATCGTTATCTCGACGCGATGAGCGTTCCAGGGGACGCGAGTAAAGTCGAATTCGAGCGCGAACGTCGGCTCCGCTTCTTGCAGGATCGAATCAACGCGATCGCGTACAAGATCGAGAAGACGCCGATGACCGAATCGCAGCGCACGCTCTTTAAGAAACCGACCCTCGCGTCGTGGGCGAGCCTCATTCTCGGGATGGCGGCGGACGCGACGAACGGCGAAGCGCTCCTCTTTGCGTTCGAACATTACGAAAACGTCGCGGGAAGTCAGGCGGGGCGCTCGCTCCAACAACTCGCGCTGAGAATGACGACGTCGCAGTCGGAAGTCTGTCGTCTCTACGGTCGCGCCGTCGACGTGATCTACGACAATCCGAACGTCAAAGCGTACGTCTCCGAAGCGCTCATCAACCGCCTTCTACCCGTGAGGGATCCCGAGTTCGCCGTCGTTCAAGAGACGATCTTGAACAACCCCGTCGTGGGACGTCGCCGCGTCGACACGCAGGTTTCGATCAAGTTGCGCCCCGATCCGGAACGGTTGCTCATGGATTTGAATATCTCGGGACGCGTTCACGCGAATACGAGCAGCGCGGTCTTCAGCGCGAAGCTGCATAACGAAAGCTACGCGAATTATCGGGGCAGTAAGACGCTCGAATGGCGCGACACGGGGATTGCGTACTCTACCGCAGTGGTGACGGCGGCGTCGTCGAATCGTCTTAACGCGGTTGAGACGGGCGTCGATTTCGTGCCCCTTGTCGGGGATTTGGCGCGCGGTCTGACGCGCAGCCAGTATCAGTCGCAGCAGACGGCGATCGAAGCGGAGTCCGAGGCGAAGATCGTGAAGGAGACGCGCGCGCGGTTCGATCAAGAGTCGAACGAACGATTCGACGCGCTCAACGCGCAGCTACGCAACGGCTTCTTCAAGAATATGGCGAATTTGGGGCTCTCCCTCAAAACGCAGCGTTCGCGCACGACGGACGATTGGCTCCTGGCGTCGATGCGCTTCGGGACGGACTACGCGCTCGGGTGCCAGTCGACGGAACCGCCGACGCTTCAAGGAGCGTTCGCGGACGTGAAGGTGCACGAATCGTCGGTCAACTCCTTCCTCGGGCAGCTCGACCTTGGCGGTCGGAAGATGACGCCGCGGGAAACGCTCGATTTCATCGCGGATCGTCTGAATAAACCGGGCTTGAAAAACGTCGAGATAGAAGAGTCGGAGCTGAGCTACGCCTTCGCGAAGTCGGATCCGATCACGGTTCGTTTCTTCGAAGATCGCGTCTGCATCGTCCTGCGCTTCGACGAGATGACGCTCGGCAAGAAGACGTGGGAGAATATCGAAGTTCAGGCGGCGTATCGTCCGACCCTCTCGGAAGAAGATCGTCCGATGTTGGTGCGCGACGGGGCGATCGAACTCTACGGTCCCGCGAGCGTGATGGAGCAGATTCCGATCCGCGCTGTCTTCTCGAAGATCTTCCAGGCGCAGCGTCCGTTGGAGCTTCGCGTGCCGGCGATGGCGCAAGACGAACGCTTCGCAGGACTTGCGATCGGATTGTGCCGCGCGTCTCGCGGATGGTTTGCGATCTCGATGATTAAGGATCCGAACTTCGGACGCGAACGCGTTCTGCAAAACACCTACGTCCAATGACGCGGCGCGTCGACGACGTTTTCCCCGAGGCGGCTCTTCCATGGGCCGCCTTTTTTGTTGCGTCGCGTCGATTAAAGGGGGGCCCATGGAAGAGCCTTATTCCCAACGAGTTTAGTAGACACGCGCGCCTACAAGATTAGCGCGCGCAGAACTCCAATGGGGCCTTATCTTCAAGGGATAAGCGGCCAAAAGACGCTCCTAGAAATAAAAAAGGGCCTTCCCCTTCGGAAAACCGTATGAGGAAAGGCCTTTTAACCCTTAACGCGCCGACGATTAGGCGCAATGTCGACGAGCGCTTTTCGTAAACGCTAAGCTAGGCGACTCAGATCGAAGTAGATTCGCCGCCTTGCGGAGTTCCCATGGCGCCCCAGACGCCGTAGGGGGATTTGCCGGAGGTGACGCCATGTTCGTTCAGGTTGCCGCAGTCGATCGTATCGCTGACGAAACGAACCGCCCCGTCGCCCATACCGACGTTCACGCCCCCGGAGTGGAAGCTTTGCGGCGAGAAGACGCCCCACGCGAGGTTGTGGATATTCGGCCACGTGTAGATGCAAACGGGAGAGTTCGGAGGAAGAACGGTGGTGAAGCATGCGTTCGGGGAACGACCGTCGGTCCACAGGAGCGCGCGCCACGTGTCGGTTCCGGAATTGAGTTTGTTCGGGTCGTCGACGGAGACCGCTTCCGTCAAGCACGGGCCGGGGATCGCCCTGCCGTCGTGAATTGAACCGGTGCAGTAGATACCGCCCTTAACCTTAGTGGAGTAATTGGCGTCGCCGACCATTTCGCTGACCGCGGCGGTGTTGCTCGTACCGTCCGTCACGAAGGAGAGGCTTCGCCATGCGAAGGGCGCGAAGAAGCCGCGTCCGTCGACCTTCGCGCTCGCGTTTGTTTCCCCCGCGTCGGGTCGGTTGTTGTGCCACATCCCGTCGCCAAGGCTCATGCAGTAGCTCTTACGCGCGTTGTTTTGGTGGGGGGACGGCTGGGAAGCGCCCGCGTCGGAAGGGCACGCCAGGGTCGGAAGTTTCGAGGTAAAAGGATCCGAGTTATACCACGGCCAGGAATTTTCCGCGACGCTCTGCGCGTGGCTCGAAATCGCTTCGTAACGCGCCTGCTGCTCCATGAAAGGCAGAAGCGCGACGACGCCGCAGACGTAGCCGCCGTACGCCCAGTCCTCGCTCTTCTGGTTGATGTTGTAGTTGTGGAAATTGAATTTCGACGCGGGCATGACGCCGTTGACGTCGTGATAGTTATGCACCGAAAGCATGTATTGCTTGACGTTGTTCGTGCACTGCATACGACGCGCGGCTTCGCGCGCAGACTGCACGGCGGGGAGCAAAAGACCAATTAAAATGCCGATGATGGCGATAACGACAAGAAGTTCAACAAGCGTGAAGCCGACGGGCTTCAGGACTCTTGAAAATCGATTCGAACGCGAATCCATTGCTCAATCTCCTATAAGATAGTACGGTACTATAATTCGTATCGTCTTTAAACGACGTTAAATGCCTGCTCGTTAAACGTTTCCAAAGCGTTCTAGCGATCATCATACAGAGGGAGAGAATAGACGTCAATATTTGTAACATATAATAAACTAATATTCATAGAAAAAAAAAAAAACGCGTCTTTAACAAATTCTCTACGCGACAAGTCGTTTCTGTTGCGCGTCGCGCGCGTCCTTCTTGAAAAAGCGGCGGTAAAGGGCGAATCCAACGAGGCTTGTGATCCCGTCGGTCACGGGGAAGGTCAGCCAGAACCAATTCAGTCCAAAGCGTGAGAAGAGGTACGCGAGGGGGACGAAAAGGACGACGGTGCGCAGAATGGTGAGCGCGGCGCTTCGCAAACTCGCGCCGACCGCTTGGAAGAAGACAGGATAAGTGAGGGAAGTCACCAGCGGGAAGAAGCTTAATCCGACGAAGAAGAATTCGACGCGTCCGATCTCGACAACAAGCTCGTCGGTCGTGAAGACGCGCAGCAACTGTTCCGGAATCGCGATGAACGCAAGCGTTCCCAGACTCATGAGGAGCCACCCGGTGACGACAGCGCAGCGTACCGTCTGCTTGCACCGCAGGAAGGAATGGGCGGCGTAGTTGAAGCTTACGACGGGAACGATGCACATCTGCATCGCGCCTAGGGGAATGAAGACGAGGGTCTGCCATTTATAGTAGATCCCTAGCGCGGTGACCGCCTGGTCGCAGAAGGTCGCCAAGATCATATTGAGCCCGAAAATATAGAGAGTATAAGCCGCCTGCATGAGGATATTCGGCGCGCCGATTTGGAAGATATTCTTCACCGCATGCGGGTAGACGCGCCACGCGGGCGAAGGTCGCCATCCTCCTTTCATGACGATGAGCGCGGCGACGACCTGACCGATCACCGTCGCGATCGCCGCGCCGAGAAGACCGAGCCGCGGCGCGCCAAGGAGTCCGAAGATCAAGATTGGATCGAGCGCGATATTGACGAGCGCGCCGAGAATCTGCGCGACGGTCGGCAAGCGCATGTTCCCTTCCGCTTGCAAAATCTTCGTCCACACGCTTTCGAGAAAGATCCCGAGGCTCCCGACGCAAACGAACCTTCCGTAGATCAAAACGTCGCGGACCACCAAGGGCGTGTTCGTCTGCGCCGCAGCGTATTGCGGCATGAAGAACCACGTCGCGACGGCGAAGAGAACCCACATGACGAGCGCCAACGGAGTCGCGACGCCCGCGTATTCCCTCGCGGCGCGTTCGTCCCCTTCCCCGAGCTTCGCCGCGATGAGGGTGTTGATGCCGACGCCCGCGCCGACCGCAAAGGCAAGCATTAACAGCTGGAGGGGGAAGACGATCGAGAGGGCCGTAAGGGCCGTCTCCGACGCGCGACCGATGAAGAGACAGTCGACGATGCTGTAAAACGCCTGGATCGTTTGCGCGAGCATCACGGGGGGCGCGAGCTTAAAAAGAATTCGTTTTATAGTTTCGTGAGCAAAGAGCTCTGTCGTTTCGGAAGGAGTCATATCGTGCGTTCAATCAAATCATACACACTCCATTGTACCCCAAAGCGGCAAGAATCAAGGGGCGCGTCACACGAGACGAAGCTCCATCTTGATATGCGGAAGTTGATCCATGACGAAGGGCTCCGAAATAGCGCGGAACCCGAACTTCTCGTAGAATCCCCTCGCCTGGCATTGCGACTCGATATGCACGACGATCGGGGTCTTGCGATTTCGCGCGATGCGAATATAGGAGAGCGCGGCGTCGAGAACGCGCGATCCGAGGCCTTTGCGATGTGCCGAGGTCACGACGCGCCCGATCCACAGAACGCCCGGCTCTTCCTCCTTCTCGTAGAGTCTCAGATACGCGTCGACCTTCCCGTCGGAACGCGCGAGAATGAAATGGAGCGCGCGGTAGTCGATATAATCGACGTCTTGATAGACGCAATCCTGTTCAACGATGAAGATCTCGGATCGGAGGCGCAAAATCTCGTAGAGTTCGCGCGCGGAGAGATCGTCAAAGCGCTTCATGACGGGCGTTTGCGCCTGCGTCTCTTCTTCTGCTTCCGGTTTCATTTGAGCTCCTCCTCTTTCGACCCTTCCAACTCGCTCAGAAGCAGATATCGGACGTCGTTCTCTTCCGCCCACTTTTGCGCGACCGTCTCCGGAGGGCCGATCAATTCCACCGACTTAGGAAACGCCTTTTCTCCAATCTCCGTCAACGTTCCGTAAACCGTCAGGGAGACTAAATTTTTGCAATCGTAGAACGCTCCGTCCCCCACCCTCTTGAGATTCTTCGGCAGAGTCGCGGAACTCATCCCCGTACATCCAAGGAACGCGCCTCCTTCGATCTCCTCCACCGTCTCGGGTATGATCGCCATTCGCACCAACGGACGCTCGCAGAACGCGCGTCCGCCAATAGCCACGACAGGCTTTCCGTCTATGATTTCGGGAATCTTTAAATCGACAACTTGATCGTCCTTAATTCCCGTCACGACGACGCCTTCGCCGCGAGTTTCGTAAGTAAAAGGAGTCTTCGAAGCGTCGCATCCGAGGAGCCCGGACGCGAGGGCGAGGGTCGCGAGTAACGCGCAGAGCGTTTTCATCATCTGGATAATCTTTCCTCAAATCGCGCGCCTTTCGGCGGTTAATCTCTTTTGAAAAACTGATCGATTTTGTCTTTAGTCAGGACGACGACCGCAGGCCTTCCATGCGGGCAATGATGCGCCATGACCTCTTCTTCCGCCATCGCGACAAGCTCTCCGACGCCCTCCGGCGTGAGTTTGTCCCCCGCTTTCACGGCGGCTTTGCACGCCATCTGCTCCAACGCGCCTTCGACGAGATCGGAGAGCTTCGCGTCGTCGCGCTTCGCCAGGAGCGCCTTGAGCGCCGACTGGAAGACGTCGAGAACCGACGCGCTTGGCATGCACGCGGGATAGCCGTTGACGACGACGCTCGAACCGCCGAAAGGTTCGACGTTTAGCCCGATCGACGCGAAGAGCGCCTTATTGTCGACGACGTAAGCGAACTCCGAAGGCGCGAGATCGACGACGACCGGCACGAGGAGCGTCTGCACGTCGATCTTCCCCGAGTCGTAACGCGCCTTGAGCTTTTCGAAGAGGATCCTCTCGTGCAGGGCGTGCTGGTCGACGAACGCGACTCCGTCGGGGGCCTCCATGACGAGATAGCGGTCGCATAGCTGAACGGCGGGCCTTCCGTCGGAGGTTAGCGCGACGATTCGCGAGGCGAAGTCGCCGAGGTTCGCGACGCGGCGGTTGTTTTCGATCGCCTTTTCGCGGCGTCGTTCGAAAGAGGTCGCTTCAAGCGCCGCGTCGGTCGCCGCGAAGGTCTCTTGCCGGACGTCGGGGGACGGCTCCTTCGCGGGGAGCGCGACGTCTTCTCTTCTGCCGCGGCAGGACGAAAAGGAATCGTTGAGATTCGGGAATTTGCGAAATTCGGAGGTCTTGCCCTGGAGGAGGCGGGTCGTTTGCGCGGCGTCGGCGCGGGCGCGTTCCTCTGCGGCGTTTGCGGCGGCTTCTTCGAGCATGGCGTTCGCGTCGTCGATCGCGCGCTGAACGCTCGCGTTGTCTAGCGCGTCTTGCTCAGAATCGTGGTCTTGTTCGTATGCGGCCTTCGAGTCGGCGTTCGCGCGTCGCTGCGCCGCGATGCGACTGAAGTTTTTCAGAATCGAGCCGAGCTTATTGCCGCCGCTCGATTGATCCATCGCGTCGCGGGGATTGTCGAGCTCGGGATTCATCCAGCAGACGATTTTTCGAGGCGGGTCTTCATCTGCGGCGTATTTTGATTTGGACGGTTTTGGCGTCTCGGCGGAGTCGGAAGAGGTCGCGGTCTCTTGAGACGCGGCGGCGGGGCGCGCGGCAGGGGAAACCAGGGCGGCGGGTCGCTCCGGATCGGGCGCTTCTTCGGGCGCTTGAGGCGCCATGAGAGGGGGGATCCCCGCGGCGGCGGCGATTTCTCCAAGGGTCATCTGCCGCTCGTTGTTGACGGAGAGCAATCTGTCGCGAACGCCGTGCATGAACTTCGAGTAAATCGTCTGGGAGTCGAGAAAGCGCACCTCCATCTTCGTCGGATGCACGTTCACGTCGACGAAATCAGGGGGCGTGTCGATATTGAGAAAGACGACGGGGAAACACCCCTGTTTGAGAAGCCCTTGGTAGGCGTTTTTGAGCGCCGCGCCCAAGGATTTGTCTTTGAAGAACCGCCCGTTGACGAAGAGATATTGCATCGCGCTCGTCCCCCTCGAAAGATTCGGCGTTCCAACGAATCCGGAGAGAACGATCCCCCCGGCGGATTGACTCGGCTCGATTTCAAGGAGCTCGCGCACGACGTGGTCGCCGAAGAGCTTTGCGAGACGTTCGCGCTTCGTCTTTACGGGGGGCAGATCGAATTCGATCTTGCCGTTGCGTCGCAGGGAGAAGGCGAGTTCGGGGTGCGGCACGGCGAGGCGAACGATCGCTTCTTTGATCTGGCCGAACTCTGCGACGGCGGAGCGCATGAATTTTCGTCTGACGGGGACGTTGAAGAAGAGGTCGCGCACCTCGATCGAGGTTCCGACGGCGCGGCTCGCGGGGACGATCGGTCCGAAGTCGCTCCCTTCGCAGCGGATGACGGAGCCTTCGTTGGAGTCGGCGGCGCGCGTCGTGAGGGTCAGATGAGAGATTTCCGCGATCGACGCGAGGGCTTCCCCGCGAAAGCCGAGGGTCGCGATGCGGAAGAGGTCGTCTGGCTCCGCAATCTTACTCGTCGCGTGAGGGGAAAGCGCCAGGGGGATCTGGTCGCGGGGAATCCCGCACCCGTTGTCGACGACCTTGATTAAATCCTTGACTTCGGGGCCGATTTCGACGTCGATTCGCGTCGCGCCCGCGTCGATCGCGTTTTCCACGAGTTCCTTAACGACGTTTGCGGGACGTTCGATCACCTCTCCGGCGGCAATCTTGTTAATCATGCTTTTGGAGAGTTCGCGAATCTGTTTTGGCGTGTTTTCGGTCATACGGTCTCAGGGTTAGAAGCGGAGCGTAACGGGAATAAGGTCAGTCTTCCAGGGAAATCACGACGGGGTCGTCGGAGTTGAAGTCGACGGCGGTCGGATCGACGGGAACGCGTTCCATCAGCGCGGGAGCGACCTTGGGGCGTTTGATCTCTTTAAGAACCTTCTCCCCTTGGCGCACGACAAGCTTTTTATTTTCGAAGACGTTCGAAACGCGCAGGAAGAAGGAAAGCTTGTCGTTCGCGGCGTCGGGAGCGAGTCGCTGGGGAACGACGTAGTTGACGCAGTTTCCGTTTTTGACGTCGACGGAACGCGTCGCGGGGGCGGAAAGTCCCAACGCGCGTTCTGCGGCGGATCGTCCGGCGAGCTCGGCTTCTTCGGAAACGAAGTCGACGAGATCGTGGACATGGAGCGCGTTTCCGCACGCGAAGACGCCCGGCAACGTGGATTCGCGCGTCTGATCGACGCTTGCGCCGCGCGTTCGGCGGTCGAGCGTCACGCCCGCGTTTCGCGCGATCTCATTCTCCGGAATGAGTCCGACGGAGAGGAGGAGCGTGTCGCACTCGATTTCAAACTCCGTCCCAGGGATCGGCACGCGTTTTTCGTCGACCTTCTGGACGACGACCTTCTCCAAGCGCGTTTTGCCGACGATCTTCGCGATCGTGTGGGAGAGATAGAGGGGAATGTCAAAATCTTCGAGGCACTGAACGATATTTCGCGCCAGCCCGTTGGAATAGGGCATGAGTTCGACGACGGCGAGAACTTTCGCGCCCTCGAGGGTCATGCGTCGCGCCATAATGAGCCCAATGTCCCCCGAACCGAGGATCACGACGCGCCTTCCGACCATTTTTCCCGCGCGATTGACGTACTTCTGCGCCGCGCCGGCGGTAAAGACGCCGCTTGGACGGTCGCCGGGGGTTCCGATCGCGCCGCGCGTTCTCTCGCGGCACCCGGTCGCGAGGACGACGCCGCGCGCTTTGACGCGCTTAAAGCCGACGGTCGGGGACGCGACGGCGATTTCCAAGGGGGCGTCCTTCTCCTCCTCGTCGCGCTTCATTTCAAGGGCGGTCGCTTCGAGCGCCACGACCACGTCGCGCTTCGCAAGTTCGTCGATGAAACGGCCCGCATATTCGGGCCCCGTCAGCTCCGCAGCGAAGCGCTTGAGCCCAAACCCGTTGTGAATACACTGGTTGAGAACGCCTCCCATCTCCGGTTCGCGTTCGAGGACGAGAACGCGCTTCGCTCCGCGATCATAAGCGGCGATCGCGGCGGCCAGGCCTGCGGGGCCGCCTCCCAAGACGACGACGTCCCAAGGCTGGGAGTCGACGTCGTTTCCGGCGAATTTCAGTAGCTCCATCGACATCGGAGCAGAAGCGTCAACGGGCATATCTCATCCTTTCGTGAAACAAAACGAGCGGTTTGTTAAATGTTAGAGGACACTGCAAGTCCGTGTTATAAGTATACAACCGCGCTTGCAAGGATTCAAGGCGACGCCCAGAAGAGAGGCGAAAAAAAGACGCCGCCCGGCGAGTGGAAATCCGAGCGGCGCCCTCAATAATCGTCATAGTGAAATCGCGCGAACTCAGTTAAGCCACGAGGGATACTCGCAACACATCGGGAGCTTCGCGGCGAGGGCGTCTTCGATACCAGGAATCTCCTTGACGCTCTTGACGAGTTCGGCGGGAAGATCGCCGTCGAGAGAGAGGACGCTAACGGCGAGGCCGTTAGGAGCATGGAGATTGCGTCCGAGCGCCATTTGCGCGATGTTGACGCCGAGCTTACCGGTGGCGGCGCCCAGAGCGGCGACGACGCCCGGCTGATCCTTCTGCATCGTGATGAGAAGAGTACCGTCCATCTGCGAATCCATGCGCAGGTTGCGGAAGCTGATGAGGCGCGGGAAGACGTTGCCGAAGAGGGTTCCGGCGAAGGCAAGGTCGCCCTTGTCGGTTTCAAGCTCGACCTTGATGACGGAGTTGAAGTCTCCAGCGACGGCGTCTTTCTCTTCGACGACCTTGACGCCGCG
>CAKVCP010000055.1 GCA_934725735.1 uncultured Thermoguttaceae bacterium
TACGTCCGACGCGACCGCCCCGCGCGAGCAGATCGTCGAACGCAACTCCGCCGCGATTCCGTGGAGCGCCGCCCCGCAACGCGCCGCTTCGTCGCACGTCGCGCCCTGCGCCAAAAGCCCTAAAATGATTCCCGTGAGGACGTCCCCGCTACCCCCCGTCGCGAGGTTGGAATTTCCCGTCGCGTTCACGTTCACTATCGCCTCGTTGAGACCGTCCTCTTCGGGGACGATCGACGCGATCACCGTCCCCGCTCCTTTGAGAAGAAGCGTCGCCTCGCAACGGGGGAAGAGGTCCGCGTACGAATCAAGCCAGTCCTTCGCCGCGACCAACCGCTCTTCAGGATCCGACGTCGGCTTGTACCCCGCGAGGCGGTGGAATTCGCCCGGATGCGGCGTGAAGACGCGCGGCCCCCTGGGACGCCGTCCGACAAAACGGCTTTCTCCGCCCCTCGAAAGAATTCCCGTCGCCGCGATCGCGTTGAGCGCGTCCGCGTCGACGACGACCGGCGTTTTCAGCTCGAAAAAGAGCTCCGTCACCAACCATTCGAGATCGTCGGATCGCCCGAGACCCGGCCCGATCGCAACCGCCGTCGCATCTTCCGACAACTCCAAGATTTCGTCCTTCGCCTCGAATTTGAAACGCCCGTCGTCGTCGCAAGGGGCCGGTATCGTCGTGTATTCGCGTTCATACTGCGCGACGACTTCGAGAACCGAATTCGGCGTCACAAGTCGCGTCAGTCCCGCGCCCGTCGCGAGGGCCGCCGCCCCCGTGAGAGAAATCGCGCCCGTCATTCCGCGCGATCCGCCGGCGGCGAGCGCCACGCCGAAGGTTCCTTTGTGCGAAATGGAAGGGCGCTCGGGCAAAAGGGGGAGGGTACGCCAAAATTCGCTTCTTTCGCCGACGCCGTCCTTTCGCGCCATTCGCTCAAATTCGCCGCGCGTCGCCGCGTCGGGAAGGTATGTTTCCATTTCTGTGACTCCCGTGCTATAATCAGAGAGGCTGTTTGTCGATTCTCCGCCACGTAAAAGCGGGGATTCGTCGTCGCAAATAATTTCAGACGGCGAAACTTCCGTCCATTATATTCCCATTACCGAACTTTGTCACGAAGAGCGCGCGCTTATGACCCTAACTTGCGAAAAATCTTCCGAAACCGAATTGCGCGACCCACTCTACGCCGTCGTGATGGCGGGTGGGCCCGGCTCGCGACTTTGGCCCGAGAGCCGTCCGTCGCGTCCGAAGCCCTTTTTGCCCCTCGCGCCCGACGGGAGGACGCTCATTGCGGCGACCCTTGAGCGGTTCGAGCCGCTTGTTCCTCGCGACAGGCGTTTCGTCGTCGCGGCGCGCGCGATGAAGGAGCTCTTTTTCGAGACGCTCCCCGATTTCGACGCGTCGCGCGTCCTCTTTGAGCCCGCGGCGCGCAATACGGCGCTCTGCGCGGCGTGGGGTGCGCTCGCCGTCGCTTCTTTCGACCCGAACGCGACGATGATCGTCGCCCCGTCGGACCACTGGATAGGCGGCGAAGAGGCGCTGCGGCGCGTTTTGGCGGACGCCGCGCGGCTTGTCGAAGAGGATCCGACGCGATTGGTTACCCTCGGCGTCGAACCGACCTATCCTGCGGAATGTTACGGGTATGTGGAGAAGGGAGGGGCGCTCGGGGGGGCGATCGAAGGATACGAGGTCGCGCAATTTCGGGAGAAACCGTCGCGCGAGAGGGCGCAAGCGTTTCTTGAGACGAAGCGATTTTATTGGAACGCGGGGATCTTCGTATGGAAAGCGTCGCGATACCTTGACTTGCTCAAGAGGTTTGAACCGACGCTTGTCGAGACGCTCGAGACACTCGAAGCGCGCGTCCATATTTGCGCGAGCGAAGGGCGTCGCGTCGACGAAGACGCAGAGTTTATCGATGCGTTCGCGAAGGGGAAGAGCGTGTCGATCGATTACGCGGTGTTGGAACGCGCGTCGAACGTCGTATTGGTTCCGGCGTCGAGTTTCGAGTGGAACGACGTGGGAACGTTTGCGGAGTTGGAGCGCGTCGGGGCGACGGGGACGGCGTCGAGCGCGGTCGTGGAGGTCGACGGGTCGGGGAATTACGCGCGGATCGTCGGGGACGCGGCGGGTCGGAAGAAGGTGGTGGCATTTTCGGGAGTTTCGGATCTTCTTGTGGTCGACGCTGGGGACGCGCTTTTGGTTGCTCAGAAAGGGGACGAAGAGGGGATGAAGCGTCTTGTGGCGCGTTTGAAAGAATTAGGTCTTTACGATCTTTTATGAAAAAAGTAAGGTAAAATCGGTTTGAGTTTCCTGAAAAGGAGAATTTTTTAGAAAATTTTTTGAGAGAAAAAGCGGAGAGACAAGGTTTAATTTCCCCCTGAAAGTGGGGTTTTATTTTGCCAAAGAGTTTTTATACGGTCTATTTTTTGTATTTTTTTCAAGGAATATGAAAAAAGAGGGATAAAAATTCGAGTTTGATTCAACTGGGGGAAATTAAATGTCCGATACCACTGGCACAGCCGTTAGCAGACTTAAAGGATTTAGTTTGCTACACCCCATTGGATGATTCAAGTGTAAATAGAGGTGGGTACAAGACCATGTCTCGAAGCATCAAACTGATTATCGCGGGCCTTTGTTTAGCGTTCGCGACGACGTCAACCGCTTCTGCCCAAGTTTCGCAGATGCGTTTGTTTTCACCGTTCCCGGACGATCAGTTCGGCGGCGGCGTTTATGAGCGTCAAGGCCTTTATGGTAGCATTGGCGCGGGTATTGTGAGCATTTCGCAGCCTTCCGATCAGATGGTCGGCAGCACGAAGGGCGGTCAGCAGTATGTCACGAACGTCATACCGAACTTAACCTCCAATTCTTCGTCGACGACCTTCACCTACTCTCAGGTCGCCAACCAAATGTCGACCGCGCAGTTTCACGCCGACTGGGAGACCGCGACTGAATTCGTCATCGGAAATCAGCAAGGTCATCACTCTTGGGAAGTCAAGGGTACGGTCATCTCCCCGCAGCGTTGCGATTACGACGGCATCTACGGCGGTATCATTATCGAAGACCCCGCGGTCGTCAACGTGAACAACTACAACCTCAGCGGCGCGAGCGGAAACTACTACGTCTGGACGGGCAACAGCTATCAGCTTCTCGACCAGCAGGGCTCCGGCAGCGTGAACCAAATCGGTCGCTTGTGGATGATCGTCGGCCTCGACTCCGTCGGTTCCGGAAACGATTACAATAATAACAACAGCGGCAACAACCAGACGGGCAACACCGCCACGAATCGTTACGCGTTCGTCCCGATGCCGATCACGTACGACTCCTTCCACCTGACTTCGAAGGTCAACACGTGGAGCGTCGAAGCGATGTACTCTTACAAGTTCCATCCCTTCCGCACCGGCACCCTTGAAGCTCTCGCGGGCGTTCGCTACACGCAGTTCGACGGCACGTTCAACTTCTTCGGTCACGCGAGTACGAAGAACGAATCGAGCTACTCGATTACGGAAGTTAGCATCTTGAACACGAACACGCAGGGTTCTGGAGACAACCAGCAGACGCAGACGTCGCAGTCTTACGGTTCGTACGACTTCAACTACTCGTCGAACCGCGGCGCGGACCTGGGTTACTCCGACTGGAACTTCGAAGCGGCGAACCATATCGTCGGTCCTCAAGTCGGCGCGCGCTACACGATTTACAACAATCGTTGGCGATTCACCGGGGAAGGCAAATACTTCGCAGGCTTCAACCGTCAGAACATCTACGGTTACGGCACGCTTGGTTTGAAGCCGATGGCGGACTCCGCTTCGACCGGTTCGAACAACAGCAACAACAATAATAACAACAATAATAACAACAACAATAACAACAATAACAACAATAACAACAATAACAGCAGTGGCAGCAACTCGAACAGCAACAACACCTCCGAAACGGGCGGTCTCCAGACCTACACGCCGATCGGAACCGTTGCGAACGCGTTCAACTACTCGAAGCATTACGACGCCTATACCAACGGTATCGACGCGAAAGTAGAAGCGGCGTGGAACTGGACCGAAGCGATCGGTTTCAAGGTCGGGTATGAAATGCTCTACATGGACAACATCGCTCGCGCTACGGCTGTCAACGACTACCGCATCAACGAAGACGGCTCCGTCTTTGGCGTCAAGAAGAACAAGAAGGATCGCAACTTCGACACCTTCGTTCACGGCGTCATGTTCACCCTCACGGTCAACCGTTGATCGAGCGTAACGAACGAACCTAACGAAGCGCCGCCTCCGCAACGGACGGCGACGCCTCTCTCAAGAATCTTCCCAACGACGTCGAACGCGAGCGATCGCGCTTGACGTCCGCGAATCGGGGAAGCGCCGACGATACCCGGCGAATCGATTCGCAAACCCTCAAAAGCCTCTTTTGAGTCATCCGACGTAGGGGACGCGTTCGCCTTCCATTTTAAGGCCAACACGGACAGAAGCTGGGAAGACGTTCCTCCTCCGCGTTCATAAGACCTAGCGCGTTCGTCGCCGAACGTTCATTAAGGCTGAGGAAATCACGTCGCTCCGCGGCGTCTTGCGCAGTCGCTTCTGCGCGATCTGTCCAAACAACAGACGACCAAAATCACAGCGACGTCCAATGGCGGGGTTCACCGTCCCTCAGGACGGGCTTGAACTAAAATGGCTTATTAGGAGCGCGACGGAAACGTCCGCTCCTTTTTTTTTACCCGCGCGCGCATCTCCTCGACGCCTTGACGAACCGCGCTCGTCGTGCATAATAAAACACGTGATTTTTACTTATTTTTTACTGCGTTTATACGCAGGGTATAAATTCGGCGAAACCTATTCGCCGTCCTCCTCCAGTTCAATGACGCGCTCTTTTCGCCTTTCCGCCGCTATTCAAAAAGGAAGCCTTGACGTTCCCAACGCCGAAGTTGGCTTCTTTGCGGTCGGCGACGCATTTTCTAGACGTCTATTGAACCACATGCGCGCCTTCGATCTTTTGGATTTGCGTTCTTATTTGCCGTCGCGTTTACCCTCGAATCAACGATTCTGTAAACGCGACGTCTTTTTTATGAACGCGTCCTCCAAATTCGAGCCGCGTCGCCCCTATCGGAGTCAGGCTGATGAATGAAATGAACCCTTCCAACGATAATTCTTCCGACGATATAAGCTGTAAAACGAAGGGACGTCCGACGATCTTCTACGTTTCGGCGATCGTCGTCGCGTGCTGCGTCTTCGCCGCGTCCCTCGGCGTCTCCCTTCTCAGAGGGGAGGAAGAAAACGCGGCGAACGTCCCTGCGCAAAGCGCCGCCATTCCCTTTAAATGGCTCCCTGATTTGCGCGTTCTCAAAGGCGCGCCTCCTACCTCTCTCGATCTCTCCGCCGCCGTCAACCAGTTCCGCGACGAAGGAATGCTCGGAGATCCCGCGCCCGAGCTGGCGGACGTCGAACTTTCCCTCGTGACCGGCGGCGGCGACGTCGCGGACGCCTCTCTCGACGGTTCGCTCATTACCTTGTCGTGGAAGCCTGACTTCGTCGGTTCCGCCAACGTCGTCGTTTGCGCTCAGTCGAAGATCGATCCCGAGCAAAAAGCCTACCTTTCCTTCAAAGCGGAGAGCTGGACGCCCGACTATTGGGCGATCCTTCTTATCGTCGTGGGGGGCGGCGGACTCTTCCTATTAGGTATGAGACGCATGTCTGAGGGGTTGCAGGCGATGGCGGGCGCGAAACTGCGTCAGCTCATCTCCCTCTTTACGACGAATCGATTCATGGCGCTGGGCGTGGGCGTCTTCGTTACCTCTATCATCCAGTCGAGCACCGCGTGTTCCGTCATGACTCTGGGGTTCGTCAATAGCGGCATGATGACCCTCTCGCAGGCGATCGGCGTCTTGATGGGCGCGAATATCGGAACGACCGCCACCGGATGGATCTTCGCCATCAACGTCGGCGTTCTTGGACTCCCTCTCCTAGGGATCTCCGCGCTCTTCTATCTCTTCTGCAAGAAAGAAGGAGTGCGCAATTTCGCGATGTTCGCCGTCGGCCTGGGCATGATTTTCTTCGGGCTCGAAACACTCAAAAACGGCCTCGCTCCCATCGCGGACTCCCCCGCGTTCACGGCGATCTTCAACGTCTTCTGCGCCGACACGCTCAAAGGCGCGCTCATGTGCGTCCTCATCGGGTGCTTCACGACCTTCCTCGTTCATTCCTCTTCCGTGATCCTCGCCGTGACGATCACCTTGACGATGCTCGGCGCCCTGAACCTCAACACCGCCGCCGCGATCGTCCTGGGAAGCAACATCGGAACGTCTCTGACCCCCCTCCTCGTCGCGATCGGAGCCCCTGCGACGACGCGCCGCGCCGCGTATTTCCACCTCGTCTTCAACACGATCGGCGTCACCTGGGTCATGTGCGTCTTCTTCCCCGTCTTGATTCCGTGCATTAACGCGATCGGTTCGACGCTCCATCTCGACGTTCCAGGCCGCGTCGCGCTAACGCACACCCTCTTCAACGTCGCCAATACGATCCTTTTCCTCCCCTTCGTCACGCCCCTCGCCTCGCTTCTAGAACGCTTCGTCGTCGACAAGGGGAACGCGAAGAAGACGGACTCGAAACTCAGCGAGTTCCTCGAAATGGAGCCCCCGATGGCGATCGAACGCTCTCGCACCGAAGTTCAGAATATGTTCAACGACTGCGTCCTCATGCTTGAAGATCTCAAAACGTTGAAGGATTCCGAATTCGAAGACGAGCGCTGCGTTGCGAATATCTTCAAGATCGAAGACCGACTCGACGCCGTTCAGGACGACACGATCGATTTCGTGACGCGCGTCGTCGGGCGAACGCAGTCCTCCGACGTTTCTCAAGAGGGTCGCGTGCAAGTTCGACTCGCGGAAGAGCTCGAAGAACTCGGCGACTACTTCGTCGCGATCGTGAAGTCAAACCTCAAAATCAAGAGGGAAGACAATCTCGAAATTCCCGATAGAATTTCCGACCTCCTCGACCTGAACTTCGACCTCGTTTTCGACTCTATGCAGTGGCTCTACCGCGCGTACTCCGAACGAAGAGGGCGCGACTTAGCCTCCGAAATGGAGGAACGACGCGAAGAATACGTGCGTAAGATCAAAGAGTTCCGACAGAAGCATATTGAGACGATGTTTACCGAAAAACTCGATCCGAAAGTCATCGTTGCGATCGATTATCAAGTCACCGCGTGGCGGCGAATTTACGGGCACCTTCTCAATATCGCCGAGGCGATGGATCACGGGCGACGTCCGGCGGAGACGCAAGGAACGCACTGAGCGCGTCTCTTCCAAGCGAACCGAACGACGGTCGAGCCGTCGCGTAAAATAAGGACGCTTCTTCGCGAGCGTCCTTTTTTTTGCGATAAGCAAGGCAGGGCGAGGTAAGGATAGGCGCAAAACGGTTCGAAGAGAACCGCGAAAAATGGAGAGGGTAAGAAGGCGCGTTCTTGCCCTTTGTTTCGCGCCCTTTGAAAGAAAAGATAGCGATTACTTCTTAGTCGACGAGAGGAAAAAACGTCGCGACGTCGCCAAAGAGCGCGAAAGGAACGCGCGAGATCGTCCGTCAAGAAATAAAAAAGACGCTCCCGTCGAAGAGAGCGTCTTGCGTTTTTGGGCGAATCGGTCGCCTAAGCGTTCCACGAGGAGCCGCGCATGGAGCCGACCTGTTTCTGCGATTCTTTGACGAAGAGCGCGAGGAGCGCGACGACGAGGGAGACGAGCGCGAGGAACCCGAACCCGCCGAGGTAGAGGTAGCGACGCGTCTTGAGCGCTTCGTAATTCTCGTAGAAGTTGTCGCTCATCGGCAACTCTTTGAGGTACGTGAAGTATTGAATCGTCACGAAGGGGCTCATCATGTCGATAAGCTGGTCGTCGACGAGGTACGTGGGGCGTTCCGGATCGCTGTAATCGGTGAAGAAGTAGAAACAGTAGTCTCCGTAGGTTGTGGGGGTGGTGTCGCGTCGGACCTTTCTTCCGTCGCCGAGATCGTAGACGGTCTGTTTGTAGAAGACGGCGATCGGGGGGGGCGTTTTGATAGCGCGAGCGCAGAAGAAGACGCTGACGACGAAGGCGAGTGAGGCGACGATGAAGAGTCCTCGACGTCGCGCGGAGAGTTTGCGCGCTTTGGGGGCCGCAGGGGAATCGGGCGTCGTTTCAGACGTCGCGGGGGCTACGGGAGTCGTCGCGGGGGCTTTTTCGTCGCGCGCTTCGACGGAGCGGCGCTCTGTCGCGGGGGCTTCTTGAGTTTCTTTGGGCGTTTCCGCGTCGGCGTCTTCCCACGGAACGAGACGCTTGATTTTCAACATTGTCGGGATACGAATCGTCGCGCCGCATTCGCAGTCGATTTGTCCCCCCGCTTGGGAGGTTTCGACGGGATGGCGTCGACCGCATGCGTCGCAAGGAAGTGCGTAGCGGATACTCATAATAACCTCTTGTCGTAGCCGCGCGTAGAACGCGGACGAAATATTCTTAAAAATTGTATAAAAAAGACTTTTTGACGTCAAATAGACGGGAGTTTTAGCGTACTAATATCAGCGCCTTTAATTCGTCGCGTTAGCGGAAAGTTCTAATACGCCACACTGTATTGTACAGATAGGCGCCTTGAAATAAACCCCCAGGGTAAAAAAAACGAAGTATGGAATCGAAAAAGGTCGTATAGCGAGAAAATACGGTTCGTATTAGAAGAGAATTTTTAGACGGAATAATCGTTAAAATTGATGAAATTGGAAATTCTTTTCTCTTTTTTCGTTTAATTTTCGCAAAATTGTGACGAAAAAAACGTATATGGCTTATCATATAAGGAGCGCTCGTGTCGATAATTTGCCGGGCCGATACACGAACGGGAGTCGCGCGAGTTCGCAGTCGAGGACGTCGTATCGACTGGTTCGTTCGTACTAACAACAAGGTGGATAAACTATGCCGTAGTCTAAGGAATTTAGCGATTGTGAACGACGGCGCGATTCTGTCGTTCTCAGGTTCGCAAAATGACGCGTTAGACGGGTCGTCGCGCTTTTTTTAGCAACGTTAAGGCGCGATTTCGTCGATTTAGTAAGAGATTCGCGCTTTATGCGCGTAAGCGACGCGCGCGGCTAAAAGCGACGCGACGCAAATTGATCTTGTAACTATCAGGAGTTTAGTTTTGTACGAAGATGACGCTTACGACGAAAACGACTGCATCGTTGACAGTGGTTTTGACGATGAAACCCCGCCATACGCCGACGAGGAGGGGTATAACGACGACGAACCCAACGACGGTATTGTTCGCTCTGGAGCCGATTATCCGGAAGATGACGACGAGTCGGACGGCGACGAAGGCGCTCTCTATGACGACGAAGATTCCGCCGGCATAGACGACCCCGTCAGGCAGTACCTGACCGAGATGGGGAAGATTAAACTCCTTGAACGCGACGCCGAACGCAACTTAGCGCGTCAGATCGAACTCACGCGTATTCGTTTCCGCACGAAGTTGCTCGAATGTGATTACGTTATGCAGATGGCGTATCGCTACCTTAACAACGAATATCAGCAGTCGCTTCAGAAGAACGCCGCCGTTCTACAGTCGGGTTCCGACGATTCCCAAAAGGGAAAGGAGCTTCAGCGCGATCCCTTTGTTCAAGCGACTTTCCGCGAAAATCTCCTCACCCTTCGTTCCATGTTTATTCGCAATCGACGCGACTACTGCGTCGCGATGAGCAAGACGCAGCCCCTCGAAGCCCGCGTGAAGGCGTGGCATGATCTCGCGCGTCGTCGGCGTCGCGCGGTGCGCCTCGTCGAAGAACTGAAGCTCCCAAAAGAACGGCTCGACGGCGTCCTCGACACCCTTGATCGATATAGCAAGCGCGTTGCGGAACTCAAAGCGCAGATTCAAGAAAGCCGTCGACAGGGACGTCCCGCCGAGGAACGCTACATCCAAGTCATGGAGTTCCGCAACATCCTCCAAATGACGCAAGAGACGCCCGTGAGCCTGGAAAATCGCGTCAAGGCCGCGCGCCGCATCTACGACGAACACCAGAAGGCGAAGAAGGGCCTCTCCGAAGGAAACCTGCGTCTCGTCGTCTCCATCGCCAAAAAATATCGCAACCGCGGGTTGAACTTCCTCGATCTGATCCAGGAGGGAAACGCCGGTTTGATGCGCGCCGTCGACAAGTTCGAATATCGTCGCGGATTCAAATTCTGCACCTACGCCACATGGTGGATTCGTCAAGCGATCACTCGCGCCGTCTCCGATCAGTCGCGTACGATCCGCATCCCCGTCCATATGGTCGAGTCGATGCAGAAGGTCAGAAACTCCACTCGCGAACTGATACAGAAGAACGGACGAGAACCCACGATCGAAGAAACCGCCGCCGCTGCGGGAACCGCGATCGATCTTACAAAGCAGATCATGCTCATGAATCGCTATCCGATCAGCCTTGATCGACCCGTCGGAAATAGCGACGACAGCCATTACGGGGATCTCCTTCCCGACGAACGCACGGGCAACCCTGCGGAGCAGGCGCAGATTGAGAATTTGCGTCGCAAGCTCTATCAGGTTTTGAAGACGCTCAGCTACCGCGAACGCGAGATCATCAAGTTGCGTTACGGCCTCGGCGACGGGCACCAGTACACGCTCGAAGAAGTCGGGCACATCTTCAAGGTGACGCGCGAGCGCATCCGACAGATTGAAGCGAAGGCGGTGCGCAAGCTCCAGCAGCCGAGCCGTTCCCAAGAACTCGTCGGATTCCTCGACTGATTTTCGAAATTATCAACTCCGCGACCTAGACGTTACGCCGTCTGGGTCGTTTTTTTTTCTCTTTTTTGGCGTTTCGGAAATTTTTCGCGCATAAATCGAAAAGCAACGACAATGATTATATGGAGTCGCGCCCTCCAAATTTCTTCCGCTTTTGGTTCGCGGTTTTCCTTCCGGCGCTTTCTAAGGCTTTCTCATGTTGCAGTTCCTTCGTCGCGTTACGTCTCGCGACACCCTCGTCCTTTACTTCCTATTCTTGACCATTTCCGAAAATCGTCCCGTCGTCGCGCGTCTGAGTTACGCGCGACTCGCCGACGAATTGACGCGTCGCCGTCTCTACACCGCCAGAGGAATCGCGTTTACCCCCGCTGTCGTCCGCACGAAATGCCAAGACCTCGTCGAAGTCGGTCTCCTCGCGTCGGTCAAGGTCGACGTGAATCTTTTCGATTTTGCGGTCAAACGCGTCGCGATCGATTTCACGAATTTGTCTTCTCATTTTCAAAATGAAATTGAAAATGAAAATGAAAATGAAAATCAAGATTTAAAATCCGCGCCAATATCTTTTATTTCTTTAAATAAACAAATAAATAAACCGCAGGAGACGTTGCCGGAGGATTTGAAAGAGAAGAGCGCGGAGACGGAGAGAAGGGCGCCGCAGATTGAGGCGCCGCAGGTAGCGGAGGCGCGGGTAGAGGCTGCGGAGGAAGGCGTGGGAGCGCGAGAGGAAGCGCGGAGCGTCGCGGAGATTCGAGACGCGGTCGATTTCGAGGACGCGCGAGTCGTCGAGTTGCGCAAGAAGATCGTGGAGATCGTTTGGGAACCGGAACTTAATCGCGACCTTGTGGATCGTCTTGTGGGCGCGGCGGTTCTTGGTCTCTCGGGTATTTCGGGGCGCGACGCGGTGGCGCTGGCGCGAAACGCGGCGGAATCGCGCGCGCGGTATCTGCGCACGGACGGACGCGCGGGTCGGCGTCGCGCGTGGGAGACCCTCGGACTCGCGGTGAAGAGAATCTACGACGAGGCGGGGTGGCGATGGGTTCCGACGCGCGTGTCGACGGAGCCGAAACCGCAAGTTCAGAAATGGACGCTCGTACCGCAACAGGTCGTCAAGAGAGGAGGAGGGAAGCCGACCGCGCCGGTCGCGGAAAAGGAAGAATCGGCGGCGCGCGAGAGAGCGCCGCGCGAAATGGTTGCAACCGCGCCGAGGGAGGACGTCGAGTCGTCGAACGCGCGGGATTGTTGCGAAGGGTTCACGGTCGCGGATCTTGCGACGCCTCTAAGGGAGTTCGAAACGATCGTGGCGCGACGATTTCGGCTCGGTCGGCTTCAAGCGGCGATGAAGGCGGCGATGATTCGCGGAGCGCTTCGCGATCTCGCGGAAGAGGGCGCGAGGGCGTGACGAAGCGCGTCAAGTCGCGTCGGAGGACGTCGACCCTTCCGGAGCGTCCTTTTGGCTGGCGTTCGTCGCGAAGTTCTTGACTAAAGCGTCTCGGGCGTTTTCGTCAAGGAATAGGAGGACTTCCTGGGCAAGGGTCTGCGCGTCGCGAATGATCGGGTCGAGAGACGCGCCGTACTTTCGCCGCGTTTTTTCGACTTCTTCGCGATATTGTTTGACGACCTCGGAGTCTTCGTCCGAGAAAAGGGTGTGAACTCTGAAGTAATACGCGCAGATCGGGAGCGAGAAGTCCTTCGCGAGGAGGAGGAAGTATTCCCGCGCGTTTTGGAACGCCTCTTGTAGCCGCGGATCTTGCTCGACGAGCTCGCGATACTTCTCGAACCACGCGCGATAGGTGTTCACGACGCAGAGCACAAGCCAGTCCGCGTAGTCTTTTCCATTCGCATACGTCTTCTTGAACACGTCGTAATCGAAACGTTCGAGGAGCCCGTTGGCGATCGATTGAATCGTTTGACGATACCCGTTTACGATCTCGTCCAACGCCCATTGACATAGATCGCGCATATAGTCGAAAATCGGACGGACTTGACAGGCGTCGAGGATTGCCTGAGGAGGTCTAAAGCGATCCTGTCTTTGGATCATTCTCTGCATCTGCGACGACTTGATCGTCGCGTATCCGCTTTGAACCAGCTTGACGATCTCTCCGCGAACGACGGACGCGGAGGTGCAGATCGGTCGCGGCTGCATGCGGATCGTCTCGGGGATGAACCAGCTAAGGTAGTTGAAAGTGTAGCAGAAGATGCGGTCTATATTGATCTCGGAGGGATCGAGATTGGTATACTTTGAGACGAGCGTCTGAACCTCTTTGCGGCGCTTCTCCCACTCCTCGACGCGCTTTTGGCGCACTTCCGCGTCGGGAATGATTTCGACCTGCAACGGTTTCGCTTTAGGAGGGGCGTAGTCGACTCCCGCTTCTTTCGCGTAGGCGTCGAAGAAGAAATCCTTTATCATACGGTCTACTCGCGACAAAAGTTCTTTCGCAATGACGCGCGCGTCGCGAATAATCTGGTCGTCCGTCTCGGGAC
>CAKVCP010000056.1 GCA_934725735.1 uncultured Thermoguttaceae bacterium
GCCTTTAAGACATATTGCCGCGGAAGTTTGTCGAAGGAGATTTCTTCTGGATTGTCCCAAACGCCATAGTTTTTAACCAGAAAGCGCGATCCAATCGTCTTTTCGACGTAGGCTCGAACTTCATATTTATCGGTATACTGCGTCAGATTATCCTCGTTCGCAAAAACCTTTCGCGCAAGTATATGCTCGTTAAAGGTCTTGGGACAATCCAGGTTGGCTTTCTTTCCCGTGCGCAGGCGATAAAGTATCTGATTATACCGTCTATCGCTAATCCGGGTATTCTTACGGAATATTTTAATAAAAGCCTGCGTAATACAAATTCGGAATTTTTCTATCATTACCGCTCCGTAGATTTACGATACTATCATCACAGGCGCCAGTAACGATACCCAGCCTGGGCCACAGTTTGTTTGTCAAAGAGGCTCTTGACGTCGACGAGCACCTTGTTGGCGGGGTCTGCGGCGCCAAAAAGTTTGGCGAGGCCTTCCATTCCCATCGCTTTGAATTCATTATGGGCGACAGCCATGACGACGCAATCCGCGTCATGGACGTCGTCAAAGTCGACGAGTTTTACGCCATATTCGCGTTCCGCGTCTTCCGCGTTTGCCACAGGGTCGATAACAAGCGGCTTAATACCGTATTCCTGCAACTTTTTGAGAACGTCGTTTACCTTGGAATTTCTTGTGTCGGGGCAATTCTCCTTGAAGGTGATTCCCAAAACGACCACCTTGCAGTCGCGAGGCGCTTTGCCGGCAAGGACAAGTTGCTTAATCGTGGCGTCGGCGACAAAGGAGCCCATTCCGTCGTTGACAATACGACCGTTGAGAATAATCTGGCTATGGTAGCCTAATCTTTCGGCTTCATAGGTAAAGTAGTAGGGATCGACGCCAATGCAGTGCCCGCCGACCAAGCCGGGACGAAAACCGAGCGCGTTCCACTTCGTATTCATGCCGTCGACGACTTCGGCGGTGTCGATTCCCATACGGTCGAAAATCATCGCCAGTTCGTTCATAAACGCGATGTTAATGTCTCTCTGGCTGTTTTCTACGACTTTAACAGCTTCTGCGGTTTTGATACTGCTGACCTTATGCGTTCCAACCTTGATGACGACATTATAGACGTCGGAAATGACGGAGCAGCTTTCTTCATCCATACCGGAAACGATCTTTTTGATGTTTTCCAGGCGATGCACCTTATCGCCGGGATTGATTCGTTCCGGCGAATATCCGATTTTGAAGTCAACGCCGCACTTTAAACCGGACTCTTTTTCGAGAATCGGAATACAGATATCTTCCGTAACGCCGGGATATACGGTGGATTCGTATACCACGATGGAGCCTTTGGTCAAGTTGCGACCCAAAATAGTCGACGCGCCTTCGACCGGAGCCAAGTCGGGCGTATGGTCGATATTGACGGGAGTCGGGACGGCTACGATATGGAATTTTGCCTCTTTCAGTTTGGCCTCGTCGTAAGTAAATTCCACCGTCGAGGCTTTGATTACTTCATCTCCCACTTCGTGCGTAGGATCGACGCCGGATTTATATAGCTCGATCTTTTTCTTGTTCAGGTCAAACCCGATCACTTTGACGTTGTGCTCGGCAAAGGCGACGGCGAGGGGCATCCCGACATAGCCTAACCCGATCAATGAAAGCTTCTCTTTTCCCGAGATTAAATCTTCATACAACGACATTGTTCTTTTCCTTCCTTCTGTTTTTATCGTTTATCGCCAAGCGCAACTCTTATTAGAAATGATTTGCTATTATATTATAACTCTCGCTGACGGAATACTTTTCATTCAAAACCCGATATGCGTTATCCCCCATGGCTTTAAGGTCCGACGAACCGATGGAATCCACTATCTTCGTAAATTCTTCAGTAGAATTACTCTCGCACCACCAACCAAAGCCGCCTTCAGTAATAACCTTTCCAATATCCGTATTTGGATCCGTACATGCCAACACGGGTATTTTGGCTTGCATATATGCCAAAAGCCGCGATGGGAAATTAGGAATCGTGAATCGATGATCTAGAAAAATCATTCCGACGTCGCAAGCAGCCACCAGGACGTCATAGTCATTCTTCGGAAGTCTTTTCATCAATTTAACGTTGACGGGCTTTTCCGCTTTGATATAACTATCGAGTTTTCCAAACTCAGCGCCGTCTCCGACAATTAAAAAATACGCGTCGTCTCTATTCTTTTGGCTTTTCAAACACTCAATAAAAAAATCAATACCTTGAGGTTTTCCAAGATTTCCGCCATAGACTAATACTTTTTTGTCAGTCGGAATCCCATACTTTTTTCTGATCTCCTCACGCGTTTGGGCGTCGACGCTCATGTCGACAATATCGATGCTGTTGGGACACGTTTCAACGACGTTTTTACTCACTTCGGGATTATGCTCAAGGACATAATCGACGTTGGCTTGACTCATACACCCAATATAGTCGGATATTGCGTATAATTTAGACTCTTTCCTTCTAAAGTACTTATAGATGAAAGATTTAGGCCCTGTTTTAGTAAACATGCCAAGATCTGCGGCATTTTGTGGAAAAATATCCTTTAGAAGCAAATAGGTTCTGGCTCCGTCCCTTTTTTTCACATACTCAATGCAATTGACTAAGGTAATAGGAGGAGTTGAGTACAGGATTAAATCAAACTTTACGCCTGAAAAATATTTTTTAATAGCCGACTTATATTGAGCGCTTATACGAAGCGTTGATATTCCCTTCTCAATTAAATTGGTTTTTGTAATGTTCCCAATCTTGACTTTAACAAGTTTTGCGCCGTCTTCCTCTACTAATTCGGTATCTAAATTCTTTCGCTTCTCTCTGGAGCATACCACATAAACGTTATGATCGTTTTTGATAAACTCTCTCATTAAATCGGGATAGATTTCTCTATGCCTTATACTCGGGAAGTCTCCTATCGAAAGAAATAGAATATTCATCAATTATCCCTCTTAATCATGACCTCATTGTACTTCATCATATATACGCCGTCGTCATACTTTCCGATGGAAGGCTCGTTCGCCTTTCCATTAAGGTTGTTGAGGATAAGCTTCATATGATCTACGCCGCTCTCAAAAGCATGAGGATAACCGCCTCCAAAGCGGGGATTGACCTCCGAGATATAATATTCTCCGTTCACGTCGAAAATATCGACGTCGATCTGACCGTTGTAACCTGCGTCCTTGACAAAGCGTTCAATGAGAGCGAAGAGCTTTTCATCTTTGAAGGAAACCGCTTTATCCGTTTCGCCGGCGCGCATCTTCAACTTTTTCTTTGTGAATATGGAGACCACTTCGTGCGAAACCATGTCGATATACACGTCGGCGCCGATTTCTTGTCCGTCTAGAAACTCCTGAATCATCAGTCCGTCTTCATGGGCAAAGAGCAATTCGATCGTCTCCCTGTCATAAACCTTGGAGATAGAGACGCTGGCGCTTCCCCTTGCCGGTTTTACGAAGACGGGGTAGGTTGTCACCCCGGCGTCGACGTCCGCAAAGAAAGCTTCCTTATCCATGTAGGATTTAGCGCGCTTGTATCCGTGATTTTCGAGCCAGTGAAACATCTGAAATTTGTCCAAAGACATTTCGCATAGCGCATAGGACGAACCAATTACCGTCGTTCCAATCGCTTCAAATTTTTCTTTATTCTCCGCGAGAAGGGAAAGCTCCGGGTCAATGAGCGAAAGGACGCCGGTAATCTCTTCTTTCTTACAAATGTCCAATACGACGTCCAGATACTCAGGCGCGGTCATCTTCGGAACAAGATAGTATTTATCGGCCTCGTAGATCGCGGGGGCCAAATTGCTCATATCTGTCGCAACGACCTTTCCGGTTCCGTTTAACGTCTTGACGAAATACTGGACAATTTTATTTCGAGTTCCCGCGCTCAGTATCAAAATGTTCATGAATATCTCCCTTACTTTGCCTGCATTTTGGAGCGTCTTTCCTCAGCGAAATTCGGTTCGACTTTATTGGTGTCAACCGCCACGTCCTCTTTCTTGACGAATTTTAGCGCGGTTTGAAGAATAATGCGCAGATCGCCTAAAAGTGTGATTTTCTTGACGTATTGAACGTCAAGCGCGAGACGATGATCCCAATCAATAAAGTTTCTACCATTAACCTGAGCTAAGCCGCTAAGCCCCGGTCTGACGTCATGACGGCGGCGCTCTTCTTCGCTGTAGTAGGGCAGGTATTGTATTGTCAGCGGACGAGGTCCGATCACGCTCATTTCGCCCTTTAAAATATTAAAGACTTCCGGCAATTCATCTAGACTCGTCGCCCTCAAGGCTCTTCCAAATTTCGTCAAACGAACTTCATCGGGCAAAAGATTTCCGTTTTCGTCTCGGGCGTCCGTCATCGTTCGGAATTTGTATAGCTTGAAGACCTTCTCGTTTTTTCCCGGACGTTCCTGTCTAAAGAGCACGGGACTACCCAGCTTAATTCTGACTAGAATCGCAACGAGAACGTAAAGCCACCAGAATACAAGCAACGCCGCAAGGCCGCAAAATATATCAAGCGCTCTCTTGAAATATTTTTCGTACGGCCCATATGGTTTATGCTGATTGTCCATATACTTTCCCCATTCTAGTCGAAACAACTTCCGTTTTCAATTCAAATCGCCTCAAGCCTTCCCTTGCTTCTAATTGCTTTTTGTCGTATTCCTCTTTCGTGATTTTATCGCGCGCCCCGAGCGATTGCCGAGACTCATGCCCCTGCGGAAAATTACGCTTCTTCTGAGCGCCTTTCCTACGGTTGGCAGAATTAGCGTCGCATCATTCGTCAATTCGTCATTCAAAGCAGGAACGAACAATCTCAATTACGGCAGCCTGTTGTTCCTCAGTCATCTCAATAGCGCTCGGCAGGCACAGACCGCGGTCAAAAATATCCGCGCCGACGTCGACGCAACCGCCTGCGATATAGGCGTTCGTTCTGCAACGACCGGAACCTTCGCGCGTGATAAATTCGTGCGTTCGATATATCGGCTGCGCGTGCATCGGCTTCCAAATTGGTCGCCCCTCGACGTTGTAGCTTGCCAGCGTTTCAAGGATTTCTGTCGGACAAGATTTTCCTTTTTCGGAAATATACAAGGCCTTTGAATCGTCTCTGACTTGTTTGCACATATAATCTTTGTCGATGATCATAGCGGAAAGCCAGTAGTTCGGCTCTGTGCCGGGGACAATAGGATTCATCTGAGCGGGCAAATCCTTAAATCCGTCGCGGTATCGTTCATAGATTGCTTTTTTCCGCGCAATGTGCTCTTCCAAATAAGGATACTGCCCCCGTACAACGCCGGCGATAACGTTGCTCATGCGGTAGTTGTAACCGACCTCCTCATGCTGATACCACGGGGCGTTTTCTCTTGCTTGGGTCGACCATTTGCGCACTTTGTTCGCAATTTCAATATCGTTTGTTAAAAAACAACCTCCCGACGAGCCTGTAATAATTTTGTTTCCATTATAACTGACGGCGGAATAATCGCCAAAGGAGCCGCACTGTTTGCCGAAAATAGTCGCTCCCATCGCTTCGGCGGCGTCCTCCACCAAGATCGCGCCGTGTCGTTCGCAAATTTCCTTGATTAAATCCATTCGTCCAGGGAAACCGTACAGTTCAGCCGAAACGACCAATCTGACGTCGGGATACATTTCAAACGCCTTTTCCAACGCGACGGGGTCCATATTCCAGGACTCGGCTTCCGTATCGATAAAGACGGGAACGCCGCCTTCATATACGACGGGATTCAACGTGGCGTCGAAAGTCATATCCGAACAAAAAACGCGTTTCCCATCTAACGCTCCGCGGCTGACTGGGGCTCTGCCGTATAGCGTTTCGCCCGCGTGTTTCACGGCAAGGTGAAGCGCGGCGGTGCAACAAGATAGCGCGACAGCGTATTTCATCCCCGCTTTTTGAGCGGCGATACGTTCAACTTCGTTGATATTTTCACCAACGGCGCTCATCCAATTTGTATCGTACGCCTGCTGAACGTATTTCATTTCGTCGCCGTGCATTGTCGGCGTGGCAAGCCAGATTTTTTTCTCGAACTTTTCCATATTTAATATCTCATACTTGACGTTTATGCGCCCGTCGGTTCAAAATCTGTGATAAGAGCCTGGCGGCATACGCTCGTTACATAGACGGCTATCGCCTCGATCTTTTCTTAAACTCTTTCTTGAGGTTTGCGCGCATATAACTCAACGACTGCATTTGCCGATTGGTAAAAAATCCGGCGATAGACGCGGCGCCGTCGTCGCCGTTGCGAACAAAAGCGCAAACTTGAGGAGGGATCGCCTAGGATTTCGCGTCGTCAGAACGAGTCATGTCGCTGAGGATGTGCTTCTTCTCCGCGTCTTGGTTGACCTTCTCGGGGCTCCTGAAGGTATCGATCACCTTGTGGAGGGCTTCGCGCGCCGCTTCGTCGCTTTCGGTGAGGCAGGCCTCTTGGAGAACCTTGAGCTTCTCCTCGACGACTTCGCGCGGGAGGGGTTTGTCGCGTTCGATGAAGATCAAGTCGTTCTCCGTCTTATCGAGCTCTTCCGTCTTGACCAAAAGCTCTTCGTAGAGTTTTTCGCCCGGACGCAGGCCCGTTTCGACAATCTTGATTCCCGTCGCGCCCGAGAGACGAATCAGCGTTTGCGCCAAGTCGTATATCTTGACCGGCTGGCCCATATCCAGAACGAAAAGCTCCCCGTTGCTCGCCAGCGCGCCGGAGAGTAGAACCAGTTGCGCCGCTTCCGGGATCGTCATGAAATAGCGAATGATACGCTTGTCCGTGATCGTGATCGGGCCTCCCTTTTCGATCTGTCTCTTAAAGAGGGGAACGACGGAACCTGCGGAGCCCAAGACGTTGCCGAATCGGGTGACGCTGTACTTCACCTTTCCATACGCGCTCGCGCTCAGGGTCATCAACTCGCACATGCGTTTTGTCGCGCCCATCACGTTCGTCGGGTTCACCGCCTTGTCCGTCGAGACCATCATGAAGCGTTCGACTTCGTACTCTTCGCATAGCTCGATGAGCGTCTTCGTGCCAAGCACGTTGTTCTCGATCGCCTCGATGCAGTTCGTTTCCATCAACGGAACGTGCTTGTGCGCCGCCGCGTTGACGACGATCTGCGGGCGATACTCCTCGAAGACGCGGCGCATACTGCGCTCGTTGTTGATCGACGCGATTTCCACGCGTAGATTTAACGCGCTTCCGTACGCGAACTTCAATTCCTGCTGAACGTCGTACGCGCCGTTTTCATATATGTCCAAAACGATAATCTGTTTCGGCCCCTTCTTCGCCAACTGTCGGCATAGCTCCGAACCGATAGAGCCGCCGCCCCCCGTGATGAGCACGACCTTGTCCTTGTAATAGACGTCGGACTTCTGATCCTTCATCTCGATCGGCTTTCTGAAGAGAACGTCTTCGACCGCCACCTGTTTGATCGCCGGTTTATCTCCGACGTTTTCGATCAAGGGGACGCTGTACGTTTTGAGTTTGAATCCCGCGTTGAGGAAACGGCGATAGAGGTTCTTCCGCTTATCGTCTTCAAGCTGCGCCTTAGCGAGGATCACCTCGTACGTGTTTAGCGCCTTAATTCTAGCGAAGGAGGCGTCTTCGTCCGGTAAGACCGGAAGCCCGAAGATTCGTCGTCCCGCCCTGCTATTCTTCAGATCGATAAAGCATGTCGGCGCATACGGAGTGAAGGGGTTGTTCAGCAATTCGTTCACGAGCGAGACGGCGACGCGGCCGGCGCCAATAATCGCGACAGGCGTCTTCGGAACTTGGTTTTCCGTCTTGGCGTCTCCCGAGCAAAGGTACGACGCCTTGTTGAGGAGTTTGCCAAGGAGCGATTTGTTGTCTCGATTCGAAAAGGAATATTGATATAACAGTCTCACGACCTGAGACCAGTACGACGCGAGGCAGATAAAGACGACCAAGTGCGCGTAGGAAACGTGAGGGATCGGCAGATACTTCTCCAAAATAATATTGAAAATTAGCGCAATCCCATCCGCAAGCAGAAATTTTGCGAAACACTCGGCGTCCCCGTAACGTAAGACGCTCCGGTATACGCCGCACAATAGTCGCATCGTAAATAAACAGAATAAGGACAAGGCGAATTGAATAACGAAGCCCTGCGCGGCGAAGTTATAACGATCGGAGAGGAAAAATCCAATCAATACAGCGATCACCGTGAAGATGGCGACGTCAACAAGAAACAACACAAGCTTCCTGCTTCGATACGACGAGAAGACCATGATTTGCCAAACTAATTCAATAACCAAATAACCAGAACGCGTTGAAGCAATGTTCAATGCGCTCCACAGCGACGACGAGTAAAAAGCATTATACAAAGACGCGCAAGACTTCACACCAATAAATTCACTTTTTGACGCGAAAAAAGTGTAGAAATAGCTGGATTGTAACGATATTGCGGGTCTTCTTCTTCTCTCCCCTTATGTTCCTGGTCGTTGCACACCTGCGAAATTGCATTTGTCAAGAGTCATTTTGAAACTCATGGGCCGTATTTATGAGGTTTTATGGATAAATTCCGTTAGATTAGCGCTTTACGATACCATGCGACGGCTTCTTGAAGCCCTCTTTCGAGCGAATAATCGGGCGCGTATCCCAGAAGGCGGCGCGCTTTTCCCACGTCGGCGAGGCTGTGGCGAATATCTCCCGCGCGAGGCGGATCGAAGAGGGGCTCGACGTCCAATCCGAGCGCCTTTGTGATCGCGTAATACAGGTCGATCAAACGCGTCGACTCCCCAAACGCGATATTAAACGCTTCGCCAGACGCTTCGCTGGGCGCGAAACACGCCTTCAGATTCGCTTCCACCACGTTCTCCACATACGTAAAATCCCGACTTTGCAGACCGTCCCCGTGAATCGTCGGACGTTCCCCCGACAGTAACGTCTTAATAAAGCGCGGAATCACCGCCGCGTACGCCCCGTTTGGCGTCTGTCGCCTCCCAAAGACGTTGAAATACCGCAACATGACCGTTTTGAGCCCGTAATGCAACGCGTATTGCCGCCCCCAATCCTCGAGCGCCTTCTTCGTTACCGCGTAAGGAGAAAGAAGCTTTCCCTCGCATCCCTCGCGCTTAGGCATGTTCGCGTCGTCTCCGTACACCGAGGAACTCGACGCGCAAACGAACGTCTTCACCGTCCCCGCGCGGCGGGCTCCCTCGAACATATTGAGCGTTCCCTGGATGTTGTTCGCGCAGTAGAAGAGGGGCCTTTCGATCGAACGTGGGACGCTCCCCCACGCGGCCTCGTGCATGACGAAATCGACGCCCTTGCACGCCTTCTCGCAGACGCTCAGATCCTTCACGTCCCCCTCGACGAACTCAAAGCGTTCGTTTGACAAGAAGGGCTCGATATTCTCCATAAAGCCCGTGGAGAGATCGTCGAGGACGCGCACCGCGACTCCCTTTTTCAACAACGCCTCAGTCAGATTCGAGCCGATGAAGCCCGCGCCCCCCGTTACTAGGACGCGCGTCGATTCCGGAAAGACGACTCCTTCATATCCCATAGCGTATTCCTTTCAGCGTCGCAACGTATTTCATGAATAGACGCGGTATAAATTATAAACGACGATCATGGCGATCGAGCAGGCGTTGATGATCGACACGGTCATCTTTTTCTCCCCGAGTCGCGTGATTCCCAAGGGCGCAAGCAAATATAGAATGAAGATGGCGGGAAGGGACTGTCGCGGCGAGAAGATCGAGAGAAGGTTCAGCGCCTGCGCGAACTTGTAAACGAGGAAAAAGACGATCAGTAGGAGCGGGGTCGGATATTCGCGCCGACAACGCCAGGCTTCGGCGATCCCCAGAAGGGCGCAGGGTAGGAGCGCCATGACGAACAACATTGCGTGCGAAACGTAATATGATCCGCCCCAGGATTGATTGGCGTCTAGTCCCGTATTGACGTAGACCCCCAGCGGAAGGAAGGGCGAGAAGAGGGTGAAGAGCGGAGGTCCGATAATCTTTGCCATAGTCTCGCTTAGGTCGACTTGCGAATCGTGTTGAAGCGTGCGCGCGGCGCCGGCTTGCAAGCGTTCGACGACTTGTCCGAAGTCGCGACTCATCCCAAGTTCAGCGAAATAATTCCATAAGAGCAATACGAGGGAGAAGACTAGGGCTAGGGTGAGGATAAAGACGGGAGAGCCCTTCAGCTTTGCGACGAGGTATAAGTAGAAGACGCCTGCTGAGGCGAGGAGTATGAAGATGACCGCGACCCTATTGAAGATTATGGAGGAGAGTGCGAGGGTCAGGCATAAAAAGGAGAGCCGCCAGTATTTTTTTATGATGAGATTCGTCATTGCCCAGAGCGCCGCCGAGACCGCTAAGAGTAGCGCCGTGTCCTTCAAGTTGCACGCCGAGTGAACGACAAAGATAGGCGCAAACGCAATCAAGACCGCGCCAAAATAGGCGTACGTCTTGTCTAGATAGGTGCGCATAATCCCGTAGGCGAAGAGGACGGTCAACGAGGAGAGGAAAGCGTTGCCGATACGCGCGGCGTAGACGTTTTCTCCGAAGATTTGCATCATCAGGGCGCCAAAATAGGGGTAACCGGAGTACTCGCCAATTGAATATTCGATCTTACTCGCCACGATCGGTTGGACGCCGTATTCATGCCAATAATTGCTGATCGCAAGCATCGCCTCATGGTATTTGAGTTCATCATCCGGGTTCGGAAAGGGGGAGTGATAGAAGAACTGACAGCAGGCGACGAGCCCCAGCGCTTCAAGGACTCGAACGATGAAGCTCACGGTGAAGAGTTCGCGAAGGACTTTCCACGTCGGCGTCTCGGCCTGGGTATACCGTTCGGTGAAACACTTTGCGAGGAGATAAAAAATGGGAATAAGAGCGTAGGAGAAGAAGAACGCGTTGAGCTGAAGAGCCAGAACTTGCAGAACGCAAGCCATAAAGAAGAACAGTATCAGCTGCGTCTTCCAAATTCGGTAGAATCGCTGGATTTCGAAAGTATGCAACGCGACGCCCTCTTGGGATTTGGTTCAATATGCATATTATAGGAGGGAGAGGGCGGAGAATGCGAATTTCATTGCGTAGAATTCGTTAATCATGGAGATTCTCGAGATCATCTCCACCTTCTCATTCTTATGAAGTTGTGTTTTTTTAACGGCAAAAGCGGCCTTATATAACTCTTTCGCTTTTTCCCTAGCGAAATGCGAGACGTATTTTGCGGAACCGTTGGCGTAAGCGAAATAGTCGCATTTTCCGCAATGCTCGATGATTTTGTCGCGACTGAGGCGTAATTGTCGCGCAACTTCTCCTTCATGCTGGCCGTCGTGAAGGACGGCATGCCCGTAGCCGTGAGCGCCGATCGTCGCGAATCCCGACTTGGAGAGGACTTCGATCTGCTCCCAGTTCATAAGCCTCTCGGAGGCGTAGCGTATTTTGTTCTTCGCAGCTTCGTCGTCAGGGATCGCGTTCTTGAGATCCATGACGAGCCTCGCCAGATCATATTCGTTTAGTTTGCGCATGAATTCGAGGAGTTTGAAGGCTGTGAGCCTGCGTTCCTTCGGATTGCGGAGGGGGAAAGCGGCGCTCATCGACGGAATTCGAAGCGCGTCGAGCTTTTCGCATGTCGCCGCAGTAAAGGCGTAGTAGGACGGAATCCGTTCGTCGGCGTCGACGAGCCCCGGCGAAACGAAGATCAAGAAGGGAATCCTTTTTTCGATCAAATAGGGGGCGACGACCGGCGCTTGATTTGCGTAGCCGTCGTCAAAGGTGAGGAGTATGTCGCGTTTGTCGAAGGCTTTCGATTGGAATTTCTCGTAAAACTCGTCGGGAGTGAGGAAATGTCCGCATTTTGCGAGGTATTCGATATTCCTCCGGAAGAGTTCGAAGTCGATCTGGTTCGCCTGAACGAGGGGATCGACGATCGGCTCGTTCACGACGCCGTGACACATGACGACGCGCGCCGAATGAGGCAGTAGCTCGGCAAGACGCGCGGCTCCGCAAAATCCTGCGATCGAAGCGAGCGTTTTTCTATATCCCATCGCGTTAAATCCTACTCTTGGTCTTCCTTTGGGGTTTCCAACATCTTCTTCACCGCAGCGGGAACGCCCGCGCAAACGGCGTAGTCCGGGAGGGACTTCGGCGCGGAGGAACACGCGGCTAGGACGGTTCCGCGCCCGATTGTCACGCCGGGCAGCACGGCGGCGTTTGCTCCGATCCAGGCGCCGTCTTTAACGACGATGGGGGCGCGTCGACTCCCGTTGTTCCACTTGCCGTTTTCGTAGGCGTGATTCCTCGAGGTAATCATGACCTTGTGAGCGATGAGGACGTCGTTTCCTATTGTGACGTCGTCGGCAAGGATCAGGACGGAGTTGGGACCGATGTATACGTTGTCGCCGACGGCTAGCCATCGGAGATGGGTGAAGCGCACGTCGGAAGCGACCTGAAAGTTCTTCCCCGTTTTTTTCATCGCGAGGGAGTAAAGCGCGCCCCGAAGACGTAGGCAACACTCCGCGTCGGGTAGCCAGTTTGTTGCGACGCGCACAAACCAGGCCCACAGCAGGTCGAATTTCTTAAACATCTCCAAGACTCCGGAATGAAACGCCTTATTGTCGATCGCGTCCGTTGAGTTCGTCGAGGATTCCGACAATCTTCTTGGCGAACTTGTCGAAGGTCAACTCGCGAACCTTCGCGTATCCTTTCTCGATAAGCCCTTTGCGCAGCGACTCGTCTTCGATAACGCAGTCGATGGCGTCGGCGATCGCGACGGGATCTTTGGACGGAACGAGTAGTCCGTCTTCGCCGTCGTCAATCGAGGTGGGAATACCGCCGACGGCGGTAGCGATCGTGGGCAATCCTTGGGATCGGGACTCGACGACGACGTAAGGGGCGCCTTCCGAGAGGGACGGAAGGACGAAGACGTCGCAGGAGCGCATCGCCTCGAAGATTTGGCTTTG
>CAKVCP010000057.1 GCA_934725735.1 uncultured Thermoguttaceae bacterium
CTTCTAACGATAACGCAATATCAAACGACTATTCTCGAATCGTCCTCCGCGACGGCGCCCCCGTCTCGCTCGATATCGCCGTCATTCAGTACGACGGAAAATACCTCGCCAACGACGGTTCCTCGCGCGACGTTCAAGTCGATCTTGTTGGCGCCGTGCATATCGCCGACAAGAGCTTTTACGACGAGATCAACGCCCTCTTCAAGGAATACGAAGTCGTCGTCTTCGAACTCGTGATGGATCCCGCCGTCGATTTCGCTGAGGTTATCCGTCTCGAGAAAGAAAGAAAAAAGGAAAAACGCAATCTAAATCCGCTGAATTTCGTCTCCTATTTTCAAGAAGACGCCGCGAAAGCTCTTGGACTCTCTTATCAAATGGACGGGATCGACTATCTCGCTCCGAATCTCACGCGCGGAGACTGTTCCTCCGTTGAATTCCTCACTCAACTTTTAAACAACGGCGACATTCCGAATTTCTTCGTCGACCTCTTCATTCAAAGTTTCGCGCTCGATTCTTTAGGCCGTTTCGAAGGCGCTTTCGTCGCGCTCCTTTGTTCAGACGATCGTCGTCTCACGTGCAAACGTCTTCTGGCGGAAGAACTCAACGAATCCTCCATTACCGACGTCAAAAAAGAAACGCGCGCGCTTGACGGCGAAAATACCGGCTCAGAACGTCAAAACGTTATCATTCACTATCGCAACGGAAAAGCGTTCGAAGCGCTTCAAAAGGAGTTGAATAACGGCAAATCAAAGATCGCCGTATTCTACGGCGCGGCGCATCTCCCCGATCTCGGAAACCGCCTCGAAGAACAATTGGGACTCGAACGACGTCCCGAACCTCTGTGGATCAAAGCCTGGAATATGGAACAAAAATAAGCGCAACCAAGCTAAAAAAGAAAAGAGAACGCCGTGCGAGACGTTCTCTTTTTTATTTCGTTGCGCCACGACGCTCATTATTGCTTCGTCGCTTGTTTAATCTCGGCGGAGGTGATAAAACCGTCGGCGTTGGCGTCTAGTTTGCCAAACTGCGCGATTGCCGAGGGGGATAGATTCGGCGCAAATTCGCGGAGGGTCAACTGTCCGTCGCCGTTGACGTCGCGCGCGATAAACCAGACGGGAACGCCGAGCATATCGGCGGGCGCGGGAGCGTATTCACGAACGCTCGATTCGTCCATATCCGTCAAGAGGACGTCAAGAAGTTCGGAGTCGTCGACGCTCTCCATCGCGGGGTTGCCTTCAGTGAAGAGATTCATAAATTCTTCGTCGGAAAGGGCGTCGAGTTCTTCGGCGGTTTGCGGGGCGTTCAATTCTTCGTCGAGTTCTTCTTGCGACGCAAGCTTCGGCGCGGCGGAGGCGGTGCGTATCAAGACTTTCTGTTCCGCTTTTTCAACGATCATGTTCGGGCGACGCGTCGCCTGAACAGGCTTGGGATTGGCGACGGTTCGATCTTTGGCGTATCTTGCAAGATAGAAAAGAATTTCCTGCTCGGTGAGAACCCAGTCTCCGTCCAAATCTATCGCCTGCGCGCCGTCGACGACGTCCTCCCACTCTTGACGCTGAAGGGAACCGTCCCCGTTCTTATCGTACTTGGTGAGGAAATAACGGCAATAAAAGCGGAGAGCCAGCGGCAACGCGGGGGTCAAGGTATCGTCGCGATGCGCGAGAATCTCGGTCATGTACTCGTTTTCCGCTTCTTGGGAATATGGTTTCCCGGTCGAAAAATTCGGCACAGAGCCCGCGGTGAGGAGCGCGTCAGCCTGCGCCTTCTCTTCTTCGGTAAGCTCGCCGACTTCCACAGGTCGTCCCTCTGCGGCGGCGGCGGCGGCTTCTGCGGCGTTGTGGTCCGTCGCCGCGGCAAAATTGCCCGTCTCCCAACGCTGCCACTGCGCCTCTCCGACCGTTTCGCGCAACCGCGACGCCATCGGCGAACTCTTCATCCGTTCAAAGCGCTCCGCCGTCATATTCGCAACAATCTGCTGCGGAGAAAATCGGGAATTGCCGCCGGGACCGCCTTGACCGGGACCGCCAAAGCGACCGCCGTTGTTACGATTCCTCTGAGAGCGATTCTGATCCTGAGCGCGAAGAGTCGAATGAGACGAACCACAATCGTCGGGAATCGCGTTGAAATAGGCTAGCGCGCCTAACGCAACGGCGACGCCTAACGTAAATTTATGGAGAGAGCGCAATCTCAACATCTTCGTTCCTTTCCTATTTCCTTGCCCGGCAACGTCTATTTTCGCGACGTTGAAGAAGCTCGACGTCGGCGCAAGACTTGTATCGAGCCCTGCTTTCATTATAATTAAAATTCAGTATATAGGAAAGCGCGCGGCTTTTCAAGGAGCGTATTCTTTAAACCGCGCCGCTACCGCATCAAAATTTCACGTCGAGGCGGCCGCAATCATGCTTGTTTTTGTCGAACCTGATTCTGATATGCTCAAACTCAACGCCGTGCAGATGCGCATCGCGCGGCAGGCGTTTAAAGACGACGGAAAGCTTTTGCAGCCGACCCTCAACCAGTTGGGCGCGCGCACCGAAGAAATCGCGCTGGCCGCTATCGCGCGGAAGCTCGGCATTAAAGTCGTCAATCTCGCGGCCTCTCAAATTCCAGACGACGTCTTAAATAATTTTCCGATAAAAATCATCCACCGCCGCAACGTCTTCCCTCTCGGCGTTCAGGAAGACGGGGCCCTATACGTCGCGACTTGCAATCCCTTTGATCTCTCCGCAATCGACGAAATCTCCGTCGCCGTGGGAACTCCGACCGCGCCCGTCGTCGCAACTTCCTCTGAATTAGCCAAATTAATCAAATCGCGGCTTGGAGTCGGCGCTGAAACGATCGACGGGCTTATGGAGCAGACGGGAGACGTCGAGGTTTTAGACGAAGACCTCGATTGGGATCAAAGCGGCGACGCGGCGATGGCGCAAGAAGCGTCCGTCGTTCGTCTTGTCAACGATATTCTTACAGAAGCGATTGAGGCGGGAACGAGCGACGTTCACATCGAAGCTCAAGAAACTGGAATGAAGATTCGCTACCGAATCGACGGCGTCCTTCAAACGCAGCCGACTCCCCCGGAGATCAATCGCTTCCAATCGGCGATCGTCAGCCGTCTAAAGATCATGTCGCGACTCAATATCGCAGAAAAGCGCATACCCCAAGACGGACGTATCAAAATCAAGGTCGCCGACCGCGAAGTCGACTTGCGTGTGTCAATAATTCCGATGCTCCACGGCGAAGGAATCGTCATGCGTATTCTCGATAAAGACCGCATGAACTTCACGCTGCGCGGAATCGGTATGGACGAAGACGTTTATCAAACCTTCGGCAAGCTCATTTCGCTCCCGCACGGCATTATCCTCGTGACGGGGCCGACCGGTTCCGGAAAAACGACGACTCTTTATTCCGCTCTGAATGAAATTAAGTCGGACGCGACGAAAATTATTACGACGGAAGACCCGATCGAATACCAACTTGACGGCATCAACCAAATTCAAGTCAACACCAAAGTCGGTCTGACCTTCGCGGCAAGTCTTCGCGCGATCTTGCGCCATGACCCCGACGTCGTTCTCGTCGGTGAAATCCGCGACTTCGAGACGGCGGAAAACGCCATTCAAGCGTCTATGACGGGGCACCTTGTATTCAGCACGTTGCACACAAACGACGCGGCGGGCGCGTACACGCGTATGATCGACATGGGCGTCGAACCCTTCTTGGTCGGCGCGACGGTCGAAGGAATTATGGCGCAACGTCTTGCGCGACGCCTCTGCAAACACTGCAAGGAGCCCTGGAAACCGCGTCCGGACGAAGTCCCCGCCGACTTCCCCAAGGAACTCCTAGAAACGGGGACTATTTATCGCCCCGTCGGATGCCGCGAATGTCGAAATTCAGGCTACGCCGGGCGCGTCGCGCTCTACGAGCTCCTAATTCCGAACGAAGAAATTCGCCGTCTCGCCGGCGCGAAAGCCCCCGCGATCGACGTAAAAAAGGTTGCGCGCGCTAACGGTATGGCGACCTTGCGCGACAACGGATGGAAGAAAGTCGGTCTCGGTATCACCTCCGTCGACGAAGTCATCCGCGTCGCCAAAGAAGATTAGTTTCTTCCAAGCGCTTCAAAAATCAAAACAAAAGGGGAGTCTCCTTCGACTCCCCTTCTTTCATTGATTCTACTCTTCTTCCGTCCCCCTTTCCGTTAGGTAACGCCCCGCATATTTGTCGAGAAGCTCTTGCCATCTTTTAGAACAATCAGGATCGTTTTCCAACATATGTCCCGAATTTTCATAGAAGACTAAGTCGAAGACGGGAGCCGATTCGTCGCTGTTATTTTGCGCTTCGAACGATTTCGCGCCTAATTTTGAAAAAGCGTCCTGAAGCGCGTCGCGCTGAGTCGTCGGCACAAGGAAATCGCGTCCCCCATAGGCGGCTAACGTAGGAGGCGCGTCCGCCTTAACGTGCGCGACGGGAGAGATTGATTCGATCGCGATTTCTGTCTCTGCGTCCGGATTCGCGAGTTCCTCGCCCGTAATCTCATGCCCCGACAAAAACGACGTCAACCACGCGATCCCCTTCGGATCCTCTTGCGCCTTCCACGATTTAGCGTGGAAATCCGCCGGACCGACGCGCGGCGCTAAAAACGCGATCTCCACGTCGGGAGTCCCCGTTCGTTCTTTAAACGTGTAGCCGTATTGCATCGTCAAATGCCCGCCTGCGGAGTGGCCGCTAAGCGCGACGCGCTTGACTTGGTATCCATTTTCAGCGCCAACGATCGTCAACTTCGAAATCGCCGCGTCGATCTCCTCCAAGACTTTGGCGATCGAATATTCTTTCTTAATCGACTCGTCTTTCTCATTATAGAGCATGTACTCAATATTGGCGGCTAGATAGCCGGATTTCGCCGCTCTCTTCGCAAACGCGGCGCATTCGCGTCTCGTTCCGCCCATCCATGCTCCGCCGTGTATGAAGACGAAAGCCCCTTTCGATTTTGCCGTTTCAACCTCTTTGGGGAGATAAACGTCCATGACCTGCCACGATTTGGAACCGTAAGAAACGTCCTTCAAGGTAACGCCGTCCTCTCCTTCGGTCCAATCTTCGACAAAACCTCCGTTCTTCATCCCCTTGCTGAAAAATACGCCCCCTACCGCAGCCAAACAGGTTCCTGCAAAGGCGCAAATTATACAACACCAGAGAAGGAAACGGCCAATTCGACGTCTCCAACTTGAACGCGTCTTCCCTTGCTTCTCCTCTTGAAGAGTCGAAGCGTCTTTTTCTAAATTCATAAGCCTTCCTCTATACCTTTTTACCATGTGAATTCACCCAAAAGTTGCATACTAAAACTTAGACGATTTTCAGAAACAATTGTTACATTTCGCCGTCTAGAAACAAAATACGACCGGGCTTGCCTCTTACGAAAAAAAACTGTTATAATAGCCCGGTAGCGCTCTAGTTTTTAGAGAAAAATAAACGACGGCCAAACGAAACCCTTGGCTTCTTTATGAGTTTCATATAGAGGAAGCCGTCTACCAAAGCTTGTTAAGGACGCAACGTGAGTAACAAACCTTCAGCAGATGCTGCCGAAAACGACGCAGACGCTCGTCTTATGCTTGCCGTACAAGCGGGCGATCCGCTGGCGTTTGAGGAATTGATGGCGCGTAATCAAAAGCGCGTCTGCTCTTTTCTGCTACGTTTTGTTGGTTCGCCTCAACTTGCCGAGGATTTAGCCCAGGAGGTGTTTTTACGCGTTTTCAAACATCGCGCGACGTATCGACAGGAGGCGAAGTTCACAACGTGGCTCTATCGAGTGGCGCACAACGTCGCGTTCAACGCGCTTCGCGCAAAGGGTCGCCGTCCTGAAGTTCTCTTCAGCGGAGTGTCGAGCAGCAACGTCGGTTCGTCGACAAGCGTTGGTTTTGAAAACTCCATTACGGAAAAGACGGGCTCTACCCCGACGCGTCAGCTTGCTAAAGTCGAACTTCAGCAGATTGTTCGCGCCGCAGTCGACGCCTTGCCCTCTCGACAGCGCGAAGCGATCCACCTTTCGCGTTTCGAAGGATTGAGTTATCAAGAAATCGCCGACGTCATGAATATGTCCCCTCAAGCCGTGAAATCGCTCGTTTGTCGCGCGAAAATGAAGCTCAAAGAAGCCCTCGAACCCTATCTTGAAGAAGGGAGGAATTCCGTATGAACACGAAGAACAGCCTCTCTTCCAACCTTCCCGACGACAATTTCGATCCTCTGGACTTCGTCGACGAGCAATATCAAAACGCCCTCGACGACGATCTCGATTCGTCGCCTCTCGACGAAACCGAATTGCAAATCGCCGCGTGGCTTGACGGCGAGCTCGACGACGAAGAACGCGCGGAATTTGAAAAACGACTTGAAAACGATCCGCAGTTGCGCGCGCGCGTCGAAAGCGAAAAAAACGCCGTCGACGCGCTCGAGCTGATCGACGACGACGATATCGATCCCGACTCTCAAGTCGTCGACAAGACGGTGGAAAAACTCAACGCCCAAACCCAAGGCGAATTAAACGCGCTCCAAAACGAAAAGCGAAAGCGACGCCGCACGGCTTTTCTCGTGCAGGGAATCGCCTTTGTCGTCCTTTGCGCCCTAGGATTTGAAGTCTTCAATCTCTTCTTCCCCAACGTCGAAAAAAGAAGACGAGAAGACGCCCCCGTCGTTGAACGACTTCAGCAGCTCGAATCGGTTGGAACGTTCGAATATCTCGTCGCGCTCGACCAATCCCGCATTCTCGATCTTTGGCGACAAACTCAAAAAGAAGCCTTTGAAATATTCGCCCCTCCCTTCGCAAAGAGAAAAGAGTCGGTTCCCGTCGTGGCCAATAGGACGTACGACGAACTTCTTCAAGATCGCGTCTTTTACCGTCTCCAGAGGCGTTTTGAATCGATGGATCCTCAAACGCAAGAGAAATGGCGCGTTCTGAGTCGACAGATCAACGAAGCGCCGAATTCCGCAAGTCTTCTCAAGACGCTCGACGACTATTCCGCTTGGCAGGTTCTCTCTTTACAATCCGACGAAAGGGAGAGCATTGAAGCGCTCCCCATATCCGAACGTCTACGCGAAATCAAACGTCGAGTCTTCGAATGGAAAAAGACGGTAGACGCTTTCAAATCCGCGCAACTAAATAAAAGCAATGAGTCAAACGCGGCGGCCAACGCCGACGCCGCCGATCCTCAGTCCAGGCGTCGCGGACCAATGTCGCTCCTACGCGCGTCCTTGCCCTCCGAGCTCCAGAAAGAGGATCTTCGACCTATTTATAGCGCGTACCTACAATACAGGGACGCCAAACAAAAGAATCCCAACATTAACGACCGCCGCGAAGACGTGTTGGAATTCATCGCGACGATAGATAAAGAAAAGCTCTTTTCCCAATTTTCCCCAGAAAGCCGCAAGTGGCTCGAGGGATTGGCCCCGGAAGAACAATCGTCGATTCTTGGTCTTTTGGTCTCCGTCAGCTTTATCGAAAACGTTGAACGTCCCTTTGTGCCAATGAGACCGTTTCAAAACGAAGAAGGTCCCCGCAAGATGAACGATCCTTCGGCCATCGACTCGGTGCAGAATCTTGCGGTTACGTTGAGAGTCGCAAGTCAAGAAGAAAGGGATTTTATCACGTCATGTCCGATCCCCGAAGCGCGCGGACGACTTATCGGTCTTGCATGGTTGAATCACAACCGTTTTAATTCCCAAGGGAAAAAGATTTCTTTTCCCCAAGACTTTCCTCCTCAGCGCGACGGCGCGGAAACAAGCGTGGGGCGCGGCCCGCGTTTTAAAGAGGGGGCTGAGTCAAATCCAAATCACGGGAAAGGAATCGGCAAACGCCTCAGAAACGACCGTGAAAAACAACGTTTTAATCAACAAAATCAAAATAATCAAAAATAAACATTCCTTTTGTCAAGGACTTGACGTGAGAATCTAGAAAAAAAGAACCAAAAAAGCAAGTTTTTCTTTTATCTGCACTTGTTTTTATTCCCATGTTGTGTATATTGCCTATTGTATATAAAAAAATTCATGCCCTTATTTTGAGAATTTCCATATTTTGCGTTGTTTACATGGGTGACGACTTGCAACGACGCGAAAAACGCCGGGGTTGAAGGGGTTCAATCCCGGCGTTCTTTATTCTCCACTCCCGTTTTTCCTAGGCTCTTCTCATTGACGCCACCCCTGCGCGTTATATAATTTTCTTTCTGAATGGGCGGAACGTCCGCCTGATCGTCCTTTCATCTTTTGAGCGTTTTATTAACGAAAACGAAACAGATTGATCCAAAATGCGTAACTAATGACAAGCGGTTAGCCCGCAGGAGCCCCTCATGAGCGCGAATATTCTGTTGCTTCCCGAACTAAGGGAAATGATTAAGAATCATGACGATAAGGAAATGCAGATATTCTGTTCAGCTCTTCACCCTGCGTCGACCGCCGATTTTCTTAACGGGCTTGAACCGCACGAAATCTGGAGGATTCTTCAAGCCAATCCCATCACGTTACGCGCGGAAATCTTTTCGTATTTCGACAGTGACCTTCAGGTTCGCATCATCGAGGAATGTCCGCGAGAAGAAGTCGCCAAACTTCTCGAAGAAACCCCTTCCGACGATCGCGTCGACCTTCTGGACGACCTTAAGCCCGAAGTCGTCGACGAACTCTCCAGTCTTCTCCCGACGGAAGACCGCAAAGACGTCGCGCTTTTAAGTAGTTACGACGAGGGGACGTGCGGCGCGGAAATGTCCTCAGACTTCGTGCGTCTTCGGGAAGATATGACCGTCGGCGAAGCCATTAGCGAAATTAGCGCTCAAACGCACCTAATGGAAACCGTCTACTATCTTTACGTCCTCGATAAAGAAGGGCGGCTTGCCGGCGTCGTCTCTGCGAAAGACCTTTTGCGACGCATCAATCAGCAGACGACGCCGATTTCCTCCTTTATGAAAGGCGCGGGAACGCTCGTCACGGTCGACGCCAATGAAAGCCGAGAAGAAGCGGTTAAACAAGTAGAAAAGTACGACTTCATCGCCATTCCCGTTATCGACGAGAAAAACGGCAAGATGCTTGGAGTTATCACGCACGACGACGTTCTAGACGCGGCGGTTGAAGAACTCGTTGAAGACGCGCATTTAAGCGCGGGCGTCGATCCTTTGAACGACGAAACGTATTTAGGCTCAAATCTTTGGCTTCTAGCGCGTAAACGCTTCACTTGGCTCGCCATCTTGCTCTTTGGCGCAATTACGACCGCGATGATCTTGAAGTTATTTAACAACGTAAGCGATCGCGTCGCGTGGCTCGTCGCATTTCTGCCGATGATCGTTTCCACGGGAGGAAATAGCGGCGGACAATCGGCGACGCTCGTCATTACGGCGCTGGCGACGGGTGAAATAACGCTCTCCGACTGGAAACGCATCATGTCGCGAGAACTCTTGATGGGGCTGATTTTAGGATTTGCTATGGCGGGTTGCGGGCTCATCAACGCGTTGTTAATCTACGGTTCGTCGGTTCCGACGTTACAACTTCTTCTCGTGCCTCTCGCCGTGCTGTGCGTCGTTTTCTTCAGCAACTTGACGGGCGCGTTACTCCCTCTTTTCTTTCAGAAGATGCGTTTAGACCCGGCGTTGATGAGTAATCCGTTTGTCGCGGGGGTTTCCGACACGCTCGGCACGTTCATCTACATGCTTCTTGCGACGATTCTGATCGCCCCATTCTATCCTTGATAAACGTTCTCTATCCATCTCCGGCGGGTTAGAGCTTCTAGTCGCGTCGCCGCGAAGAAAAACGTCGACTTTACGTCCCTAAAATGGAGATTCTAAAACGCAGGGGGAGACAAGCGGAAATACGGCTTGCCTCCCCGATAATATTATCCTCACCCAATGAAGCGCGCTCTCTTCTCAAAGAGACGATTCAACCGCCATCTCGAAATGGAAAGAGCGTTTAAAAAATCGATTGACGAGATTTCAATAGGTCATTTTCCCTATCTTCCATAAGTAATCCATCACTTGCGCGGCTCTCGCTTTAGCAACTCCCCAATTTTGGGGATTGTTTATCACAAGTTGACAACGTCCTTCCATGAATCGTAAGAATTCCGCATACGACTTGCGAACCTGCTGTCGATAGGCCGCGCGTTGGTCGTTATCGTCTTCAGAAAGCGTACATTTCCGATAGTATAAATCAGGAGTCGCAATTCTGGCGCACTTTTCCCTTAACTGATACAAACGAACCGCCTCATAATCGTCGTATGAATTTGGAACGGGGAGCCCCGACCGTTTGTCCTCTTCGTTAAGCGCTAAAAATTCCTCGTTACTCTTGATGACGCGATCAACGTCAAGATACGTCTCTTGTTTGACCATCATGCAGATTTCAAAAAACAGATCCTCTGGTTCAAAGTCCCCGGTAGGCGTTGCATTTGAATCCTTTTCTCGAGCGTATTGAATACGAAGACGAGCCCATGTTCCTTCAGAAGTATCATAGGCAAGGGCAACCAGAGATTCTGCGGCGTCCCATTCTCTCTTGAGTTCATAAGCGACAGCGAGTCCCCTAAGGTAATAACCGCATCTCTGCCCATTCAACAGCCGCTCATGCTGATTCTCGCCGAGAGTCAGATACTCCTCGCTCCATGGCTGAAGCTTATTTAGACCTTTTCGACAATATTGAATCACCCTGTCGTAATCTTTACCGCGCAGATAGCCGCCAATATCAGACGCCACGTTCGTAGGGATGTAAAAAGGATCTTCGGAGAGGAAGCGGTAATCTATCTTGTACCCTCCTTCCTGATCCGGTAATAATGTTCCCAATTCGTCGACTAAAGGATTATCGGGCTCCTCTTTTTGACTTTTATAAAACTCTTCCCTCTCCTTTATTTGATTGCGTTTACTTTCTTCAAGAATCCCCGTGATTATCTCAGGATCGGCGACAACATTTGAGTTCGCCTTTGCATGTTCCTTTCGAAGACGTTCATTTTCACGGAATGCCTCTTGCGTTATAGCTAAGAGTTCCTCTTCCTTTGAGCGAGCGCCTTTCTTAAGGTCGCTAGAGGCGTCAGCTTCATTTCGAACATCTTCCCCCGCGTTAAGACGCGACTCGCCTAAAAGATTGGGGAGACTCAACGTTGGAAAAATCAAGGATAAAAGTCCCAGCGTCAACAGGAATCTTACGTTATTTACAGTTAATAAATTCATTCAGAGTATCCTTCTTCTAGAAAGTTGAGTCTGTCTCGTCTTCATCCTCTAGGTGAACAAAGAAAGCAGTGGTTCCTTGTTTACCGCCATACGTACAGTACCTCTCCCCTTCCAAATCTCCTCTTGTTTCCCCAAAAAAACAGTCGGTTTTGACGCAAACAAATCAAAACCGACAGATCTCATAACTCAATTGTTGCTAGACTCTTTCCGACAGTCTTCGACATGAAAACAAGCCGATTGAAACGTACTGAATGGAACGCTCTTTTCCTGGTTCCAATCCTCATCCTTTTGAACCGCCTCACAAAAAGTCTTAAACAACCCTTCGTCTTCTAACGCGCGGAAATACTCCATGGCCGCTTGATAATCTTCGGGGCTTCCCATTTCGGCAAACTCTTCCTCCATAAATCCAAGGAACTCTGGATAACTAAAGCACGACGCGCCATGAAAATATCTACGACATCCCTTGTTTCCGCAATCATGATCCATTGTCAGTAGATATTGAAACCCTTCTCGATAGAAAGAAGAGGAGGAAATCCGCACTCCCTCGACGTACTCTTTGAAAATATTCGTATAGTCCAAAAACGCCTTTCTTTTCTCCCCCATTTTATAATGTATTCGCGCTTCAGCCGCGAAGAGATACTCTTCGTAATCTCCTGGACAATTCGTCAATCCGACATTTTCTCCCACTGTCTTGGGGATTTCTTGGCGTTTTCTTAACCACTTCAAAGCGTCCTCATACCTTCCAAGAAGATCATACGTCAAAACATAACGGGACGGATATGTATACCCAAGGACAAACGGTTTATAATGCTTAGAATCTCGCATTTTCTTTTTCTTATATACAACCGCCTTTTTCTCCCATGGCTCGTATTTTTTCAATACGGCGAGCGCCGCATCCGCGTCGCCCTTCTCTATGTCGTCTCTGAATGATTGATCAAGTATTTTTCCTTCATACCAGGGGGAAAAGAACGACATAATTATTCGCGTTGCGCCGTCATTCCAAGGAATATAGAGTATAGAAAGTATTACAGAAATAAAACACAACCCCCAGAGGAATTTTCGAAACTCAGAGTAAAAGCGGCTGGTATTTGTCATTTTCTCAGTCCTCGTATAGTTCGATTGAAAAAGGCGTTTTTTCTCTAACGATTCATTATCCGGCAACGCAGTAAGCTACCCGCTGGATCCTGAATTCCATCCTCATAAGAAAAAGTAACGATCTTCGTTCCTTGCTTTCCGCTAACACGATAAAGGTTTGAGGATGGACGTTCTACAATAGGAACAATCTCAAGAAACTCGCAGCCCCAGTTCTTGACGAGGGGTCGCTTGTCGTCTACCAATGAATTGTATGTTCCAGACCTCCCCGGAAAATTCCTCTCTTATCGACGGAAGTCGCTTAATTTTTACGTCTTCATGATCGCTATTGCGCGCGTTAATAAACAATGCGCCAAGGTGATAATTCAAAGAAGAACCGACTGATACAAGTTGACGTTTTTCAGCATGAATAGAACTATCAATCGCAGGCGGATTATGACTGTCTCAACGAATCTCCTGAAGAGCCTTGCCTTCCTATGGGGAGCTGTAAGGAACGGCCCGCCCAGGATCGCTTGTATGAACATTTGCTCCGGCGCTTCCAATAATTGTCGTCGTTCCGCAAAAAGTTTCGACGTTCCATCCATGCTTTCTCAACGCAAGTAAAGGAGACGAAGGATAGTCCGAACCGCCTGATCC
>CAKVCP010000058.1 GCA_934725735.1 uncultured Thermoguttaceae bacterium
CTACAAATCACATTCGATCAAAGCAGAATGTGAAAAGATCTGTCGCACTCGGAGTCTTGCGACTCGTCGTCTTTTGGAATTTCGCGATAAATTTAGCGACGGCGATTCGATTAACGACGTGATTGGAGAAATTGTCGGGAGCCAATTAGTCGTCGATTTATATCATTACGAAACGACGTATTTCCATGAACGTCCGAGTGAGGAGTTAAATCGACGTAGCGTCGAAGAAATTACGAGGATTCGAAAGCTCCTCGAAGGACGACCGGCGACGCTAGCGCTGGCGTCAACTTTTAAGAAATGGTCCTTTTTAAGCGACTTTTTCTGGGATCGACGCGTTGTGGAAGACGCGGACAAACCCGTTTTTCCCGAAGGCTGGGAGATGGAACATTACCTCTATTTCCAGGCGAGACTATATTCCATCTTCGCCAAGGGTGGGAAACGTCCCATATGGCTTCTCCGATTATTTGTAGACGCGTTGGTTCTCCACGCAAAACGCTATGGCGGCCCTCTCGTTCGCAACGGCGGATTTTATTATCAATGCTTTGTTGAGTACTGCGTTCAACGTCGAGAGTGGAACGCTACCGTTAGCGCGTGCAAACAGTTCCGCCTGAAAATGGACGACGCTTTTTCTCGGTCGTTAAATGAGAAAGAAACGCTCGAATTCAAGTTTTTGAATTTGAGAATGAAGATTGCGGAGGGATTGGCTCGCGTCGAACGTCGACATTGGGGGGATTTGAAGAAAGTCGCCGCAAGAGCCGAGGAAATCAAAGAGGATTTTCATTGGTTGTTTGAACGGCATTTTTACGCTGCCAAACCGCTTTTGGCTACGGCTTATTACATTAACGCCCATCTCGAACTCGCGCGTAAAGATAAGGAGGGGGCGCTCAATAGCGCGCGTCGAGCCCTTGAATTGATACGTCGAGCGGAATGTCGGGGGGCCGTTCATCCCTTGTGGAATATTCGCGAGCTTGTCGAAAACTTTATTTCCAAACATTCCTCGAATTAAATTGTAAAGGGAGAGCGCAGGAGACGATAGATAGACGAACGGCGTTCGAATATTCCCTAGGTCGACGCGAGCCGACCGTCGGGTATAATGGAAGAGGATCGGCGTATGTAAGACGGGAACGCCGACGCGGAGACGAGCCTATTTGTTGATGTTGGGAGATCGTGATTGTGGCGACGTTTAATCACGTGAAGAGCTGTCGTGAGGCGCGTTCTCTTACGAGAGACGACTTAGCGACCCTTGCTAATATTTCTTCGGAGTTTCTACAGGCGGTGGAAGAGGATGGCGGGGATCTCTCGGTCGGCGTCGCCCTTCGATTGGCTCAGGCGCTTGGCGTTACGGTTGAGGAACTCTTTGCCGTTGCGGATCCTTTGCCGTCTCCGACGTCTCCCGAAACTCAAGCGCCCTTGAGCGCCCCCTCTTCTGAGAAGAAGACGACGCGCAAGAAGGGCGCCTCTCGGACTCATTCGAAAACCTCGGTAAAGAACGCGGTCAAACGGGACGCCGAAGTCGCCGCTCCTTCTTCCGACTCTTCTGAACCGGCGATTCAGGAGCCCCCGTACGTGCCTCGATTGAGCGTCGCCGATCCCTTCCTTCCCGAAGGCGATCCTTTCTTCTCGCTCGAAGAGGAAAAAGAAAGAGCGCAATTGCGCGTGGGCGCTCCGCGTAAGAGTCAAACGATTTCTTCCTACTATTCCAAAACGGCTACTGTCGAAGGCTTGGCGTCCTCGCCCCTTGGGCTCCAGGATTCGACGGAAGATCGCCCGATACGCTTTTTCGATCTGTTTTGCGGAGTCGGCGGATTTCGTTACGCTGCGGAGAGAGTTATTAAGAAAATGGGACGTCAGGGGCTCTGTTCCCTAAGTTGCGACGTCGATCCCTTTGCGCAGAGAAGTTACGCGGCGAATTTTGGCGACAAACCCTTCGGCGATATCAAATTCCTCCCGTCGGCGGATATTCCGGACTTCGACCTTTTATTTGCCGGCTTTCCCTGTCAAACTTTTTCTATCATCGGTCTTCGAAAAGGATTTGCCGACGAAACTAAAGGTTCGCTCTTCTTTCAAATAGCGCGGATCTTACACGATAAGAGACCACGCGCTTTTGTTTTGGAGAATGTCCGTCAATTAACGACGCACGACGGCGGTCGAACCTTTGAAGTGATTCTGAGAGTCTTGCAGGACGAACTTGGGTATTATGTCGATTGGCGAGTATTGAACGCCTTAGATTGCGGTCTTCCTCAAAAACGCGAACGGGTTGTGATAGTCGGCTCGACGGCGCCTTTTGAAATGGAGTGGCCGAAGAAGACGCGCGACGGCAAGGAGCTCAAGGATATTCTTGAACCGGAAGAGAAGATACCGCGTCGTTTTTACGCCTCGCCGGAGATCGTGGCGAGCCGTAAGCGCCTGCATCAGTCGAAGTACTTTCCGGCGGTATGGCATGAGAATAAATCCGGGATTGTTTCGTCGTATCCGTACAGTTGCGCGCTTCGAGCGGGCGCGAGTCACAATTATCTCTTAGTGAATGGGGAGAGACGCTTTACGCCGTTGGAACTTCTTCGCCTTCAAGGTTTTCCGGACGATTTTAAGGTTGTGACGTCCTATTCTCAGCTTCGTAAGCAGATGGGGAACGCGGCGCCTGTAAATCTTGTCGAGAAAGCGCTTGAACGGTTCTTACCCCTTGTTTTCCAAGCGAAGAAGGAGAACTGATCGTTTTGAAACCGCGTCGCGCGAAACTTCCGCCGTTGCCTGCGCTTCCCGCGAAAGGGGATGAAAGCGAAAAGAACGACGTCTTCACCTCGTCTAAACGTTCGGAGATCATGAGCCGCGTGCGTTCAACGCGTAATAAGTCGACGGAATTGCGCCTAATCGACGAGTTTCGCCGCCGTTCTCTCGTGGGATGGCGACGAAATTCTAAGCTTTTTGGTCGACCTGATTTTGTCTTTCCCAAATTGCGTATTGCGGTTTTTGTCGACGGTTGTTTTTGGCACGGGCACGATTGTCGTAATACGAAGCCTAAAGATCACGCAGATTACTGGCGCGCTAAGATCGAACGCAATCGTTTGCGCGACGCCGCCGCCACAGAACGCTTGACCGCGCTAGGGTACTTAGTCATTCGCATTTGGGAATGTGATTTTAAGAAGGTCAATCAGGAGAAGCTTGACGCGAAATTGTTTCCGATCGCCGAGAAGCTCAGAGAAATGCAATAAAAAAAAGACCGCACGATAATTCGAACGGTCTTTTAGATACTTTACGGTAGAAGAAATCACTTCTTTTCGTCTGCGGCAGGATCCTTCGCCTTCTTTTTCTTCTTCAGGACGATCTTATAGACGCGAACCTTGGGAAGCCCTAAAGGGGAAGCCTCGTCCGTCCAGCGATCCTGGCTTTGAAGCTTCTCGATACGCTCAACTCTCGTAAGGACGTTGCGAGAACGCGAAACGCCCTTCTTAATCTTTAAACTCTTATCGATGGTCATGATTCTACTCCAAACTAACGCGGTTGCTCGATCGCTCGAACTCGACCCGACGCTGCTAAAACGACGGACGTAACGCGCCAAGCACGGCGATTCGCCCGCGAAACGCTCGCAGGAAAACTGCGACGTACTGACGCCGCTCTGTCGCTCTTGCGAACTTATAGATACTATAGTATAGCCCTTCTTCCTAACTATACAAGGGGTGGGAGGCAATTTTGCTCCATTAACCTTCCATTCTCCCCTCCGCGTCTCCTGAATCAATTGTCTCTTTTTCGGCGGACGCCGAAAGGGGGAAGGTTTCTTGTTTTTTTTCTAAACGTTCAATCGCCTTTTCTTCTTGCCGAATTTTGTTACGCGCGGCGAATTCCAATATTGCCACGAGTAGAAGGATGAGTCCTGTTTGCCCTAGAACGACGATGGAGGTGATGAAATTCACTTGGTATAAGAAGAACGCCCCCGTCGCGCAAATCGCGGTGGTCAAGTAAATCGTCGCCACTGCCTGTCCGCGCGAAAGACCAAGCGCTACGAGACGATGAGAGTAGTGGTTTTTGTCTCCGACAAAAGGACTTGCCCCGTGTTTTAATCGGATTAAAACGACGCTCACCGTGTCGTAGAGGGGCGTCGCAAGGATAACGAAGGGGACGAAGATCGCGTTTCGCGGCGTCGATTCGCCGACAAAGGTCATCGAAAGCGTCGTGACGCCGAGAAGGAAGCCGATAAAATACGCTCCGCCGTCTCCCATAAACATTTTCGCCGGCGGTCGATTGAGGTGGAGAAAGCCGCATATGGCCCCCGAAAGAAGAACGAGAAAAGCCGCCAAAAAATACTGGGGTTCTCCCGACTCCGGATTGGGCGCAAAGGCGACGGCGACGACCGCCAGGAAGAGGGAGCAAATCGTCGAAACCCCCCCGGAGAGCGCGTCCATGTTGTCAAGCATATTGAAGGAGTTGACGAGCATGACGATCCATATGACGCTCAGAATCCATGTGAGAACAGGTAGATCGATGAAGAGGGTGGCGCGCCATCCAGCGGTGACTGCGACCGCCGCAACCAGAAATTCAACGCCTAACCGCAATTTCCAAGGGAGCGAAAAACGATCGTCAAGCGTTCCAAGAACGGCAAGGATTAACGCAAGCCCTAAGAGCGCCCAGAGCTGAGGAAGGCGCGTCAAAAAGCCCTGAAAATGTTCCGCAAGGATCGACGGAATCGCGTTTAGAAGCTCTTGCGAACCGCTTGAATGGCCAAGATACAGCGCGCACAACGATAGAAGGAGAAGAGGAATAACGACCCCCGCGCAGATACCAAGTCCTCCCCCCGTTGGAATCGGATGCGAATGGATTTTCCGAAAGCCGGGTTTGTCTATCAATCCAATTGTCGGTCCGTATCGTTTTACGAACAAACAGGTTCCCAGACTGACGGCGTACGGAATGACAAAGAGGAGCGCAACAAGAATAATTTTTTCCATTTCGCTAACGTGAGGTCCGAATATTGATCTTTGTAATTTAGGACGTTTGAATGTCGCTGCATCCAAGTATTAGAGCGTCGACAAATAAATCTGGCGAGTCGGTTTCAAGCGGAGTTGGGGGGAGTACCAGCTCGACGGATACGCCGTTTTCTTCCAATAAGGAAGGCGAGGGGAGGGGCTCTTCGCTAGGTTCTCTATTTATTAGATTGCGAGCCCCCATAAGATCGACAAATTTTTTGAAAATAGGCATTTTTTTCGAAACGGACGAGTCAAACGCGGGGCGTCTTTCTTCCTGTCGAGGCTCTGGAAGAAAGGCGTCGCGGAGGCTTTTTTCGCCAGATTGTCGTCGGTTGGTTTTTTCTGCGCCGTAGTTTTGGGCGACGATTTCAACGACGGGGGGGGTTGGAGGAATCGATTCAAAATCCACGAATTCGTTGGCGTCGATAACGCATGTGGACGTAGGTTCTGAATTTTGCGGAGTTTCTTGCGGTTCGTCTAAAGCGCGTTCTTCCGCGTAGACTTCGACCGTTTCCGTCGCCGACGTTTCTTCTGAATCTTGAGCCTCTTCATCCATTTCGATTGTGGACGGTTGCTCAGAGTCGAAAGGAACTCCTTCTATAGCGATGGGCTCAAGCTTTTCAGGTTCGATTTCTTCCGTCTTGACCGCGTCCGGTTTCGTATGATTTTCAGCGTTGACGTCCAGAGGAGACGCGGAGACGTAGTCTATTTCTTCCTCCGACGCTGGCATTGGCGAAGAGCTCTCGGAGTCCGCGTCATAAAATGGGTAATCAACCCGCATTGGTTCCATTGAATCCTGAGGCGCCGGGGCTGGCGACGAATTGAGAAAGTTCTTTATCTGCTTGAGTACGGAGAGATTGGCAGTTCGCTCCGTACGACCGTCGCCATTATCGGCGAGGACGACCCAACCCTCTTGGGCGTCAGTCGACGTCGGATATTGAAGATACGTTGAAAGAGGCGCCTTATTGGGGGAAAGATCGGACGGCGCAACCTTCTTTCGTTCTATCCGTTCGTCTGCCATTTCTTTCCCCAAAAATACAAATCTTTATGAAAGTATCGTCGTTTGACACTGATCCGCTACAATGGAATCGTTTAGTATAATCGGCAAAGTCGGGTTCTTTTTTAAGGCTTTCTTCGAAAATAAATAATATTCAAAGCGCGACTCGAAAATAGCCGACTTAGGGATATGCGGCGTTGTGCGACTCCGCCTTTTTCATGTTGGATTGAGGCTTGTTTTCGCGATCGTTTTAGTTTGCGAGGTGGTTATGAAGGTGTTAACTGTGGTTGGAACTCGTCCTGAGATTATCCGCCTTTCGCGAATACTTCTGACTCTCGACGATTATGTGGAACACGTGGTGATCCATACCGGGCAAAATTATGATTACGAGTTAAGTCAGATCTTTTTTGACGACCTCGGATTGAGAAAACCGGACTATTTTCTAAATGCCGCCGCGTCTACTCCCGCGCGAACGGTTGCGGCGATAATCGACAAGATGGACGAGGTTTACGCCCAAGAACAGCCTGACGCGACGCTTGTTTTAGGGGATTCCAACAGCAGCCTTGCGGCCTATGCGGCTAAACGGCGCAAGATTCCAATCTTTCACGTTGACGCAGGAAAAAGAGCGCACGATCAACGGGTTCCCGAAGAAATCAACCGTCGACTTGTCGATTCAATCGCCGATATCAACCTTCCTTGCAGTTCCATTGCCGTCGCCAATCTACAGAAAGAAGGATTTCCCATCGACCGCGTTTTTAAAATAGACAGTCCCACGGCGGAGGTCTTTGGACATTACCTGAAGAATATCGAGAAATCCGATATTCTCAAACGCTACTCTCTGCGCGAGAAGGAATATTTTGTCGTGAGCTCGCACCGGGAAGAAAACGTCGATGATCCCGTTCAACTTCACAACCTTATTTTAACTTTGAATAATTTGGTCTCATACGAGAAGAAGCGGGTTATTTTTTCCGTTCATCCGCGAACGCGGAAACGCTTGGAGGCGAGTTCCGAAACGCTAGCGCCCGAGATTAAGTTGATTCGTCCCCTTGGTTTTTACGACTATAACGCCCTTCAAAGTTCTTCCTACGCCGTTCTCTCCGATAGCGGTTCCATTGACGAGGAGTCGACGTTTCTCAACTTTCCGGCGATAAATTTGCGCAATACTCGCGAGCGCACTGAGATCAGCGACGTTGGCGGAGCGATCATGACGGGAGTCGAATGGAGTCGCGTTACCGACGCCTTAAAGATAATTCGCCATCGGATCGATAGCGGTTTTTATGAAGGACGCGCCTATGATTTTTCGGGACGCGAAATTTCTGAAAAGGTTTTGCAGATAATCATGGACTATACGCCGTATGTCAATCGTTTCGTATGGCACAAACAATCTGCGTACGAAGGGTGAGGAAAGAGATAGAGCGATGAGAACTCGAACAGTATATCTTGACGATTCTTCAAAGGCGCTTGAGTATTTACGAAGCTGCGACGAAAGGGTCGCGGCGTTGATTTACCGTTTGGGCGCTCTTGCCTACGACGTTTATTTGGATGATTATGAGTTTCTCGTTTGGCAAATTGTCGGGCAGATGATTTCTAATCAAGCGACTCAAAAAATTGGGGAGCGTTTAGTCCAAGCGTGCGACGGACGGATAACGCGCGAGGCTATCGACGGACTCGACGACTCCAATTTACGTGACGTCGGACTTTCGCGGCCAAAAATTACTTACATACGTATGCTCAACGAATCGATTGAAGCGGGGTTGTTTGACTTTGCGGAGTTGCGAACGCTGGACGACGCGAGCGCGCGAGAAAAGCTTCTCTCGCTACACGGAGTAGGCGAGTGGACGGCTGCGATGTATTTGATATTCGTCCTCGATCGACAAGACGTCTTGGTTCCGACGGATCGAGTTTTTGTTCACACCTTCAAATGGTTGTACGAAACGGAGGACGCTTCGCGCGGCGCGATTCTCGAACGCTCTAAGAAGTGGTCGCCGTACCGATCGATCGTCGCCCGTTACTTCTACCTTGCCGACGATCGCGGATTAACTCGCGATAGATTGAGTTTGATCTTTGATTCAGACAAGTAAAAAGAAAAGGGACGGCGCCAGGAGACGTCGTCCCTCGTTTTTAGCGACGATCACTCGACCGCCTTCGTTATTTTGGACGCCTTGGGCGGAATCGTCGTGTTGGTCGTTTCGTCGTGATACTCCGCGTCGCTAAAGTTGACGATTACGGAAATCCCGTTCGAAAAAACGCTACGCTGGACTTGACGATCCTTCGTGAGAATCTGGTGGTCGACCATATCCGCTTTGCCCGTTAGGCGTGAAACGGGCTGCGCCACTTGGTAGCTTTTGATAAATTGATCGCGATTTTCTTCGAGGAATTGGGTCGTAAAGCCATACATAGGCGGAATTCCGTAGAGCGCGTTGAAGAGATCGCGTTTTTCCCAAACTTTCGGGTGTTTGTTATTGTGATCTCCCCAGTACCAGTAGGAAACGACGCATCCATGGTAGACCAGTTCAAAGAGGGGAAGTCGATACTCTTCGCCAACCTGATATTTTTCAACGAGAGGCGGAACTTCGTCCCATATTTTTTCGAGGTAACGCCCCGATTCTGGTCCGCGATAGGGCCCCAAGCTCGCCATCCCTTCATAGTAATCGCAGAAAGGCACGGATGCGTCGATTCCCGTTTCGCTCCCGCAGACGAGATTGAAACGTTCACCAAGGAGCGCAAGGAGCTTCATTCTTTCGATCTTACACTCGGTACGCGTCATCGGATGATCGGGGTTCCAACATTCGCGCCACGGCGAAGCGACGGTTGTGTCGAGGAATCGACAGAGATAAGGGGTGGTTTTGAGCAATTCTCCGATTTGCTTTTCCGCGTATGGGACAGCCGTTTTCGCGCATAGAACGCCGCAGGGGATTCTCGGTTGGGTTCTATCTTTCTGGTCGACTTCCCAACCTTTCATGAGGGTTCCGTTGGGGTCGAGCCAAGCGAGATCGCGCGGCCACGCTTCGGGCAACCACTGCGAAGAAACGTAAGGGAGGAGGGGGTATTTCTCGGGATCCATCACGTCTTGATAAATATCGTATTGCGAGGTAAGGACGCCGTCGATCGCGTTCATTCCTTTAATGACTTCAGGAGAACCTCCCGAGCTCCACAAGATTCGGTCAAATCCCATATCCTCGAGGGTTTTAACCATTTGGAGTTTGTCGATATTCCAGTCCCAGCACCAAATATTTGCCGCACCGATCAAACGATCGAGGCCATCCGCGAGCGCCGGGTTCTTTTTGATTTTTTCGTCAAAGGTTACGTGAAGTCCGATTTCCTTAGCGTATTCCTGATATCTTTTGCATTGAGCGACATATCCTCCCTGATCGAAATAGACGAATCGCAGAACGCGGTCGTATCCGAACTTCTTTTTAGAGGCGTGCCAAACGGGGGCAAAAGAGAGGGTTTTTGACTCGGTTTCCGGAGTCCCGTCGGCGTTAGGGGCGGCGGCGCGTTTTGTGACGAAGACGGCGGAATCGTCCGGAGTCTCCACGATCGTCATCATTCCCTCGCTATTCGCGGGGTCTAACTCGTCGTCCATGACTCCCCAGAAGGCCATGCAAAGACCGTGCCCGCCGAAGGTGTGAATTTCCCCTAGGCCTGGCGCGTCCTCTGTCGTGGGGAATGAAATTCCTTCGTTGACGGGGAGGACGACGCGATCCGTTTTACGCGTAGCCGTCGGATAGGGATAGGATATTTTTGACGTTAGTTCAGCGTCTTTGGGAGCGGAAAGGGCGACGACAATTTCCGGCGCGTCGGGCGCTAGCTGAATTTGCGCCGTGTATTCGAGAAAGTTCTGCGGATCGAATAGAGTGAAAAGAAAACCTCTTTCAATCTGTTCGGCGTTAAGCACAAAGGGAGCGTTGGGAGAGACGATCTGTTTCCAGGATCTCTGGGATCGCACGTCATACACGTCAAACGAGGCGGAGTCCATGTAAAATTTGACATGGAGGAATTCATTTTCCGCAGGAAGCGTTCCCGTCAGGTTCGATAGTTCGAGCTTTCCCGCTCTTTCAATTTTGAACGTGTCGACGTAGAGATTCGATTCTCCTGAGCCGACAATTCGCGGTTCGATATGCGCAACCTGTTTAGGAACGACAAACTTGCTGCGGAAGGTTTGCATTTCCGACGTTTGGCGAACGTCGATTTGCCCATAAACCCAGCTCACAGCTTCGTTGTCCTGGTTGTAAAGAACAACGCTCGGCTGACAAGCGTTTTCAAGATTTTGTCCAGTGAAGGTTAGCTCAAAAATCTCCCCAGGAACGACGGCAATGCGTTCGGGAAGGCGGATCGCCCAGTCATGTTCGTTATGATTGACGACATGGATAGAATCTTTGCCCGTGGCGGCGAACGTTTCCACGCTGACGTTAAATCCCTCCTGATCGCGGGACCAACTCGGCGGATTTAACGGAATTGTCCACGATTCGCCTCCCTGGACTTTGACGCCTCCAAATGAAGCGATCATCAGGATCAACGAAGATAGAACGACGGTAAGACGTTTCATTTGAATATCCTCGGAAAACGGTTGGATGAAGGCGACGCTCTTTTCGGAGCCGCCGTGTTATTGGGGGATAACTCAAGGTTTTTTAGACTCTTGAGGGTTGCGTCTCTCGTCCTTGTCTTAGCGCTAAAAAAGCTATAATTCAAGACGTCGTAAGATTTGTTAAAGGGACGCAGAGGTTAGGGAATATGTTTTCAATAGCGTCAGGTTATATGAGCGCGTGTGTTCTAGGTTCCATTTTCGGTTTTCAAGGATCAGTTTCTCCCGGTCCCTTGCAAACGGTTATTATAACGGAAACTCTTGCGAATGGGATACGCTCAAGTTGGCGAGCCGCCGTTATTCCTCTTTGCACGGATCCTATCGCGCTGTGTATTGCGCTTTTTATCGTGGCGAACGTCCCGAACTCCATATTGCCGGCAATCGCATTTTTAGGCGCGGCGCTTCTGTGTCGCGTTGCGTGGTTGCAATTTCGAACCACTGAGAACGACTTCAAATTTCAAACAAAAAAAGACTTTCCCTTTTTTCGATTTGGGCGACGAATATTCTCAATCCCAATCTATGGATCTTCACCTTTACCATCAACGCTTTTCAGATACACGATTACTATACGGAAGGGGGATTCGGGGTCGCCGCAACGATTTGTCGACTTTTTTCCTCGTGCTCTGCGCGTGCAATTTATCCGTCGCTGTTATTGTCGCCGCACTGAAGCGGGTCTTCAATCCTTTCTGGCTGGTTCGCGTCAATCGAGTATTAGGCGTTTTCCTCCTTCTTGTCGCCGTTCGCTTCGTTATTTTAGGAGCGACAAAGCTTGGCGTCTTTGACGAGGGATTGGAAGAAACGGGGCTCTCGACGCTTTCGATCTTACTACCGTTTGTTTGTTAGTTTATGTGGATTGTATTGGTTTGAGAAAAAATATCGATTTTTCTGAAATGCTTTAAGAGATGAACTCTTTCTGCCGATACAACCGATAGCGCGTGAAGAGCGCGCCCATGTTATAATTCTTGGAAGCGCATCGCCGCGCTTCCAAGACAAAACTATTTTTGACGCTTTATAACGTCGTCGTTGAAAGGACGCCCACATGAAGTCTCCCAACGCTTTACCGACTTCTTACGGCAGGAGAAATTCGTCGCGCGTACGAACGCCGCGCGCGCTTTGCTCAACGCTCATTTTGACGTTGCTTTGTCCGTTAGCGATTGCTGGTTGTCAATCGACTGGCGGCGCTGATTCGTCGAGAGGACGAGGCGATAATCCGTATTCGAAGTATGATCCTAAATCACCGGAAGAGGAGGCGTATTATCGCGACGTCTATTCCGGCGACTGGAGCGAAGAAGGTCAAAGCGATCTTCGTTCCGTCTACAAACATAGCGGATCGACGAAATTGCCCGTCCATTGGACGATGCTTCCTCCCGGCGCGAAGACGCTTGACGAAATTCGTTCCGAGACGGCTAGCCGTCAGAACTCGGAGGCGCGCGCGACTGGTCGCGCTTTGCCGACTCCTCCGCCTATTCCTGAAACGGCGGCGTCCCCGACCTATACCGCCGCGCCGGTTCAGACTGGGACAGTCCCCGCGCCTCAGAACAGTTTGTATTCCGCTCAGACGCCTTTGCAATCAAACGCTCTGCCGCAGAATACGTATGCGAACCCCGCCGGAGAGTCTGGCGTTTCCTACCAACAGGTTCAACCGAATCCCGCGTATACGGCGAACGCCGCGCCCGTCGCCTCCGGCGTCGAGTATGTCGCGCAAGCCCCCGCGCAGTATCCCGTTGTTTCCGACCCCGTTGCTCCGAATACGAGAGCTCCCGTCGTCGATTCCACCCCTGCGGTTTATCCGTCTAACGCGCCGTCCAACGCCCCTTCGACTCCCGCCGCGCCCGCCGTCTATCCTACGAGTACTCCGGCGACGTATCCCAGTAACGACGCGTCCTCCAACAACGGATCGACTTCCTCGCCGAATTATCAGTTGATGGGACTGAGCGCCGCCAACGAGTTCCTCTTCTCTTCTGAGACGATCGTTCGCGGTCAGGAACCTGCCGAGGACGCGACGGACGATTCTGCTCTCGAGATGAAAACTGAGAATGTGAACGTCAAGTTGGCGAATCCCAGCGCCGCGACGAAAGACCGTTCTGTGGCGAAGGCG
>CAKVCP010000059.1 GCA_934725735.1 uncultured Thermoguttaceae bacterium
GTCTTCACGGGGGGGCGCCCTTCCGAGATAGATTCCGGAATATTTCGTTGTTCGCGTTGGACGACCTTCATTTTCTTGAAGGGAAGAAGTCGACGCAAACGGAATTGGTTTACGTTCTCGACTTCCTCAAGCGCAATAACGTCCAAGTCGTCCTAATGGGAAATCGTCCTCTTGTCGATTTGCCGGATCTTCGCGAAGAACTCGTAACGCGCGTGCAATCGGGTCTTTACGCGGAGATCGGAGCGCCGGAAAGAGAGACGCTTGCCGCGATCCTTCGCCAGATGGCGATCGAACGTAAGTTGATCGTTCCCGACGAAGTCTGCCGGTACGTAGTCTCGCGTTTTGCGACGCACGCGCGCGAAATCTCCGGCGCGCTCAATCGTCTCTACGCGATGCATCTCGCCACAGGCGAGCCGATCACGCTCGACTTCGCGCAAAACGCGCTTGCGGATCTGGCGACCGTCGCGTACCGCAATATTCGTCTCAACGACGTCGAACGCGCCGTTCAAGAGGTCTTCGAGCTGGAGCCTAACTCGCTGAAGTCCCCGTCGCGCGCGAAGAAATACGCCGATCCGCGCGCCATCGCGATGTGGTTGGCGCGCAAACACACTCGCGCCGCTCTTGCGGAAATTGGCGACTACTTTGGCGGACGACGCCACACCGCCGTTCTCGCCGCCCAGAGAAAGGTCGACGGCTGGCTCAAGGATCACGAAAGCGTCGCGGGGGGCAACGCCTCATATATCGCCGTCTCGGACGCCGTGAAGACCCTGGAGCGCACGTTAAGTCAGCCGAGGGGATGACGCGCTATCCGTTCGTCGAATAGAAATAAAAACGCGCCCTGTAATACAGCGGCGCTTTTTTTATTCGCCGACGCGGCGGAATGTAAAAAAACTAAAAACGCAAAGATATTTGTCTTTCAAACAATCAGGCCATCTGTCCGCCAATTGTACTTATCTCTCTCCTCTTGTCAAGAAAATAGTTCTTTTATCAAGAAAAAAATTCTCATCAGACAACTTTTGTGTCAAATACTAGCGTCTATATGAATTATAAGAGCCAGTTTCTACCGAATATTCTTTCCTTTCACCAACGCGGAGAGGCTTTCGCAAGAAATAAAAAAAGCGCGAAGCGTTAAGGCTCCGCGCCATTTCTAAAAGGGACTTCTATTACAGGAAGGGATCTTCTTCGTCGTCAGCGCCGCCAAAGGGGTCGTTCGAAGAATCGGCGTCGGCGTCATCTGCGGGAGCGCCAAACGGATCTTCTTCGTCGTCAGCGCCGCCGAACGGGTCGTTCGAAGAACCGGCGCCGGCGTTATCTGCGGGAGCGCCAAAGGGATCGTCGTCCGCGGGCGCTCCGTCAGGGGTCGCCGCGCCGGCGCCAGAACCAGCCGCGCCGGGAGCGGCCCTTCCGGCGGGAGTCGCGGGGGCGTTCGCCTTCGATTTAGACGCGCCGCTTTGCGATTTCAGATCGGTCTTGTTGAGTTCCGCTAAGATGCGGTCGTGAATCTGTTGGCACGATTCGCGGTGAACGACGGGAGTTTCCTGACGAATCTCGCGAAGGCATTGAACGAGGCCGTCGGCGGTCACGAGATAAACGCGGTCGTTCCATTCGTTGAAGACTTGGAATTTCGGCGCGTTCACGTCGAGCGTCGCCACGCGGCGCCCAGAGGAACGATCGATCGCGGCAAGACGATCGCGATCGTCGATCACATAGAGGCACGACGCGGAGGACGCGACCGTTCTCTTGATTCCCGTCGCCTTCCAGACCTCTTTACCGTCGCGAAGCGCAACGGCGAAGTAGTCTCCGTTATAGGTCGGAATGAACGCAAAGTCGCCGAACGCGGAAATCCGCTCGTTCACCGACGTGTCCGTCAAATACGTCCAGCGCAACTGCCCGGCGACGTCGTTCAACGCGTAGATGTGACCCGAACGCGAACCGATGATATACATCCCGCCGCGACGACGATCCGCCGCAACGCGCATATTCTGCTCGCTCTTGTCCTCCGGAACAAAGAAGGGAGTCGCCGAAAGGTCGGAACTCGGAACCTGCGCCTTGTTGCCAAGACGACGCTCGTCGATGAAAGAAAAGCTCGATCGCGCCGTCAACTTATATAACAGCTTGAAGGGCACGTCCCCCTCGTTGCGCACATAATTGCTCAAAAGAAGCGCGCCTTCGTCCGTCGTCCAGCCCAATACGTCTTGAGGATACGTCTGCGTTCCTATCACAGGCGCCATAAACGCGATTCCGAACGTCGCGGTCTGGAACGGCTGCATTTCATTCAACGGCTTAATCATGTAACGTTCTTTCGAAGCGCGCTTCGTTTCGTCAAATTTCGCCAAAAACTCCGGTCCCGCCGTCTTGTTGTCTTCGATCTGCGCCTTCATCAACGCGACCGTCTTGTCTTGCGTAAGGAGCTCGTTCTTATCCTTCTCGATCGGATAAGAAAGAATCTTGCGCGAGAAGATCGGAATGAAACAGTTGCGATCGCTCAGCGAAGGGCCCGAAGACGGCTGACCTGGAAGCTCCGAACGATCGAGAACCTTCCCAGAGGAACGTTCGTAAATCGTCAGCGTCGTCCCGCAGACCGCCGCGACGACTTCGCTATTCACCGCGGGAGGAAGAAGATACTCGTCTCCTACGTTCACTACCCAGAGCGTATTCCCCGTCTCTGCGTCGAAAGCCTGCAAATAGCCGTCCGTCGTCGTCACTAAAAGGAGCCCGTCCTGCATCGTCGCGCTCGAGACTTCATCGATTTCATTATTCAAAGTCGCTTGCGCATACCACGCGCGCGTCAATCCCGCGGCGTTCGCTTCCTTTTCGGGTATCAGGCGCGACGGCGCGACGCCCTGTGCAAACGCGCTCGACGACGCGATCGCGCACATAATGAGAATGACTGCCGTCTGAATGAAAAGTCGCTTCATACGAGAAACCCCTTCGAGTTGGCTACGACGCCGCAGAACGCGCGTTCACGCTCTGACGTACCGGTTCAATTATCCAAAGGGACGCGCTCTCTCGACGCCCCTTCGGAAAGTTTCGTAATTATCCTCTTTATCATAATCCCCCGCGCAATAAATTGGAACTATCGCGACTAATTTTTTTCTTAAAATTTCTCGGCTTTAGGCGATTTAGGCGGTTTAATCGATTCTATCGGTTGTTTATTTCGAGCGCGCGCCCAATCTTCCTACATTCTCCAACAAACTCTCTTATACGCGCAAACCGTTCAACCGGAAAAACCCGTTTTTGATCGCTTTTTCTTCCTTCCGAACATTCGATTCGCCGATTCTTGTCCAAGCCTCGGAAATCGAGGTCGACGCGCGTCAGATCGGAAGACGCGCTCGTGTGTCAACGCTTCGCGACGCAGGGACGCTTCGCGTTTGCTTCGGGATATTCGTTTGGACCTTCTCCACATGCTTTCCAACCAATACGACGACATGACGATTCGCGACTTTCCTATGCCAAGAGACCTCTTTGATCGGAAGGACGCCCCCGCCGCCGCCTCTTTATTCGAGGCGCTGCATATTTTTCGCGACGCCGCGGGGTACGATCTGACTTTCCTTCCGCCGGGGGAAGCTCTCGCTCGTGCGAAGCGCGAAGTCCAAGACGCCGCCGAAACGCACAGGGACGCGAATCCTTTTAAGAAGGCGGAAATCGTCGATTTGGGCCTCTGTTCCGGTCGTTCCTATGGAGCGCTGCGCCTTGCGCTCGATCCAAACAGGCTCCCGAAGCTCGATTGGAAGGACGCGGTCGCGTTGGCGAAGGGATTCGCGGAACTTATCGAAGAAAACGCCCTTTGGCGCGGAGAATTGGCGCGCAGAGAGGGGCAGCTCGGCGCGAAAGAGGCGCGTCTTTCGCCGGAAGAGACCGCGCAAGATTCGATCGCGGCGCGGTTGCGCGACGTCTTGCGCACCGGCGCGAGAGCTCTCGGCGCCTTTGACGCCGCGGGAGTCTACTTGCTCGACGAAAACACCCATGAACTCAAGACCCGCGCCGTCTGGGGGTTGCCCGACGATCGTTATCTTGCGCCCGCTCGACCGTTGCGCGGGGCGCGCGGCGAACTCGAGGCGCTGATGGGGAGCGCCGTCGCGGTCAACGACGATTATCTCGCGGAAGAATGGCGCGTCCCGGAGACGTTCCCCTGCGCGTTCTGCGCGCCGCTAGTCTCCGAAGAATCCGTTTTGGGCGTCGTCTGGTTCTTTGCGAACAAACGTCGCGAACTCGGGGAGAGAGAAATGGAAACGCTGCGCCTCGTCTCCGATCGAATCGTCGACGAACTCCAACGCGAAGCGCGTGCGCTCTCAAACCTTCCGCCGCGCGAAGAAACAGACGTGGAAGCCATTGAGAGGGAGTTGCAAGAATGGGCGCGCGCGCTCCTGAGACCCAAGACGCGCTAAGAGCAGAAATAGACGGTTTTAACGATTATTCTAACAGATAAGAAGAGCGTTGAAAAATTACAAAATTTCTTCTTGCGAGCCCTCGACAGGGGCGCGGATATGTTGTATAATCCAGCTTGTATATTCGACGCCGGTAGATTTCCCCCGAAACGCCGCCGCCTGAGCGCAATCGAAAATGTGATCCTTTCGAGCTCAATAACGCGGGAAATAGAGCGCCAAAAGGCCGAAGCCGGGAGTCCGGTCGGCAATTTTACACACTATTAAAAGATCATCAGTCGCGTCGACGACGCGGCCCAGTTACTAGGAATACGAGTATATCCTATGTCCAAAGCTCCGGCATTTAATAAGAAGAATCGTATCAATCGTAAACGTTCCAAGGCCAAGGTTCACAGCAAGAAACGCGATCCGCTGTGCCCGAACGGCGAACGTATGCGTCCCGTTTTTGTCGATTTCAAAGACGTCGAACTGCTCAAAAAACTCACCAGCCGCCAGGGTAAGATCATTGGTCGCCGCAAGACCGGTTGCTCCTCTGTTAGTCAGCATGCCGTTTCCGCCGCGATCAAGCGCGCCCGCTTCATGGCCCTCATGCCCTACGTTGGAGACTGAGAACTTCCTGTAAGCGGCCATCGTGCTTGAAGCCACGGCTTTTATTCTAGGTTTTGCGCAACTCTCGTCTTCCGGCGAATTTCGCAAAACCTTGTTCATTTTATACCCCCTGCTCTTTCAGCGCCATAAACCATACCAACAACACCCTCCCCCCCCCCCACGCACTCATTATCAATTACAATACCTTTATTTTATCCGACGCGCCTCGCGACGCCGGTTTTAAAAGGAGCTCGACGAATGTTTGAAAATAAAGACGCAAGCGAAAAGGCTGACGTCCTGATCGAAGCCATGAAATGGATTCGCGAGCACCGCGGGAAGATCACGGTGATTAAACTCGGCGGCAGTCTCATGGAAGACGAAGTCGCCATGATGCATCTCATTATCGACCTGGTCTTCATGGAAACCGTCGGGATGAAGCCCGTCGTCGTTCATGGAGGCGGCTCCGCCATTAGCGAAGCGATGAAGAAAGCCGGGATTCAACCGACCTTCGTCCAAGGACGACGATACACCGACGAAGCCACCCTCGGCGTCGTGCGCGAAGTCCTCGCTCGTCAAATCTCCGGCGGCCTCGTCGACCAAATCAAATTCTACGGCGGAGAAGCCGTCGCGCTCTCCGAACCTTTCGGTTCGAACGTCCTTTATGGCAAAAAAGCGGCGATCAAAGACGACGCCGGCGAAAACGTCAACCTCGGATGGGTCGGCGAAGTCACGCGCGTCGACGTTAAGAAGATAGAAGAATATTGCGATCAAGGGATCATACCCGTCATTCCTTCCTACACCGTCCTCGAAGGCTCGGAAAACCAAGGTCTGAACGTCAACGCCGACGTCGCCGCGACCGAAGTCGCCAAGCAGCTCCGCGCTCACAAACTCGTCTTCGTCAGCGAAGTCAACGGCGTGCGCACCGATCCGAACGATCCCAACTCGATGATCGATTCTCTGACCGCGGACGAAGCTCGAAAATTGCTCGCTTCCGGCGCTATCGTCGGCGGCATGATCCCCAAAATTCAATCGTGCCTCAAAACGATTGAACGCGGCGTCGAAAAAATCCACATCATCAACGGAAGACTCCGCCACGCGATCCTGCTCGAAATCTTCACGAGCCAAGGCGTCGGTACGGAAATCGTCAACGAACGCCGCGCGTGACCCTTCTCCGTCCCGTCTTTTCCACGAAAAAGAAAACTCTAGTCTTTTACGACCTTTTTATATTCAAGGCTGCATACTATGTCCAGAAGTTCGCAGGAAATTATTGAACTCTTCGATAAATACGTTATTCCAAACTACACGCGTTACCCCGTCGCGCTCACGCGCGGCGAGGGCCCCTTCATCTTCGACGCGGAAGGAAACCGTTATATCGACTTCTTCCCCGGCTGGGGGTGCAACCTCTTCGGACACAGCCCCAAACCGGTCGTCGAAGCCCTTGAACATCAGGTCGAACGACTCCTGCACGTTCCCAACAGCTGGTATATGGAAGAACAAGGCGTTTGGGCCCAGATGCTCTCCGAACGAAGCTTCGGCGGAAAGGCCTTCTTCTGCAACTCCGGCGCGGAAGCGAACGAAGCCGCGATCAAACTCACGCGTCTCCATTCCGCGAAGGGAAAGTATAAGATCATCACCTTCTTGAACTCCTTCCACGGGCGTTCGATGGCGACGGTTACCGCCACGGCTCAGGAGAAGTATCACCAGGGATTGGAGCCCCTCCTTCCGGGCTTCGTCTACTGTCCCTTCGGCGATCTCGAAGCGGTTAAGAACGCGATCGACGACGAAACCGCCGCCATTATGCTCGAACCGATCCAGGGCGAAGGGGGCGTCAACATGCCTCCGAAGGGCTTCTTGGAAGGGCTGCGCGCCCTGTGCGACGAGCGCGGGCTCCTTCTCGTCTTCGACGAAGTTCAGACCGGATGCGGACGAACGGGCGAGTGGTTCGCGTATCAGTATTTCGGCGTCACGCCCGATATTATGACCCTGGCGAAGACGATTTGCAGCGGGGTCGCCGCCGGCGCGATGCTTTGCAAGCAAGAACTGGCGCCAAGCCTGCGCAAGGGTATGCACGCTTCGACCTTCGGCGGCAACCCTGTCGCGGCTAGCGCCGGTATCGCAACGATCAAGATGGTGGAAGAATACGGCTATCTTGATCTTGCCAAAAAAATGGGCGAGCACATCAAGGCGCGCATGAACCAGTGGAAGAACGATCTAGATATCGTCTCCGAGGTGCGCGGCGTCGGCGCCATGATCGGTTGCGAACTCAAAATCGACGGAACATGTTTCGTCCAGCGTTGTATGGAAAACAAAGTTCTTATTAACTGCACTCACGGCAAAGTCATTCGACTCTTGCCCGCAGTCAACACGCCCTTCGACGTCCTTGACGAAGGTCTCGACGTCATCGAGGCGGCTTTACGAAAGGGAGCCTGACATGAAGCCTCTGCGACACATTCTCACACTCTCCGATCTTACGGCGGAAGAACTCAAAACGATTCTCGAAACCGCTGAAAAGATTAAGGCCGATTTCAAAGCTGGAAGTCGTCCTAAACTCCTCGAAGGCAAGGTTCTTGGTCTGATCTTCGAGAAGATGTCGTTGCGTACGCGCGTCAGTTTTGAGGCGGGTATGACCCATCTAGGCGGCGGCTCCATGCTCCTCGAAGAACAACACATCGGCCTCGGAAAGCGCGAATCGATCAAAGACGTCTCCCACGTCCTCAGCTCAATGGTCGACTGCATCGCCTTCCGCGCCAAGAGCCACAAAACGGTCGAAGAGTTCGCGTCATACTCTTCCGTTCCCGTTATCAACGCCCTCACCGACAAATCGCATCCCTGTCAGGCGCTCGCCGACATGCTCACGATCAAAGAAGAGTTCGGCTCTTTCGACGACGTGAAGATCGCATGGGTCGGAGACTCCAACAACGTCGCCGCGAGCTTTATCGAAGCCGCCGCGATGCTCGGCGTCCCCTTCGTCGTCTCTTCTCCCGAAGGTTACGCCTTCTCCAAAGAAGAAATCGACGCTCTGACCGTTCGTCGCCAGCCCGGCTTCTCCCTCTCCTTCGTCTCCGATCCCAAGGCTGCGGTTCGCGACTGCAACGTCGTCTGCACCGACGTCTGGGTCAGCATGGGACAGGAAAGTGAAAATGAAGAACGCGTCAAGGCCTTCTCGCAGTATCAAGTCAACGCCGACCTCATGAAGGCCGCGCGCGAGGACGCCATTTTCATGCACTGCTTGCCCGCGCGACGCGGACTCGAAGTCACCGACGAGGTCATCGACTCCACTCAGAGCCGCATCGTCGAAGAAGCGGCTAACAGAATGCACGCTCAAAAAGGTTTGCTCGTCTGGCTGCTCCAGGACGACGCGCAGTGATCCGCACGGCGCGGGGTCTTCCCTTGATCCCGCGCCCCTTTTTTAATGTTATTCTCGCGACGCAAACGCGTCGTTCCACTTCCTCATTACCTTGAGAGGCGTCTCATGTTTATTTCCCTGGATTGGATCTCCGACTTCGTCGATATCTCCGACCTCGATCCGAAGGTCGTCGCCGATCGTCTCACCATGGCGACGGCGGAAGTCGAGGGGATCTCGACCGTCACGCGTTTCGTCGACGGAGTCCTCGTCGGACAAATCGTCTCCGCTACGCCTTTCCAGACCCCCGAAGGAAAGACGCGAAACCTCTGCGTCGTCTCTTGCGGCGAAAAGACCTACCAAACAGTCTGCGGCGCTCCAAACGCGCGCGTCGGACTCAAGGCCCCTTTCGCTCCCGCGGGCGTCTCCCTAGGCGAAAAAAATATTGAAGAATCGGACGTCTACGGCTATAAGAGCGAGGGGATCCTGTGCAGCGCCGCAGAACTGGGAATGTCGACTTGGCACGAAATCCTCTTCGAATGTCCCGATTCCACTCCCGTCGGCGCCAACTTCTCCGACTTCGTTCCCAAAACCGACACGCTCGTCGAAATCGACAACAAGAGCCTTACGCACCGTCCCGACCTCTGGGGACATTACGGCTTCGCGCGAGAACTCGCCGCCATCTTCCACAGGGAGCTAAAGCCTCTTCCGCGACACAACGTCGATCAGTACGACTCCTTACCCGCGTTCCCCGTCGCCATCGAAGACGAAAACTGCCTCTGCTACTCCGGCATTGTCTTCAGCATTAAAGCGGGCTCCACGCGCGTCCCCTCTCCGATCAAAATGCAGCGTCGTCTCCACGCTCTTGGGCAGCGCACATACGACCTTCTCGTCGACCTCACCAACTACGTCTCCCTCGAGCTCGGTCAGCCGTCCCACGCCTTCGACGCCGACAAAGTCTCCAATATCCGCGTCGCGCCGATGGGAAAAGAGGGCGTCTTCCAGACTCTCGACGGCGTCGAACGCAAAATGAAGCCCGACGACATGATGATCTGCGACGGCGATAAGCCCGTCGCCATCGCTGGGATCATGGGCGGACTCGAAACGGAAATCACCGACGCCTCGACGCGCGTCATGCTCGAATCCGCAAACTTCCGCGCCGCCCGCATCCGCCGCACCTCACAGCGGCTCGACCTACGAACCGACGCCTCTCAGCGCTACGAAAAGACGCAGCCCCCCGCAAACTGCAAGGTCGGCGCCGAGCGCATCCTTAAACTCGTCGAAGAGTCCGGCGTCGACTACAAGGTCGAAACGCGTTACTCACTCGCCGGGAATCTTCACGACAAAACACGATACGTCGAACTTCCACCCGGAAGAATGAACAAGCTCGTGGGCGTCGACTTCCCTCAAGAAAAAACGCTCGAAATCCTTCGCTCGATCCAGTTTGAAGCGGAATTCCTCGAAGACGGAACACTGCGCGTCGGCGTTCCCTCCTTCCGAAGCGAAAAGGACATTTCGATCGAAGAGGATATCGTCGAAGAAGTGACGCGCATCTTCGGCTTCGACAATATCAAGCCGGTTCTTCCAACCTCCCCGATCCGTCCGCTCCACGTCGACGAATATATTCGACTCGAACACCGCGCAAGACGTATTCTCGCCGCCTCTTACGGATTCCTCGAAGTCCACAACTACGGCTGGACGAACGATCAATGGACGAACAAGCTCGGATTTGACCCCGGCGCGACCCTTGAGCTTCTCAACCCGGTCGCCCCGTACGAAGCGCGCCTACGTACGACCCTTATGCCCAACCTCCTCGCTCTCGTTCAGAAGAATCGACCGTTCCGCGATTCTTTCCGCGTCTTCGAGTTGGGACATGTCTACCTCCTCAAGGGCGCCGTCGACGATCAGCGCAAGCCCGTCGACAGCGCGGAGAAGTGCGACGAACGCCGACGTCTCGCGGGCCTGAGCTTCATCCAGTCGGGCGTATCCCTCGACGATCATTACCTTGAGATCAAGGCCGCGATCGAAGACGTCGGAAAAGCGCTCCTCCAAAACGGTTCAACCTTCGCTTTCGCCGCGACGAAAGAAGACGTTACCCCATGGCAGAAGGCGGACTACGCCGTCGACGTCTACGTCGGAACGGAGAAGGTCGGCGCCCTCGGCGTCCTCGACAAGGAAACCCTCGCGAAGGTCTCGCCCGAAGGCGGTCAGGTCGTATGGTTCGAAATCGAGCTCGACAAGTTCTCCGGCTCCCTCTATCCGACCTTGACCTTTACCGAACCGCGCAAGTTGCCCGGCTCGTGGCAGGACTTCTCCCTCGTGTGGCCCCTCGAATCGGGTTACGAAGGACTCGCGAAGAAGCTCGACGAATTCTCGCATCCGCTCCTTCTCAAACGCGACTTCGTCTACTTCTACAAGGGCAAGGGCCTCGACAAGGGAATGGCGAGTTACTCCTTCCGATTCGAGATCGGCGCCGTCGATCACACCTTGAGCGGCGAAGAGATCGAAGACTTCCATCAAAAGTTCCTCGACTTCCTCAAGGCGAACGAAATCGCCCTGCGATAATCGAAAAGTCCAAGACGCAAACGCTTCCTAAACGTTTGCGTCTTTTTCGTTTTGACTTCTCGCCTCAACGCTTAAAGGTTTCCTAAACGTTTTAAGCGACGCGCAAAGCATTCTTTTTAAAAAACTTGCGCGGCTATTCCTCAACTTATCCCCCTGCGCGGATGATCTAACTAGTAATAGACTCGTTGGACGTCCGCCAGTCGGACGCACATTTTAAGACGTGATTTAGGGACACTCCCATGACGAAGAATAAGAAATTCGCTAAGCGTATCTACGTCGCGACAGCCTGCGGCGCCGTCGCCGCTCTCATCTCGTGGTCGCTCGTCGACGCCAACCGCGTCGTCGGCCAAACGACCGCCGCCAACGCCTCAGCCGCGCCCCAAGCGGTCGTTCCCGGCGCGGCGACTATTCCCGCCCCCTCGGCGACGACGAACGCCGCGCCCGTTGCGACGGACAATTCGCAAACACTCGCGACGATCCGCGCGCGCATTAACGAATTGCAAGCCTCCCTTCAGACAATGCCGACCTCCGTCGAAGAGCAGAACGCCCAGCAGAAGACGATTCAAGAGCTCTCCGCGCTTCAGTCCCAAGCGATGCGTCTTGAGAGCGAGGCCGCCAATTATTCCGCGTTCAAACAAGCGCGCGAAGCGCAGAACGCCTCCGCGAATCTTAACGATCCTTACGCCCTCGCGAATCCCGCGCTCAACGCTCCGAACGCCCAAGATTCCCGTCAAGCGCTCCTCGACGCCAACGCGCTCTCGAATGGCGAAGCCGCCCTCTTGCGCGAACAGAAAGCCGATCTCGTCCTTCAGTATCAGCAGATTCAGCAGACCCTCCGCGCGCTCCAGCCGGGAGAAGAAGTCCTTGCGCAGACATTGCGTCAGGAACTCCAAACGATCTACGCCCAGCTCAAAGACCTCGACGCCAAGCTAGCGAGCGCACCCGCGACTCCCGCTCCGACAACCCCCGTTCAGCAAAACGATCCACTCGCGGGAATACCCGAAGCGAATCGTCTCGTCACCCCCGATTCCAACGCGCTCAACGTCTACAACGAACAAAACGCGCGGATGCAGAAGGCCTCCGACGCCGCGCGGCTACTGCGAGAAGCCGGACTTTTCAAACTCGCGGGGCACGTCGACAACGAGGTCGCGCGAATGTCGAATCCGAATTATCAGGAAACGAATCTTGTCGAAGGTTCGTGGGCGGCGAGCGCCGGACAGGCGGAAGAAGCGAATAACCCCTTCCACATCGTCACGCCCAAAGATATCGAAGGGCTCAACGCCTCGATCAACGACCTGAAGACGCGCGTCGACAAACTCGGCGACGCGCTCTCGGGAATCGAGACGATCCTGAAGCTCCTCACGCGTCAGCAGGTCTCGGGCTACATTCCGCAGGCGGAACAACAAGCCGCCCCCGCGCCGACGACTGACGCGACGCTTCCCGCCCCCTCGGTCGCGACTCCGGAGCCAGACGCAACGCCCGCGCCTGCTCCCGCCGACGCCAACGACCTCGCCGCTCCTATCGCGAATCCCGAAAGCCTCCTCTGAACTTTCCTGAGCTAACCGATTTGAGACGCCCTGTGTCGGGGCGTCTTTTTTTCTATGCGCGTATTTTATTCATCATGAGTAGAAATCTACTAAATTTCTACTGTCTTTCTAAAATTCTACTTGGACTCTTGATATCTCCCATATAC
>CAKVCP010000060.1 GCA_934725735.1 uncultured Thermoguttaceae bacterium
CGAGGATCGCCGCGCGCGCGGCAATCTTCATGGCGCGGCGCCCCTTGCCCCTGGGGGATGACATACGAATACCTCCGCATTGGGTGAAAAAAAGACGCCGAGGAACCGCGCGGCGCGGGCTGCCTCAGCGTCAAGTTGCTTTACGCGTTTCAGAGCGCGTCGGGAAGGCGCGCGCTAAAGATCAGCGACCTTCCTCGACTTGGGGAATCCAGAGCCAGTTGAAGCCGCTGTCGTCGCGCAGTTCCTTCATGAAGTCTTCATGGAACTTTTCGACGCGCGCGCGACGCATCATCATCTGGACGTAAGACGCGGACTGATCCGTCGCAATCTGGTCGAAGGAGTCGGAGATCAACTCGTCGCCGTCTTTCTCGACGACCTTCAGGACGAAGACGCGGTCTTTCGACTGGTTGAGGCAGAATCCGACCCCGTTGAGATCGAGCCCGAAGAGGGTTTCGTAGAAGTCCCAACCCGGAGCGACGATACCCTTGTTGTCGCGATCCGCCTGACCGGCTTCGACGCCCGCTTCACGGATTTCGGAGGGTTCCGCAGACGCGCCGTAAGCGGAGTACGACGGCTTGAACCAGGAGAATTTCTCCGTTTCGACGACTTGCGCCTTGGCGTCGGCGGCGAGTTTGTCGAAGTCGGCGCCTTCCGCCGACGCTTGAGCGTAGAACTCTTGCGCCTTCTTTTCGGCGATCTTCGCGCCTTCGAGGAGCTTGTACGTCTCAAGAACCGCGTCGCGCGCTTCTTCGAATTCGGGACTATACTGCGCTTTCACGTCGATCGCGCGATAGACGTAGAATTCGTCAGGAATTCGGTACTGCGACATAGGATCGGCGGGATCGTAATTGCCGACGCGGCGCGGCGCGTAAGGAAGAGGCGCCGATTCGTAGAGCGTCCGCAATTCCGACGAGGGGAGAACGTCCATGATGCTCGCTTCGTCCTGAGAGACCAGAACGGGGACGGAGCTTTCGCCGTCGGGACGAGTCGTGACGAAGTACTGGAGACCGTTTTCGTCGGCGAGCGCTTTGAGGTTGACCTTTTCGGGATCCTGACCTTCCTTAGCGGAGATCGTCGCGCGATAGTAGTCTTGGAGTTTGCCGTAGATTTCCGCCATCTTCGCGTTGAGACGTTCCGCGGCGATACGACGACGAATGATAAGCTCGACATTTTCGAGCTCCATATAGTCGTATTCGACTTCTTCAGCAGGCGCGGCCTCTTCAGCAGGCGCGGCTTCCTCGACGGGCGCGGCGGCTTCTTGCGCTTCCTGAGCGTAGAGGTTCTGAGTCGCGGAGGTCGTGTAAGCGGCTTCTTCAGCAGGCGCGGGGGCTTCTTCGGCGGGCGCGGGGGCTTCTTCAGCAGGCGCGGGGGCTTCTTCAGCAGGCGCGGGGGCTTCTTCGGCGGATTCGCCGATCGCGTTCAGCGCGTCTTCAGGAATGGAGAGCGTTTCGACTTCAGGAAGCGCGGACTCAGGAGCGACGGGCGCCGTCGCGCGTTTCGGAATCCGGAATTCTTCTTTATGTTCGTCGTAGTACTTCTGAACGTCTTCCATCGGGATCGCGTCGAGGACTTCGTCGGTCAATACGGCGCGGACGACTTCGAGAGCGACCTTGGTCGGCTGAGTGAAGCCGGGGCGATCGGAATCGGCGTGGAAGACGACGTCTTTGTATTGTTCGTAGAGCGCCTGAAGTTTCGCTTCGCTAGGATCGGCGACTTCGGCGACGTAATCGCTCGCCTTGAAGACGGCGACCTTCGCCTTCGCCTGGCGATTCAACGCGTCGTACGCTTCAAGAGCGTCGGCGGGAGCCGAAAGGGGTTCGCCGTGACCGTAAGCGATCTGCGCGAGGCTTGACTGGTTGTACCAGGGATCCATGCGGCGACCGGCGTCCGCCTTGCGGATATAGCGATCGAACGCGAGCTGCGTTTTGAGCGCGTCGACGAGCGTCGAGTCGGTGTAGCCCGCGCTACGCATGCAGTACTGGAGCGCGTCCGCAGGAAGGGAGCCGACTTCTTGCGTCTGATCCGCGTTATAACGAACGACCGTCGTAAGGAGCTTGAGGTATTCGAGCGCCGCGGCGTCGCTGGGTTGCATCTTTTCAGCCGCCGCGTATTTGCCGATAAGCCAACGGTCGACGATCGCGTCCGCGTTCGACTTCGCGATATTCATTTCCATGCTAAGCGTCGTCAACGCGTCCGAAGGCTGCGCCTGAAGTTCCTGCGCCGCGCGCGCGACGGACTCGAGGAATATGCTAAGACGGTACGCGTCTTGACGTAAAACTAGGAATTCATTGTAATCGAGTTCGCCGAACTTCTGCGTGGAGGCCACTTTGCCCGTGTAACGCGGTCCGCCTTCGTTTTTGGAACCTACGCACTGCAGCATCGAACCGAGCGCGATGAAGGAGAACATCGTAAAGAGGGTTAAACCCGCCATCCACGCGCGTTGGTTGCGGCGGAAAATACTAAAGGGATTATGCTTAGCCATTGGAATTACTGATCCTAACGCGTACTACAGCTCTGAGCGCGGCGCTATTCGCCCCACGCGCAAATTTCTCGAATAAATACCGACCGACGCTTTTATTCGCGCCAATCTCATGAGCGTCTCGACTCTCCCCATACGGGAAAAACCATCCGCCTATTATTTCAATCTCTCTAGTATATAAGAAGGCGACAATTTTTCAAATATGGATTGATTAAATTTAACGGTTTGTTTTAAGTTTTTTGCGAATTATGACGATAATATTGATGGAGCGTCTTGTGAGGACGTTTCATTTTCACTTCTTTTTACGACTAAACGACGCAAAAACGTCGTTGCAACGCGGCGCGCCGGGAGATTCTCATGACGTCCAACTCATTGCGACAGATTTTTTCGCCTTGCGCGGTTCTGTGCGCAGTCTTATTCTGCGCGTGCGCGGCGCTCGAATCGGCGCGCGCGGATTCCGGCGTCCTCGACTGCCTCGGAGAATTTCGCGAGGATCGACTCGACGATCTTGCTTTCGACGCCGATTCGACTTTCGACGCCGCCGCCTACGACGCGACGAACGCCGCCTTTCTCGATTCCCTCGGCGACCGTTTTTTCAGCGGCGCGCCGAAGACTCTCGACGTAGAGGCTCCGTACGCCGCGCTTGGCGCTCAAGACGTCGTCGTTCGCGGTTCCGTCAATTTGCCTTCCTTCAAGACGATTCAGTTCTGGGGAAATATGTATTCGGGAAGCGGCGAGATCGAACCCAATGGTTGGGGAAATCGCGAAGTTCAGGGGAATTACACCGGCGCGTCGGTCGGGCTCAATCTCCCGCTCGGCGCCGCGACTCTCTCGGGATTTTACAACTATCATCGCGACCATGAGTTTTTCACGCCGGGGCGCGTCGAGCAGAAGGACAACTCGGGGGGCGCGTCCTTGTATTTGAACTCGGGAGGTTTTTACTTCGCCTTGGCCGGGCTCTACGGGGTCGACAAGTATACGGCGAAGGGAAGAGGCGGGCGCCGATCTTTCGACGGGTCGCAGTCGTCGGGATACTTTGAGACGGGCTACGAGATGATGGCGGGCGGAATGTTTGTGTTAAAGCCTTTCGGCTCCTATCATTATTCGAACGTGCGTCACGAAGGATTCGACGCGCAGACGTGGAGCCGCGAGAGCGGAAAGGACAAATACAATTCGTGCAAACTCACGCTCGGGTCGCGTATCGATCTGAACCTTGCGGGGCTCGATTCCTTTACGCTGCAAGGTCGAATGGCGTGGACGACGGAGTTGCGCGACAAGACCGAATCGATGCGAACTTTCAGCTATGGACGCGTTCCGGGGACGTTCTCCCCCGCGTCGCCGTACTTTGTCGGCGAAGGGGGCGGCAGCGATACCTTCTGGGGAGGCGCCGGGCTGCGGCTCTCGCTCTTGGGAATGTTGGCGTGCTCCGTCGATTACGACTGCCTTTTCAACAAACGTCAGACGAATCACATCGGAAGCCTCGGTCTTCTCTTCGGATTCTGACGCAAGGAGATATTATCCCAGCGACGCGGTTACGATTCCCCGCGCGCTGCGCCGGTTCTCTTCTTTTCGAGGGAACCGGCTTTTTTAATAACGCGTCGTATTTATAATGGGAACGAGCGGCGAGCTATTCTTCCGTCGCGTAGGCCAAATCAAAAACTATCTGATCTTTTCGAGGGCCAGAAATGCACGGACATGACGACTAAATAGGCGACGGTCTCGACTTCGATAACGACGATTGCGCAACGTATCCGCTTGACGGACGCGCGCAGGCCTCCGCGCCGCGCGTCGAGGCGTCGTCGGAATTGGACGCGAAGTCGACGCGTCTCAAGGTTGACGCCGCGCGCCGCGCATGGTCCTTCGCCGTTATGGCGGCGCTAGGTTATTTGGCGCTCATGAGCGCGGCGATACTCGCCTTTTCGACGGCGCTTCCGAACGCGGCGTCCCTTATCCGCGTCGGCGTGGCGCTTGCGATCGTCGCCGCGCCTATGGCGATCGCGATAGCGTCGCGCGAGGAAGATCCGCGCGCGCGACTCTTCTTCGCGATTTCACAATTCTTTTTTGGCCCCGCGCTCGCCTTGGGCGCGACCGACGCGTCCTTAACGCTCGGCTCCGAGAAGTTTTGGAGCGCCTTCGGAGACGCACTCCTCGCCGCGCTCGGGGCGTGGACTTTCGCCTCCTTATTCTTCGCGTGCGTCTTGAGAACGCGCGGCGTATGTTATTTGACGGGGGTTCTCGCGCTCTTTTGGGAGACGACATCGGATAGTCGGTTCGCGACGATGGCGGTGATGTTCGTTTGCGCGGCGGGGGTATTTCGCGCGTGGCGTTTGTCGAGCCGATCGGTCGCGACGCTTTTCGGGGCGCTCTGCTTTTGGACGATTTTGTCATATCGGGGGGCGTGGATCACGTTGACGGCGTCTGCTCCGACGTTGGGGATCGTCGCGTTTTTCCTCTACTGGTACGGGGCGGCGTATAAGAACGCGGCGCTGCGGGGCTTAGGGCTCTTCGCGGGGGGCTTGGCGCTCGGTTGGGCGTCGATTCCGGCGTATTGGGACGCGGCGTTTGGAGAGGTCGCGCCGTTATGGGCGTCTTGGGGAGCGCAGTGCGCGTCGACGCTTCTTTTCGTGGGATTTTGCGGACACATGCTTTTGAGCGGGGCGCAGCGTAGCGCGTGGCGTTTCTGGTTTGGGGTTTTTCTTGCGACGAGTTGGACGATCTATATGGCGACGCTCGCGTGGGGGACGCGCGGGCCTTTGACGTCGTGTTTGCTCCTTGGGGTTGCGGGTCTGACGTTTGGGCTTATATTTAAGGCGGAAGGTTTTTTATCGCGAAGAGGGACGCGTTTTTCGGAGAAGGCGCGTCATTTGAAGGAGCCGACGACGGACGCGCTTTCGGACGCGCCGGGTTTTCACGACTTCGTGGAAGCGGAGCTTGAGACGACGCGCGGAACGCCGCCGAGCGCGACGGAGACGGCGTGGCGCCTTGCGCTTGCGGATTTCTGGGGACGAACCCGTCGTAAGGCGCTCGCGGTAGGCGCGGAGGCGGAGCTCGTCGCGATTCTTGTAGGGAGCCTTCTTTATAGAATTTCCTAATATTTTCGGGGACGCTCCTTGACGCGTCGCCGTAATCGCCTAGAATATTCGTAGGTTTACCGATGAAAACGACAATGTTTTTACGGTGGCTTGAAGCCCGCGTAGCTCAACTGGCAGAGCGTCGCATTCGTAATGCGAAGGTTGGGAGTTCGATTCTCCCCGCTGGCTTAAAGCCGTCCTTATATATTGGGGCGGCTTTTTTTATATCCTGGGGGGAGCTTCCGCCTCTCCTAATCCGACTTATACCGGGCGTATGTCCCTCGTCATGACTGGGAGTCTTGTTTTATGAAAGCGATCGTTCTTTTTTCGGGCGGCTTAGACAGCATTTTGGCCGCTTGCATGCTTAAAGATCAGGGGTTCGAAGTCGTCGGACTCAACATGATTACTCCTTTTCACGACTGCTCGAAAGAAGCGAAAAAATGCGCTGAAGAGATTGGAATCGATCTCGTGATTCGATCCTTCGGGCAAGAGTACGTCGACATGCTCGCCCATCCGCGATGGGGATACGGTTCGAACGTCAATCCGTGCTTGGACTGTCGCGCCCACATGCTCCGCGAAGCGAAGAAGCTCATGGAAGAGATCGGCGCCGAATTCGTCGCCACGGGAGAGATTGCCGGACAGCGCCCCAATAGCCAGAAGGTTCATCAGCTAACGCTCCTCAATCGCGAATCGGGGCTCGGCGGCAAGCTCCTGCGCCCTCTTTGCGCGAAGTTGCTCCCGATTACCGACGTCGAGAAGGACGGCGTCGTCGACCGCGAAGCGCAGCGCGCCTTTTCCGGAAGAAGCCGGATCAAACTCATCGCGTACGCGCGTCAAAAGTTCGGACTCAAGCACATTCCCCAGCCGTCGAGCGGATGCGCCCTATGCGAAGGCTCTTTCGCGCCGCGCGTGCGCGACATGCTCCGCCATAAGCCGAATCCGACACTTTGGGACGCGCGCGTCCTCTTCTGCGGACGCCGCATGAGAATCGACGAAAACGCCTACGTCGTCGTCGCCCGAAACGCCGCCGACTGCAAGATGATCGACAAGCTCTTCGCCGACCCCGTGCGTTCGAACGGCGCGTTGATCTTCCCCGAGAACTACATGGGCGCGTCGGCGCTCCTCGTTTGCGACGACGCTCCGGAGTACGGCTCCGCGTCCGGCGTCGTCTCGGAGGAGCTTCAGCGTTACATCATGACCGCGTGCGCTCTCGCGCTGCGTTTCAGCAACCGCGAGAAGTTTGCCGCCGTTCCCGGCGGACCGACCGCGCGAATCTATCTCGGCGCGGGGAACGTCGTCGTTCCGATTAAAGAAGATCCCGCCGTCGACGCGATCCCGATCATCTCGGGAGAGAACCGTCCGCCCAAGGTCAAGGACGCCGAGAACGCCGCCGAGCGGGAAGAGGCCGCGCAAGAGGAGGAATAGTCGTGTCTTCCGAGTATTCGAGCGCGAATCCGGAGAATCGCCGCGCGTTCCGAGAGGGAATTCGCGCCGGAGCCCCGATCGGCGCGGGGTATTTCGCCGTCTCCTTCGCCCTAGGCGTCGCCGCGCGCAACGCTGGGCTCGACGCGGCGCAGGGGGGATTGGCGAGCGCGCTGTGCCTCGCCTCCGCGGGAGAATACGCGGGCTTTACCTCGATCGGCGCAAACGCCGCGTTTTGGGCGTTGATCTTGGCGACGATCATCGCCAACGCGCGTTATTTCCTCATGTCATGCGCCTTGAGTCAACGCGCGCATGAGAAGCTCTCCTTCTTTCATCGCGCCATGATTGCCTACGGGCTCTCCGACGAAATCTTCGGCGTCACGATCGCGCGGCCCGGATTCGTCAATCCGCGTTTCGTCTACGGCGTTTACGTCACCGCGCTTCCGCCGTGGATTTTGGGAACGTCGCTCGGGGTGATTGCGGGAAACGCGCTCCCGATCCGATGGGTCAGCGCCTTCAGCGTCACCCTCTTCGCCATGTTTATCGCGATCGTCATACCCCCCGCGCGGTCGCATCGCGTTCTGCGCGTCGTCGTGCCTGCGTCGATGCTCGCGGGGTTCGCGGCGGAGTATATTCCCGGCTTGAACGCGCTCGACGCGGGAACGCGGGTCGTCGCGTTGACAGTCGTGATCGCGGCGATCGCCGCAATCGCGCGTCCCGTTCCCGACGAAGACGGGGAAGACCTTCAGAAGAAAGAGGAGAACGCCTCATGACTCAAGAGCACGTCTATCTTTCCGTCTTCCTGATGGGGCTCTTCACCTTCCTGCTGCGCGTCCTGCCCCTGACGCTGATTCGTCGACCGATCAAGAATCGTTTCGTGCGCTCCTTCCTCTACTACACGCCTTACGTCACTCTTTCCGTGATGACGTGCCCGGCGATCGTTTACGCGACGCAGACTCCCTGGTCGGGGCTCGCGGCGCTCGCCGTCGGCGTCCTCGTCGCATGGTTCGGCGGAAAGCTCTTCCACGCCGTCGTCGCGTGTTTCGCCGTCGTCTTTATTATCGAGCTATTTCTCTGAGCAAAAAAAAACGGAAGGGAACGCCGCGTCCCCTTCCGTTGGCTATCTCTTAGTCGCCTATTTCTCAGTTTGATTCGTGGGAATGAAGATTCTCCTGCGCCCACGATTCCGCGTAACTCCCCGTCTTGACTACGAGCGTGATTTTACCGCGGAACGCGTTCTCGCCGATCGATTCGACCGTCGGCGGAATCTCGATCGATCTGAGACCGGACCGACCCCAGAACGCGTATTCTCCGATTCTGCGAACCCCCGAGGGGATCGAAACCGCGTTGAGACGACCGCTGTCGACGAAAGCGTATTGCCCGATTTCCGTCGTCTCGGGGGGAATGTCGAACGCGCGCGCTTGCCGACCCGAAGGATAACTCACGAGCGTACCCGACTTTGTCATGAGCGCGTCGTTCACGACTCGATAAGTTTCGTTATTCGCGCTGATGTAGAACCCGGAAATCGAAGAGCAGCCGCCGAAAGCGCCGTACCCAAGTTCGACGAGAGAAGGGGGAAGCTCCATGATTCCGTCGTCTTCGCCGCAGAGCGCCGTGCAATGCGCGAACGCGAACGCGCCGATTCGCACAACGCTCTCAGGAATATGAATCGTCGGGAGCGCCGCGCAACCTTGGAACGCCCCTCGACCGATCCGCATCAGCCCTTCCGGGAGGGAGACGCTCATAAGGGATTCGCACCCGTGGAGGGCGTCGTCGCCGATGAGTTTGACCCCCGACGGGAGAACGAGGCTTGTCAGCCGCGGACAGTATTGGAACGCGGAGCTTTCGATTTTGACGAGTTTCGACGGGAGCGCGACGCTTTCGAGGCGCGCGCATTTCTTGAAGAGGGATTCGCTCAAGCGCGTCAATCCCTCGGGGAGAATCGCGTGTTTGAGTCCGCTTTCCGAGAAGGCGCCTTCGTCGATATCGACGATCTTCGGAGAGAGTTCGATCTTATGAAGACCCGCGCAGCCAAAGAACGCGTTTTTGCCGATTCGTTTGACTTTCGGCGGGAGTTGCGCGCTTCGAAGAGCCGCGCATCCCTTGAAGGTTCCTTCTGGGAGCTCTTCGAGATTCGGAGGAAGCGTCGCGCTCCGGAGCGCCCCGCATCCGTAGAAGAGCCCGACGCCGATCGTTTGGGCGTTGCAGATCAGCTCCGCCGATTCGAGCGCTTCACATTCCGCGAAGACTCCGTCCCCGAGGAAGGCGACGGAGGAGGGAAGCTGGACGTTGCGTAGCGAAAAACACCCTTTGAAGGCGGAATCGCCGATTTCGCGCAGCCCCGACCCGAACTTGACGCTTTCGAGAAGATAACACTTTTTGAACGCGCTCGAGTCGATTCGTTCGAGCGAGTCGGGAAGTTCGAGCGTTTCGAGCCCGGAACATTCTTTAAACGCGCGATATTCGATATCTTTGAGCGTCGACGGCAGCGAGACGCTCTTGAGGGACGCGCTTCCTTTGAACGCGCTCCGACCGATGCTGACGATACCTTCGGGGATCACGACGTTCGCGACCGTGGAGAGGTTGCGAAACGCCTTTTCGCCGATTCTCACGACGGGTCGCCCGCGCAGGGAACTGGGGATCGTCAACTCCCCGCCGAGCTGAACTCGCGCGCGGAGCGAGTCGGTCATTCCCGTGATTACGATTCCCGTCGAAGTTTCTTTCGTGGTGAAGTCTCGTTCTAGTTCCTGGCTCATAGCGACCCTTTCACGTTGCCGCGCGGCGCGACGCGTCCTGCGCGTAGTTTTAATGACGTCTCGGGGGGAAGGAGGCGCGACGCGGCGCTTGCGTCACGGCGTGAGACCCTGTTCCGCAAAGAGCGTCGCTATCCGCGTCGCTTCGATGAGACTCGTCGTCTTCGCGATTCCCTTGCCCGCTATATTGAACGCCGTGCCGTGCGCGACGCTCGTGCGAATGATCGGCAGACCTAAGGCGACGTTTACCGCCCCGAACATGTCGAGCATCTTGACGGCGATATGACCTTGGTCGTGATAGATCGCCACGATACCGTCGAAGCGACCGTTCTTCGCGTCCAAAAAGAGCGTGTCCGCCGGGAAAGGTCCCGCGACGACCGCCCCCGCGCGCTGCGCGTCGCGAATCGCCGGCGCGATCGTCGTGATCTCTTCGTCGCCGAAAAGCCCTCCGTCTCCGGAGTGGCAGTTCAACGCGCAGACGCCGATCTTCGGTTCCTTCTTGAGGATCGCGCGCATGAAACGGCGGATCAACCCGATCTTCTCAAAAACGTTCTGACGCGTCACTTCTTCGAGCGCGTTGCGCATTGACGTATGGAGCGTTACGTGCACGACCCCAAGCCCTGTCGGGGACGCGAGCGCCCTGCACGGGCCCAAATAGAGCGCCATCCCGAAATCTTTCACGCCGCAGCGTTCCGCCAAGATCTCCGTATGACCAGGATAATGACGTCCCGCAAGATTCAGGGACTCCTTGTGGAGCGGCGCGGTGACGATCGCGTCGATCTCATGCGCGAGCGCAAGATCGATTGCGCGGTTGAGGGAGCGATACGCCGCTTCCCCCCCTTCAGGGGAAATCTGACCAAGGACGATGTTCGCAACCTCGGGCTGACAGCACGGTACGACGGGGATCATATCGGGCCCGCCGATCTCGGGGTATTGCCGCGCGAGCTCCGCGACCTTATCTGCGGGAACGGGAACGACGTGCGCGCGAACGTCGCGCAGGCGAATTCCTTGGGCGATGACGTCGGGATCGCCGAAGACGAAGGGACGCGACGGCGGAAGCGCGAGAGAACCCGGTTCGTCCGGCGCGGGGAAAAGATCGCGCCAAGCCCCCGCGATAATCTCGGGCCCTACGCCCGCTGGGTCTCCTTGCGTTATGCCGATGATCGGTTCGTAATTCTTAATAGTTACGTCTTTTACGTCTTCTTGCGTCATAGCTTTTTCCTCATTGAGCGAACGCCCCCCAGTTCGTCTGATATTGTAACGCGCGGGCGAGGCGTTTTCAAGTTTTTTCCCATAAAAAAAGCGTCGCGCGCGCGCAACGCTATGGTATGACGTCGGATCAATCGTTCAAGGCGTGTTGAATCTGGCGCACCGCCTGGCGGAGGCGTTCTTCGTTCTCGACGACCGCGAGTCGGAGATACCCTTCGCCGAGGGGGCCGAACGCGGAGCCGGGGCTAACGACGACGTTCGCGTCGCGCAGGAGTCGCATCGCGAAGTCGTACGTCGTACACCCTTTGAGATACTTCTCAGGAACCTTCTGCCAGACGAACATCGACGCTTTCGGGCGCACGACTTCCCAGCCGATGCGTTCGAGGGCGTCGCAGAGGACGTCGCGGCGATGTTCGTAGACCTTCGCCTGATTCACGACGTAGGAGTCGAGTTCGCGAATCGCCGCGATCGCCGCGATTTGAAGGGGAGAGAATCCCCCGTAATCGTAATACGTCTTGATCGTCGCGAGGGCCCGAACCATCTCCTTATTGCCGCACGCGAAACCGATGCGCCAGCCCGCCATGCTGTAGCTCTTCGACATCGTCGTCATTTCGATACCGACGTCGAGCGCGCCTGGAACCGAAAGGAAGCTCGGCGTCTGGTATCCGTCGAAGGTCAGATCCGCGTACGCAAGGTCGCTCATGACCATGAATCCGTACTTTTTCGCAAGACGAACGAGATCGACGTAGAAGTCGCGCTCCACGACCGTCGCCGTCGGGTTGTGCGGGAAGTTCACCAGCATCAGTTTAGGACGCGGCAAGAAGCGTTCGCACGCGTACGCCACTTCTGAAAGAAGACGCTCGGGATTGCGCACGTCGAGCGCGAGCGTTTCGCCCCCCGCGAGCATCACCGCGTAGAGGTGCGCCGGGAAGTACGGCGACGGGACGATCGCAAGATCGCCAGGTCCGCAAAGCGCGAGAATCGTATGGCTGATCGCGTCCTTGGAGCCGAGCGACGTCATCACTTCCGTTTCTGGATTCAGACGCACGCCGTAATATTTCCAATACCGCGCCGCGACGTCGCGACGAAGGTTCATCAACCCCTTCGCGACCCCGTAACCGTGAACTTTCGGGTTCTTAATCGCTTCGGCGAGTTTTTCGACGACGAGAGGATCGGGCGGGTCGGTGGGGCTTCCCATCCCGAGGTCGACGACGTCCGCGCCGTTGCGGCGTTTCGCGTATTTCAGCGCGTTGAGTTCGGCGAAGAGGTAGGGGGGAAGACGTTTAATTCGATTTGCGACGTTGATCTCGAAGGGTCGGTCGTCTTCCGGCGCGTCGTCCGTCGTTTGACGCGCGTCTGCGCGCGCCGCGTCTGCTTCCGCATTGACGTCGATTGTGTTCTCTAACGGTTCTGAAACGCCTGTTAGAGGCGAATCCTTAGGCAATTCGTGCTGAGGA
>CAKVCP010000061.1 GCA_934725735.1 uncultured Thermoguttaceae bacterium
GTCGCGTCCCGATAGCGCGTCCCGAACTCGACCGCGCCCCCGGTATGGTCGTAGTGCCCGTGACTGAGCGCGAGCGCCTTGACGCGCCCTAAATCGAGCCCCAGACGCTCCGCGTTGCGCCACGCGGCGCCGCTCTGACCCGCGTCCGAGAGCCAAACGTCCCCCCCGCGCCTCTCGATCCAAAAGGAAAGACCATGCTCGACTTCCAGCTCCGCGCTTACCCGCCGCTCCGCCGAATTCTCGATCAGCGTGATTATCTTCATAGTTCCTCCGCGTCGGGCTGCTTAACCCCGGCGAAGATTTCGACGAAGCGGCGGAGCTTCGCGATAACGCGGCGGCTCACTTCCATGCGATTCGGGCCCTTCTTCGCAAAGATCGAGACGGGGGGCAAAATCTTGTCGACGTCGGTTCCGTTGCCGGTGACAAGATAGGCGGGGTTGTCGCCGAGTCGCGCGCGGTGGATGACGGAGCGGACGAACTGGCGCGTCTCCGCTGGCTTGAGGCGCTCCTCTTGGATGAGCGCGTCTAGGCGCCTTTCATACTCTTCGTCGACGAGCGCGCGCCATTCTTCGCGCACGTCGAACCCGTTCGCCGCGCGTTCGAGATACGTCTTCTCGTCGACGCGGCGCAGGAACGCTTCGAAGAGCTCCTTCTTCGGACGAAGCTGGATATTTCCGCCGATCGTGCGGAGGATCTGTTCCGGCGTGACCTTCGATTTCGCGTCCTTCGGGATTTCATCCGTCGCGTACGCGCGGATCAGGTCGAGGATATACTCCACGTCCGCGTCGATCTGCGAGATCAACTCGATCTCAAATACCACGTCCACTGGAAGGGGCGGCGCGGGCTGCGAATTACCCTCCTCGTCGATCCCGTCCCCGACGGGCTGATACTTGTCTTTGAGGCGATAATATTCGTTCTTATACGCGTTGAAATCACCCTCTTCGAAACGGTCGCTCCCTTCGAATTCGTCGAACGCGCACAGGGTGTTGCGCAGACGCAGGATCTCCCCGAACGCGCGAATGAACGCGAACTCTTCCTTTTCCCCGATCGTCTCCGTCCCCGGCTCGAAACGATCCTGGAACTTCGCCGTCAACTCGACGTAACCGGGCTTGCGCGTCCCGTCCTCGTCGACGTAACCGTCCCAGTAGTCCTCGAAGGGACGCAGAACGACGACGCCCTTCGCGCTCGAGTCGCCGAAGAGGCGCAGCGCGGCATCGACCTCCTCGCGCAAATCCCGCAGGCACACGATATTACCCTGCGACTTCGTCGCGTTCAGAATTCGATTCGTCCGCGAAAAGGCCTGCAAAAGCCCGTGATACCGCAAATTCTTGTCGCACCAAAGCGTGTTGAGCGTCGGCGCGTCGAAGCCCGTGAGGAACATATTCACGACGATGAGCAAATCCAATTCGCGATTCTTCACGCGCATCGAAACGTCTTTGTAATAATTCGCGAAGGAGCTGTCCTTGGCGCTGTAGGAGACGTTGAAAAGCTTGTTGTAGTCCTGAATCGCGGATTCGAGGAAGTTGAGCTCTTCGGAGCCGAGTTCGGCGGCGCTTTCGTTATTCTCGTCGTCGATCCAGTTGTTCGCGACCTCGTCGAGGGCTCCGAGCGTGGCGTCGCTGTTCTCGTTCTTCGACGCGCTGAAGATGATCCCGATCTTGAACTCCTTCCCGAACCGGTCGCCGAGCTTCTCCTTGAAGGTCTTGTAGTATCGTATCGCGGCGTGAACGTCGCTCGCGGCCAGGAGCGCGTTGAACCCTCGGAGGCGGCTCTCCTCGTATTCGGGGTCTTTCTGGCGTTTGAGGTATTCTGGGGTCACGCGCGTCGTGCGGAAGGGGTACGTCGTGGAATTGCGCATCGTCTTGCCGTCGAAGGTCTTGAGGATATGTTCGACGGCGCTGTTGACGTAGAGGGAGGCGCGGGTCTCGGGGTCGGCGTCGGCGAATTCGCGCTTTTGGAGCTCCCTCTCCATATCGGCGGCGACGTCGTGAAAATCGACGTGGAACTTGAGGACGTTGCGGTCGCGGATCGCGTCGACGATATTATAAACGTGGAGGCGCTCCCCGAAGGACTGCTCGGTGGTGACGGCGAGGGCGTTTTTCCCTCGGTATTTTCGCGGCTTATTCACGGGGGCCAGGGGGGCGGCGTTTTCCGGGAAGATGGGGGTTCCGGTGAATCCGTAGAGTAGTCGTTTTTTGAAGTAGGCGTCGATCGCGTCGCGCATGAGTCCGAACTGGGATCGGTGACATTCGTCGAAGATGAAGACGAACTTCTTAGCGGCGGCGACGGAGTCCTTGGCGGCGGATTCGCAGAATGAGCTGAGCTTCTGGATCGTGGTGACGACGATCTTTTGGCTGGGGTCGCGGGAGTTGAGGATTTTTCCCAGCTCGGAAGAGGACTTCGTGCCGACGACGGCGCCCTGCTGGAAGCGTTCGTATTCGCGTATCGTCTGATAGTCGAGGTCTTTTCGGTCGACGACGAAGACGACCTGGTCGACGTCGGGGATCTTGGCGGCGAGCTGCGCGGTCTTGAAGGAGGTGAGGGTCTTCCCTGATCCGGTGGTATGCCATACGTATCCGCCCCTTGCGGTTCCGGACCATTCTTTGGCGTACGCGGCGGCGCGAATCTTCTGGACGATCCTTTCGGCGGCGCAGATCTGGTAGGGACGCATGACGAGGAGTTTTTTGTCTGTGTCGAAGACGCAGTATTTCGCGAGGATATTGAGGATCGCGGCGCGTCCGAAGAAGGTTTTGGCGAAGTCGAAGAGGTTGTGAACGACGTTGTTGCGCGCGTCGGCCCAGTATGAGGTGAATTCGAAGGACGCGGAGCTCTTCTTTTTGAAGCCGTTGTGATCGTCGACGGCGCCTTTGCGCGTCGTGTTGGAGTAGTATTTCGTCTCGACTCCCGTGGAGATCACGAAGATTTGGACGAACTCGAAGAGCCTGGAGCCCTCGGAGAAGGATTCGACCTGATAGCGCTCGATCTGGTTGAACGCCTCTTTAAGGCGCCCGCCGGCTCTTTTGAGCTCGACGTGAACCATGGGGAGCCCGTTGACGAGAATGGTGACGTCGTATCGGTCGCGTTTCTTCCCTTCGGCGCAGAATTGGCGCATGACCTGGAGGCGATTGGCGTGAACCTGCTCTTTGTCGAAGAGGTAGATATTGCGGACGGAATTGTCGTCGAGTTTGAAGTCGACGAGCGCGCGGCCGTTCTGCAAGAGGCTCGTCTTCTCCTGGATCCCGGCGTTCGGTTTGGCGAGACGTTCTTTGAAGAATCGCCCCCATTCGTCGTCGGAGAATCGGAAGTCGTTGAGGCGTTCGAGCTGACGTCGGAGGTTCTCCACGAGCTCCTTCTCGGAATGGAAATCGGCGAGTTCGTACCCCTGGTCGAGGAGGATGCGCAGAAACTCGTCTTCGAGCGCTCCTTCGGTCATCGCGGCGTAGTCGACCGCGTTAAACTTCGGCTCGTAGGAGTTGACGACGGTATACTCGGGCGTCTCGGCGATTGTGTCGTACTTAAGCATGGCGCTTATCCTTCTCTTCTCTCTCGGATGGGGAAATAGGGGCGTTTACTCTTCTTCGTCTCGCGGTTTAAAGGTCAACAACTTGTCGCGATAATACTCGTATTCCTTCCGCCTCGCGTCGATCTCCGCCGGAAGACCCGCGCATAAGTCGTTGCAAAGTCCGTCGAACGCGTCCAACTGCTCCACTATCGCTCGCTGCTTTTCAAGTGTCGGGACGGGCAAAACAAATTGTCTGATCTTTTCCATCGGAATATTTTGCATTGACGAAGACTGTAGCAACTTGTTAATCTGCGTTTTCCAAAACATTGTCGTTTGGAAATAATACAACATATACTTGGGCATTAGGGAAGAACACTCGGTTCTTATCAACGCGACATTAGGCGCCAAGTAAAATCTTTCGTTCTCTTCAATCAAAGCAACTTGCCCAATTGTCCCTACATAAGTAAACAGCATATCCCCGATTCGAAGTTTGCTCCTTGTAAGTTTAGGCAAATCGCTTTTATCAATGTATTTCACCTCTTTAAGATCGAGTTGTCCGTTTTTAACATTTAATCCTCGCAGAGCAATAATATTCCCCTCGTCAGAATACCTCACATATTTCGTAAACTCATATCCAGCAAGCTTAGTAACTGTGGCAACATCTCCCAATTCAACGAAAACAACTCCAAATACATACTGTATAAGCTTAATCAGCTCTTGGAGTCTGTCTGTCTGTCTGTCTGTCTGTCTGTCTGTCTGTCTGTCTGTCTGTCTTGATAGCGCCGAACTGAGCGAAGTTGAGTAGTTGATCTCTGTAGTATTCGTACTGCTTTTTTCGAGCGCTAATTTCCGCAGGTAGCCCGATCTCTAGGTCTTGGCAGATCGCGTCGAAATTGTCCAAGACGCGCACAAGACGCTCTTGCGTCGATAACGACGGGAGGGGGATTTGAAATTCTTCAATATCCTTTTTACTGATGTGAGGAACTGTTCCGCCCGTCTTTTTTCTTTCCACGTAATCGGTGAAATTATTCGAAACGCAATGATAGAGAAATCGTGGATTTACTCCGTTAGCGCGTATTCGAGTCACACGTTGGACGAGTAACGCTGGCAGATGTTCTTTCTTAACATAGCCGTAACTTTTCCCGACAAGGGAGCCATCCATCGCAATAATAACGTCGTCTTCTTCAAGATGATACGCGTCAAATCCTTCGTCGGAACTCCAATAACGGTTATTCTCTTCCGAAAAATCCAACTCTCCTCGCTTGACGTTCATACCGCGAAGAAGTCGAATCCCTGTTTGCGAAAACTGCGAACTGTCAAAAGGATAGCCCGTAAGAATATCGCTTATTTCTTTAAGAGGACATAGAGGAGCTACCCCCGGCTCGAAGCTCAAGAGCTTATCCCGGTAATACTCGTACTGACGCTTACGCCTCGTAAGCTCCGTCGTAAGCTCCGTCGTAAGCTCCGTAAACGCGTCTAGAACTCGTACTATCTCCCGCTGGATCTCGAGCGGGGGAACTGGGATTTGTAGATTCGAAACAACCTCTCTCGGTAGACGAGGAATACTAGCTCTTCTTACCTTACTATTTAAAAGATGTTGGTTAGCTAACAGGAAGTGATACACATATTTAGGCAATAAACCTTCACTACATATAATCGGGAAGCAGTCGTCCGCAGCCCAAAAATCTATATCGCAGAAACCAATCTCTCCAGCCGCTCCTGCTCCTATCACAAATGGCGTATTAGCCTTGAAATTTGACGCATTGTGATACCCAAGCGGCGTAAGGCAATTCTGATAGACAGGATAACCGTCGCTTTGGGTCAAATCGTTTCTAACAACTCTTCGCCCCCTATCAACAATAGCCACTTCCCCGAGCGGCTTATACACCACCCCGTCCGGGCATAATTCTTGAATCAGCGCGTCAATTTTACTCATGGGGGTGCAGCCTATTGTGTGGGGAACGAGGGTGAGAGGTTAAGGAGAGAGTGGGAAAGATTTTGCGACTCGGGGCTCGGGTCGCGGGGCGCGGAGTTATACAGACTCGAGGTCGGCGACGATGAGGTCGATTTGTCGGCGGAGTTCTTCTTCGCGCGCCACGATGCGTTTGAGCTCCGCGTTGAGCGCGACGATATCAATCTTTTCGCGCGTGTCCGGCTTCTCCACGTACGTCGACGGGGTCAAGTTGAATTTGTTCTTCTCGATCTCTTCGAAGGGGACGACGCGCGAGAAATACTCGATATCGCGTCGATTCTTCACGACGTCCGCGATCTTCGCGATATTCTCTTCCGTCAGCTTGTTGTTCTTCGTGACCTTCACGAATTCGCGCGTCGCGTCCACGAAAAGAACGCGGTTGTCCTTCTTATTCTTCTTCAGGACCAAAACGTTCGTCGCGATCGACGTTCCAAAGAAGAGATTGTCCGGGAGCGCGATCACCGCGTCCACGTTGTTCTGCTCCACGATATGACGCCGAATCTTCTGCTCGCTGCCGCCCCGATAGAAGACGCCGGGGAAGCAGACGATCGCCGCCGCCCCCTTGTTCGACAACCACGACAGCGCGTGCATCACGAACGCCAAATCCGCGTTCCCCTTCGGCGCCAAAACCCCCGCGGGCGCAAAGCGCGGGTCGTTTATCAGCGTCGGGTTCTTGTCCCCTTCCCATTTGATCGAATAGGGGGGATTCAAGACGATCACGTCGAAGGGCTCGTAATCCCAGTGCTTCGGGGAGACGAGCGTGTCCCCCAGCGCGATATCGCACTTGTCGTACGAGACGCCGTGCAGGATCATGTTGATGCGGCACATGTTGTACGTCGTCAAGTTGATCTCCTGACCGTAGACGTCGACGTCCGCGTCGCTCGCAGCCCGCGCCGCTCGATACGCCTTCAGAAGGAGCGACCCCGATCCGCACGCGGGGTCGTAGATCTTATTCACGTTCCGCTGCTCCTGCGTCGTGAGGCGCGCGAGGAGCTCCGAAACCTCTTGCGGCGTGAAGAATTCGCCCCCGCTCTTACCCGCGTTCGACGCGTACATCTTGAGCAAATACTCGTACGCGTCCCCGAAAAGGTCGATCGTGTTCTCCGCCCCGTTGAGCTTCATCTCCCCGACCTTCTCCAAAACCGCGACGATCTTCTTAATCCTCTCGTCCGCGGTGTTTCCCAGTTTCGGACTCCGCACGTCGAAGTCGCTGAAAAGGCCCTTAAAGTTCGTTTCGCTCGCCGTTCCCTTTGCGGAGTCCTCGATATGCCGGAAGACGTTCGCCAGCTTCGTGTTCACCTCCTCCGCGCGTCCCTTCACGGCGTCAAGCAACGACGGCGACGACGCCTCCGAATTCTTCTTCTGCGCCTCGTGTTTCTCGTCGACCACCCCTCTCGCTTCCTTCAACACGTTGCAGAAAAGCTCCGACGGCTTGATGAAGTACCCGTGCTGCCTCGTCAAATGGGCGACATGCTCCGGAGTGAGCACGGAGTCGCTCATCTCTCGGTATCTAAAATCCGTACTCCCCGCTTCTTTCTCCCGACGGTCGATTTCGTTTTCGAGCTTCTCCGAGAGGAACCGGTAGAACATCGTGCAGATGACGTACGCTTTAAAATCCCACCCGTCGACGCTTCCGCGCAATTCGTCCGCCACGCTCCATATCGAACTAAAGAGTTCCGCGCGTTCCTGTTCTTTCTTCGTGTCGATCATCCTTTGTCTTCCTCATCGGGGGATACTATGCGTCGTCGAGCGATTCGACGAAAAGTCGTGTCCATTATATCAGAAAAAGCGAAGCGTTCAAATCTCAAACGCGCGGGCGCGGCGCCCGATTAAGGACGCGCAAGAAAGAACGGCGCCCCCGTTTTTACGCGTCGAGAGATTTTGCAGAGCGCCGAAAAGGACGCCAGTCGTCGCGTCTCGGGGGAATCGCAAGGGAAAAATTTTTTCGAAAAAATAGGCGAGAAACTCGATTTTCCCTCCCTTTCTTGAGAAAGACGCCCTCCGAGACGCTTAGAAAATCAGAGCTCCCCGCGCAGATTCCTGAGTCGACGCTCCTCGAGCGGATCCGCGTAACAGACCTTGAGAAGGCCAATTTTGCGCTCCAGATCCGGAATTTCGCTCTTCTTGCGCTCCTCCTCGTTCGCCATGAGGGAATTCATATGCTTCGTCAACGTTCTGACGCGCTCGTTCACGCTCCGCGCCAAGCCCGGCGGATAATAGGGATCCGCGCCCCCGTTGAGAAGCGTCGGAAAGAGCTCCTTCACGCGGAAAGGATCGTCCTCCTCGTCGTAACAGAGGGGCAAGCGCTCGAAGCCCCAGATCGCCTCGTACGAAGGCGTCACGCCCTGGCCGTCCGCGTCGTTGGGATTGTACTTCCGCGCCAAGAGGAACTCGCAGATCTCCGTGAGCTGGAAAAACGCCGCGTGATGCAGCAGCGTGCGGTTCGTCGAGTCGGTAAGAGGCTCTTTCGCCTCGAGAACAAACGCCTTGACGAGCGTTCCAAGGGCGTCGTACGTCGAGCGAATCGTCTCTATTTCGTCGCCGCTCTTCTCCCCCTTGCGCCTTTCCACGATGAAGGACCGCTGAAGCTCGCCCATCATCTTCAGCCAGTAAACGACGACAGGGCGCTTCGAATAGCGGGTTTGAGGGCCGATTCGATATTTCTCGAGAAGGAGATTTCGCGCCTCCTCGACGTTCCCCGTCGATAAAAGAGGGGCGATCTCCTTGTAAGAATCGACGACGTAATCCGTGGAAACATTCAGACTATAATCATGAAATTGCCGCGACATTGAGATTTACCCCCGTCCATTTTTACTAAAACGCTCTTTGACGCCTCGGTCAACGGTCTAGCCGCCGGATCCAGTTCAGTGAACGAAAAAGCTCCGATTCTAAACGCAACGGGCGCCGAAATAGTCGATGTCCATTATAAAACAAACAGAAATAAAACACAACAAAAAAACGCTATTTTTTGTGTGGAATTGCCAACGCTTTTCTCCGACGCCCTGCGGAACCTCGCGTCGCGTCGAGAGACGGCGACGTCGAGAGATGAAACCAAGCCGCCCGACGATTTCTCCTCCGCGCGTTATCCTTCCCAAATCATCGTCATTTCGCGCTCCCCCGTCCCTTGATCGACGCGTTGCGCTTGCTCGACGAACCCGTGCCGACGATAGAACGCCGCCGCGCGTTCGTTCTTACAGTAGACGCTCAGCTCCATGCGCCGCGCTCCTGCGAGCGCCTTCCTCAACAGCGCGGAGCCGATCCCTTCCCCTCGCCGTTCCGCGCGGACGAAAAGTCCTTCGATCCGCTCCCCGACGACGCCGACGAACCCCGCGAGCCGCGTTCCCTCAAACGCCCCGAAGAGCGTCGCCTCGCGGATCGCGTCCCCGACGTACGACGCCGCCCCGCGCCAATACCTTGCGTCGACGAAGGAATGGGCCTCCAAATTCACGGTCAGCCATAATTCGAGCGCCGCGTCATACTCCGCGTCCGTCTCGATCCGACGTATCGCGACGTCCCCTACGCGAAAATCTTCTCCACGCGTCATTGGCGACCGAGCCTCCTCTGGCGATGCGCCTCCAAGACGTCGACGTAACAGCTCTTCAACAGTGGGATCTTCTCCTCCAAGTCGGGAATATCCCACTCCGTCTTCGTCTTCTCGTCCGACGCGACGAGGACGTTATACCACTTCGACAACCTCCTCAGACGCGCGCTCACGCTCAACCCCGTCCCAACGGGGAAATCGGGATCCGCGCCCGCGTCGAGGAGCGTCGGGAAAAGCTCCTTCACGCGGAAAGGATCGAACTCCGCGTCGAAACTAAGCGGAAGCCCCTCGAAGCCGTCGAGCGCGTCGATCAGGGCGGTCGCGTTCCCCGCCGCCCTCCGGTTCGGGTCGTATCCCTGCGCGAGCAGAAACTCGCAGGTTCCCGTGACCTGACAATACGCCGCCTCGTGGAGGAGCGTTCGATTCAAACGGTCGGGCTTGACCGAGCCGAGTTCCAGAACGAACTGACGCACGAGCTCCCCAAGGCTCTGATGGAGCGTAAAAAGCTTCTGCGACTCAAAGAAGCCGATCGTCTTCCGTTTTCGCGCGACGTAATATTCTACCTGGACTTTGTGCATATGCTTGATCCACGCGCCCATAACGGGCCGATTGCGCGAGTAGCGCGTCGCCGGGCCGACGAGGTATTTGTCGGCGATCATATCGCGCGCTTCTTCTACTCGCCCCCGCTCTAAGAGGGGTCTCATCGCCGCGTAGGCTTCCTCGACCGTGTTTGCTCTTTGTAATCGCAGATACGGTTTATCCGCCGCCATATTGTTCCGCTCCCAATCCTTCTTTCGTTAAAGAACCGCCAGGCGTCGTCCCCGACGATCCAAGCTCCGGAAACGCCGTCGCGGATAAGGGGGATGATTTTCCACAATTCACCCGTCGAGGCGCTTTTAGTCCATTATAATTTCAACGAAGGCAAAACACAATAAACGATTAAAATTTTTAGCGTTGAATTTCTGTGAAAAAGCCCGAACCGCTTTTGTCGGCCCGCGCCCTAGAAATCAACGGGAAAAACAGAAACAGAGGGGAAATCGAAGCCCCGCGCGTCCCCGGCGCAAAAAAAAAAGAGAGGAAAACCGTGCGATTTTCCCCTCGAATCTCGTTCCCGCGCGGCGCCCTTTAGACGGTCGACGTCGCGCGATCTCTTCTTCTCACTTCCCGCAGTCGAGTTGATAACGCGCTTCGGCGCCTTCCTTGAAGCGTCGGCACGCCTCTTCGAAGGGGAGATTCAACGACGCCCCCGCCGCTTTCTGATGACCGCCCCCGTTGAAGCTCTTCGCCAGCTGTGCGCAGTTCATCGCGCACCGACTTCGGAAAGACGCTTTGACGCTCCCGTCCGCCTGTTCGATCGCGATCACAGCGACCTCGGTTCCCGCCACGGAGAGCGCTTCGTTCACCAGATCCTCGCTGTCGGACGCGATCGCCCCCGCCGCTTGGAAATCCGCCTGCGTCAGCCGCATGAAGACGCCCTTGCCGTCGAGGAACTGCTCGCACGTCGACGCGACCGTCCCCAGGAGCTTGAAGCGTCCGAAAGACTCCTGCTCGTTCGTCAGACGATAGACTTCGTCGACGCGCACCCCCGCGTCGACCAAAACGGCGGCGCGGCGCAGCGTTCCCGAATCGGTCGACGCAAAGCGGAACATCCCCGTGTCGGTCGCGATCGCGGTGTAGACGGGGAGCGCGAGGTCGGGGGTCCATTGTAGTCCGAGCGCTTCGATCGCCTCAAAGACGAGGCTTCCGGAGGAATCGGCGTCGGCGTCGACGAACCGAAGCTTTCCGAGGGGATCGCCGACTTCATGGTGGTCGACGACGACGGTCGGGCCTTGGAAGTTCGCGAAGAGTCGCGCGGCGTCGGGTCCAAGCTGGGCGGCGGAGCTCACGTCGATCGCCATGAGGAGGTCGGCGGACTCGACGAAGGCGCTCTGCTCGGGGGTGAGCGCGTCCAATTTGGCGACGAGGCCGTCGGGGTCGAGAAAGCGCAGCGTCGGGGGGACGGGGTAGGAATCGACGACGAGCGCTTCTTTTCCGAGGATTTGCAAGGCGCGCGCCATGGCGATCGACGATCCGAGGGTGTCGCCGTCGGGTCGAATATGCGCGCAAATAACGACGCGCTTCGCGTCGCGCATGACGTCGACAAAAGGTCGCCAATCGATAGAACTCCAGGTCTCCCGTTCACTCTGCGTATTCATAATTATCTCTCTCTTTCGACGCCGGTATTTCCGCTCCGGTCCGCGTTTTCAACCTTTTTCCGGGATTATACGAAGGGGTCGCGAAGCGTCAAGCGTTCCCCCTAGGTGAAAAGCCGCGCGGCGGACGCGCTAAGTTGAATCGCCTCAACGCGTCTTTCCCCTTCGACGGACTTTCCTTTTTCGACCTTTCGGAACGGGGTCAATCTTCGCGTCGCGGTTTAAACGCCAACAACTTGTCGCGATAATATTCGTATTCCTTCCGCCTCGCGTCGATCTCCGCCGGAAGACCCGCGCATAAGTCGTTGCAAAGTCCGTCGAACGCGTCTAACTGCTCCACTATCGCTCGCTGCTTTTCAAGTGTCGGGACGGTTATAGGCGTTTGCGCTATATTTTCATTGTAAAGTCTTGCTATCGTTCCGCCCTCGGAGGCTTTCCAAGGCTGTTTTTGATAAAAATAGAACAGATAACGGTTTAAAACTATCTTCTCATCGTTGGCAATCCAGACGATATTAGAATCTTGAAAATACGCGTCTTCTCCATCATATGTTACAGTTCTACCAATTGTACCAGCGGCTGAAATCAAAATGTCTCCCTTATTCGGATAAGGATAAAGGGAGCGATATTTCTCAAATAGATTCTTCGATATAAACGAGTCAGGAGTTTTGCCAAATGTGCCAATCTTGTAGAACGGAACGTCCCCTTCATTTGTCGTCTCCGATTTCAAAATTCGTTTGCACATTGAAACCTTGCCGACTTCGCTTAGCGTAATTTTCACATAACCAAATACATACTGTATAAGCTTAATCAGCGCTTGACGTTGAGTGAGTGAGTGAGTGAGTGAGTGAGTGAGTGAGTGAGTGAGTGAGTGAGTGAGTGAGTGAGTGAGTGAGTTGATAGCGCCGAACTGAGCGAAGTTGAGTAGTTGATCTCTGTAGTATTCGTACTGCTTTTTTCGAGCGCTAATTTC
>CAKVCP010000062.1 GCA_934725735.1 uncultured Thermoguttaceae bacterium
ACCTTAATCGCGCGTTTGACGTATTCGTAAATATGATAGAGACCGGTGCGTTCCATCGCGTCGGGCTTCGGGAGGCGTCGCGCCTTGAGTCGTCCTTCGCGCGTGAGTTCGACCTCCTTCTTGTCGTGATCGTACGTGTAGTCTTCGTCTTCGATGAACTCGTAGATCGAATCGGCGGCCCACTTATACGCCTCGACCTCCTGTTTTTGCTCTTCCGTCGGGAGGGCGCTAATAATAAGAGGGGTGCTCGCTTCGTCGATGAGGATGGAGTCCGCTTCGTCGACGAGGCAAAAGTACGGATCGGTTCGCTGAGTCGGCTGTTCGTTCTTCTCCTGCTGTTCGCGAAGCATCGCGCCCAGAAGGTCGGTCTGACCTTCGCGAATACGGCGCAGGAGGAGGCGGTCGCGAAGGAAGTCGAAGCCGAACTCTTTCGCGGTGCCGTACGTGACGTCGCAGTTATACGCCGCGCGCCGCTGATCCGTCGGCTGTTGCGACTGAATGACGCCGACCTTCATCCCCAACGCCTGATAGATCGGGCCCATCAGCTCGGCGTCGCGCGCCGCAAGGTAGTCGTTGACTGTCGCTAGAAGCGCGCCTTTACCCGCGAGCGCGCGAAGATACATAGGCGCGGTCGCCGTGAGCGTTTTACCTTCCCCCGTCTGCATCTCGACGATCGAACGGTTGAAGATCGCGATTCCGCCGAGGATCTGCACGTCGAAGTGACGCATCCCGAGGGTGCGCGAGCCCGCTTCGCGCACAAGCGCGTACGCTTCAGGGAGGAGTTTGGCGAGGGGTTCGCCGCTGCGCGCGCGGTAACGCAACGAAAGACTGTATTTGCGCAGTTCCCCGTCGGAAAGCTTCTGAAACTTCGGTTCAAGAGCGTTTACGCGATCTAGTTCGCACGACCAGTTTGCCAGTCGTCCCGCCGTCGTAAAGGGTAAAAGTCGATCGCACGCTCTTTTCATCCCAGATGGTATCGCGCCCAAAATTCAGCCTCCTCGCGCTAAAAACACTCTGCGCGGCACATTCCGCGCCAAAAAGTCAAACGATTATAGAAAAAATAAGAAAAGGCGTCAACGCGGCTCCCGCTCCGCGAGCGCGGCTCTTCCGTCTACGCGCAAGACTCTTTCGTCATTCAAGACGCGCAACCCCATGAATAGTTCTCGCGATTCCTTCAAAGCCGTTCTTTTCCATCACGCAAGTCTTTTTTACCGACAAACGTGACATAATCGCCTGCGCCCAAGAATAAATATACCAAATATTTTCGTAACGGTATTGAAATAAAGAAGAAAACTGACAATAATAAATCTTACATAACTCAAAGCGTAACATCTAGTTTTTTATACCACCCTATTTATTTTTTAATCATTTTGTTTCGTTATTTTGTTTCGTTCTAGGAGGAGTCGCCAATGAAACGTTTTGCCTCTTTATCACTCTTTAGACGACGCGGCTTTACGCTCGTTGAGCTCCTTGTCGTTATCGCGATTATCGGTATTTTGATCGGTCTTCTTTTGCCTGCGGTTCAGGCGGCGCGCGAAGCGGCGCGGCGTATGCAGTGCACCAACAACCTCAAACAGATCGGCTTGGGCGTTCACAACTTTGAATCCGCCACAGGGACGTTGCCTCCGTTGGATATTTCGATGGGGCACGCGGGGATCATTCCCCTTCTCTTCCCCTACCTTGAACAAACGTCGTTATACGAAACGATCAAGAACTGGCGCGGCGCCGCAGACTCCACTTGCGGTTTCGGTCAAGACCTCTGCCGTTCTGGAAGCGGCGACGGCGACCTCTTCTGGCGTCATACCGACATGACGACGGAATTGCGCAACGCCTTCCGTTCCGTCCCCTTCCTTCTGTGCCCGACGCGCCGCGCGGCCCCTGCGGGCACCACGACCGCCGACCTCAACACGAACACGACGATTAGCGGATGCCAGTCGATTCCTTCTTACGGCCCCTTCTCCGATTACGCGCCCGCGATCTTTACGAAGTACAAGAGCCCTGACTGCACAGACTTCCAATGGGTGGCGAAGAACGATTACGCGAGACACGGCTCGAACTTCAGCCCCTTCATCCGCGCGGAGCTCATGAAATCCGGCGACCCGCGCACCTGGAAGTCGACGACGCCGATCTCCCGCTGGGTCGACGGCACGAGCAACCAGATCACCTTCGGTGAAAAGCATATCCCGATCGGAATCCTCGGCGGCGATTCGGTCGCGTTTCGTCATGACCAGAACTACCTCGCCGCGACGGACTCCAGCGCGCGCGACTGGGCGATCGGGCGCGTCGTCTGCGAACAATATCCTCTCGCCTCCCCGCACGACACGTCGAATCCGCAGCGTTACTTCGGCAGTTGGCATTCGGGCGTCGTCAACTTCCTGATGGGAGACGGCGCGGTTCGCGCGATCTCCGTCACCGCTCCTGGTAAAACCGTCGGTTCGATGGTTCACGTCAGCGACGGCGCTACCGAATCCGCTCTCTAATGTTAAAATTGACGGGTAGATAAGCGCCGACTTTCGATCGGCGCGATTTACCTTATTATTTAAAGGGAGAAAGAAATGAACAAGACAAAATTAGCCTTAGCGCTCCTTCTTGCCCTTCTTTGCGTCGGATGTTCCGGTAAAGTCAAGCTCGGCGGCACGGTCTCCTTCACCGACGGAACGCCCGTCGATTCCGGCATGATTTACTTCGTCTCCAAAGACGGCTCTTTCAGCGCGCGCGGCGAAATCCAGAACGGCGAATTCCAGGTCTCTTCCGTCGGTAAGAACGACGGCCTTCCCAAGGGCGAATACAACGTCTACTTCTCCGGAATTGAAACGGTCGTCAAAGAACAGCAAGAGCTCGAAAACGGCGACTTCATCGAAGCTGAAACGCGCCCCGCAATCGACGCCAAATACATGAGCGCCTCAACCTCCGGAATCACGCAGAACGTCGACGGCTCCACTAAGAAGGTTGAATTCCAGCTCGAACGCCTCGAATAGTCGAAATCTTTTTGATCGATATAAAAATGAAACGCGTCGTCAGGCGCGTTTTTTTTTTGTAAAAATTTTTTATACAAAATTTACGTTGATTTTTCATATCCATTAAAAGCATTATACACGCGTCGTTTATATTGTTTTTAGAGACGCGAACCTTCTGCTTCTTTCAAATTAGTTTAAGCGTCGCCCCCCTATGTCTAGTTGAATACAAAATTGTTTCCACTACACTTATGAATAGATATTGCGGAGTATGTTGACCTCCGCGCCGAGCGCTTTTAAGTAAAGGAAATAATCATGAAACTCTCACCTTGTTCCAGGAGCGGTTTCACGCTCGTAGAACTTCTTGTCGTTATCGCGATCATTGGTATTTTGATCGGTCTTCTCCTTCCCGCAGTCCAAGCGGCGCGCGAAGCGGCAAGACGTATGCAGTGCACGAACAATCTCAAACAATTAGGTCTTGCCCTGCACAACTATCACGACACGCACGGCTCCTTCCCCGCCGGACGATGGGGACCGGAATGCGCGTGCTGCGGCGACAAGACCGAATGGACAGGCCATTCCTACACATGGAGCGGAATCTTCTATTGCACCCCCTTCATGGAGCAGACGTCCCTCTATCAGCTCTATACCGCCGAGTGTTCCCGATTAGGGGGTAGGGGCCCGGTCGCGTGGCTCAATGACAACACGAACACGGCGGAACTAGCGCCTCTCTACACCTCGTCGGTTCCCGGTCTTCTCTGCCCCTCCGACGGCGGTTCCGCGCAGGACGGCGACTACGGCGGGAAAGGCAACTACGCCCTCTGCAACGGCGATTCGCCCTACTTTGGAAACTGGGTCGATTATCCCAAGCGCGGCCTCTTCGGCGTTAAAGAATGGCACAACATGTCGTCGTGCACCGACGGCACGAGCAACACGGCGATGGTCAGCGAAATGGTCACCGGTACGAAAGGCGGCGGCGAAGTCAGTTCATCCGGCGCTCTCGTCAAGGGCTCCATCGCGGTCGACCTCGATCCTTATCAGTTCAGCGACAACCCGTCGCTGTGCTTGAATAAGCGCGATTCCTCCAATCCTACTCAGCTTACCGGTTCGCAATTCAACAATATTCGCGGACACATGCGCTGGGCGGGCGTCATGACGGACGGCACCTCTTTCACCACCGTTCTGCCTCCGAACTCACCGAGCTGTATCGACGGTCGCTATAACGCGTACTACGGCGGCGGTATCTGCTCTCCGACGAGCAACCACTCCGGCGGCGCGAACGTCTGCCGCGCGGACGGCTCGGTCATCTTCGTCTCCGAAACGATCGACTGCGGCGACCTCACGAAGGCCGCGCTTGGCACCGACCGCGGATCCGGGAAGAGCCCCTACGGCGTTTGGGGCGCTATGGGAAGCATCAACGGCGGCGAAAGCGTCTCTCTTTGATCCTCGCGAAAGGAAATAGCTCATGCAACTCAAAAAAGCTTTTCTTATTCTCGCCGCAGCGGGCGCGTGCGTCGCAAGCGCCGGTTGCGGGCAGAAACTCCCCGAAGGGATTCCCGATCTACTCCCAGTGACTCTCGTTCTGACGCAAGAAGGCGCGCCTCTCGACGCAGCCACCGTCTCTTGCATACCCGTCGACGCAGCTAATAGCCGCTGGTCATGCGGCGGAACGACCGACGCAAAGGGAGAACTCCCACTTACGACCCTTGGGCAGTATAAGGGAATCCCCTCGGGAGAATACAAAGTCGTGGTCATGAAGATGCTCCTGGAAAATCCGCCTCAAACGCGCGACGATCCTCCTGGACAGCGCTACCGACTCGTCCCAGAAGAGTATGAAACCGCCGACTCGACGCCCCTGACCTTCACCGCGTCGAAGGATCAGAAACGCGTCGAGCTCGATCTTGGCCCCGCGATTAAAGAAGAGATGAAGAGCCGCGGACCTCTTTAATGGACGGTTCTTGTCAGCGTAATTTCCCAGAAGAATGAAGAGAGCTCAAGGTTTTCTTCATTCTTCTTTTTTTGTACGTTTAAACGTCTCTACAACGCGCGGAAAACGATTTTATAAGGCTCCGATCTCTATACGCCGTTTTCGATTTCTCTTCCGCAGAACGCGTCTGACGGTCCTTTCTCACGAAACGCTACCTTAAAGCCGCGCTACAAGAATCGCCAAATCCGACTTCGCTATCGACGTCCCGACGCGACATATCCCCAATTCCCCTCTTTCGTGCGCGACGCGTCGCGCGCCCTTCCAGTTTCTTTTCATCTAGCGCCCCTCAAGCCGGTCTCGCGGCGCGTTCTTTGAAGAAATCTATTAACGACTCCATTTCAAGACGTCTCGAAGAAAAAGGGGCCGTTTTCTTGGCGTTGAGAAAGGAATCGTCGGCGAAGAAACGAAGGGAGTCATTCCTTGGAGAAATAAAAAAGCGTCCGTTCTCACGCGAAGAACGGACGACGGGAATACGTCAAATCAATCTAATCGAGAAGGATCAGAACCATCCGCCGTACGCGACGATGAAGCCTGCGGCGACGACGGAGACCATGCTCATCAGCTTGATGATGATGTTGAGCGAAGGACCGGTCGTGTCTTTGAAGGGGTCGCCGACGGTGTCGCCAACGACGGTCGCCTTATGACATTCGGAGCGTTTTCCGCCGAGTTCAGGCTCGATATTCGCTTCGACGTACTTCTTCGCGTTGTCCCACGCGCCCCCTGCGTTCGCCATGTAAACGGCGACGCAGAAGCCCGCGGTGAGGGCGCCGACGAGGAGTCCGATGACGCCCGTGACGCCGAGCGCCAAACCGACGACGATCGGCATGATGAGGCCAAGGAGAGACGGAACGATCATTTCGCGCTGCGCGGCCTTCGTCGATATCGCGACGGGGGTCTCGTAATCGGGCTCGTTTTCGTATTCCATGATGCCTTTGATTTCGCGGAACTGACGACGAACTTCTTCAACCATCCCGGAAGCGGCGCGTCCGACGGCGGTCATCGTCAAAGCGCCAAAGACGAAGACGGTCATAGCGCCAAGGAAGATACCGACGAGAACTTTCGGGTTGAGGAGGTTGCACGCGTAGTAATCCATCCAGTCCATCATGTTCGCGCTCTTGACGGAAACCATTTCGCACGGATCGTCGGCGGATTCAGGGACGAAGGGGCAAACTTTCGCGACTTCAGGAGTGATGAGCGCGGGGCCCTTGGAAGCGTCGAGCCCAGCCCAAGCTTCGTTGGATTCTTTCCAGGTGAACTCGGAGCCGCGATAGATCGGGGCGTCTTCATTCGGATTGTTGGCCTGCGCAGGTTTGACGAGGTAGGTTTCGGGGAACCATTCGCGACCGACTTCTTTTAGAGCGGCCTTTTCCGCTTCGACGGCGTCTTTGCCGGCGTAGTAGACGGCGAAGGAGTCGGATACCTTGTAGAAACCGGGCTGGGCGTCGGAGTTTTCTTCAAGGGTCTTGACGGCGGAGACGCCCCAGCGTTCGAAACCGACGCGGACTTCTTCGACGTACGCGGCGAGGAGCGCGAGGGCCGTCAGAGCGGCGCTACCGATCGCAAAGCCTTTACCGGTCGCGGCGGTGGTGTTGCCGAGAGAGTCGAGGGCGTCGGTGCGTTGACGGACTTCCTCAGGAAGACCGGCCATTTCCGCATTGCCGCCCGCGTTGTCGGCGATCGGGCCGTAAGCGTCGGTCGCAAGGGTGACGCCGAGGGTGGAAAGCATACCGACGGCGGCGACGCCGACGCCGTAGAGGCCGAGTGAGAAAGTCTTAACGTTGGTGAAATCGAAAGCGGTGGTGAAGCCGAAGGAGAGGATCGTGGCGACGCCGACGATCACAACGGGAGCCCAGACGCTGTACATACCTTCGGCGATACCGGCGATGATGACGGTCGCGGGGCCAGTCTTACCCTGGCGAGCGATCGCTTTCGTCGGGTTGTATTCGTAAGCGGTGCGGTATTCGGTCCATTTACCGATGAGCCACCCGGCGAAAAGACCGGTGACGACGGATGCGCCGGCCCACTTCGCGGAACCGGGGAGCATAATCATCGCGATGAGGATGGAGAGGACGCCGATGATGAGCGAAGGAAGGTTGACGCCTTTTCCGAGCGCTTTGAGAAGAGCGCCTTGATCCGCTTTTTCGTCGGTCTTGACGAGGAAGACGCCAAAGATCGAGAGGACAATGCCGACGGCGGCGAGGATGACGGGTAGGAAGAGGGCGCTCATCTGAGTGGCGGCGCCTTCTCCGAGCGCGGCGTAGGCCGCGACGCCCAGAGCGGCGGAAGAAAGAATCGAACCGCAGTAGGATTCATAGAGGTCCGCGCCCATACCGGCGACGTCGCCGACGTTGTCGCCGACGTTGTCCGCGATCGTCGCGGGGTTGCGTCTGTCGTCTTCGGGAATACCGGCTTCGACTTTACCGACGAGGTCGGCGCCGACGTCCGCGGCTTTGGTGTAGATACCGCCGCCGACGCGCGCGAAGAGCGCTTGCGAGGACGCGCCCATACCGAAGCAGAGCATGACGACGGTGATTTCGGTGAGGCTCATCGTCCAGTTAAAGGCGGGGAAGATCCAGTAGAGAGCGCCGAACCAGAGGACGACGTCGAGTAATCCGAGTCCGACGACGGTCAAGCCCATGACGGCGCCGGAACGGAAGGCGACTTGCAAGCCTTCGTTTAAGGACTTCTGCGCGCCCGCCGCAGTGCGGGAAGACGCCCAGGTCGCGGTCTTCATGCCGAACCATCCGGCGAGACCGGAGAAAAAACCGCCGGTGAGGAACGCCCACGGGACGATCTTGTTCTGAACGCCGACGCCCCAAGCGAGCCACATGAGGAAGCACCAAATGACGGCGAAGAAGATCGCGACGACCTTGTACTGTTGCTTAAGGTACGCGTTGGCGCCCTTACGCACGGCGGCGGCGATCTTAATCATCTCGTCGTTGCCTTCGTCGGCTTTCATCATGGCTTTGAAGAAACGGACGGCGAAGACGAGGGAGGCGACGGCGCAAGCGAGCGCGACGATCCAGAGGAATCCGTACAATGAGAAGAAGCTGATACGCTCGGCGGCGGGATCGTCGGAAGCGACGGCTTGCGCTTCGGCGACGGGCGCGTCCTTCGCCTCATCGGCGACAGGAGCGACGGTTTCGTCGTCGGCGGCGGATTGATCGACGGCGGCGGCGGCGGGGACGTCAGACTGAGTATATGCGAACGTCGGAGTCGTAGACGCCGAGCCCAATAATAGCGCGATGGAGAGCGCGCTCAAGCTCAATAAATTGAAAAATCTTTTGCTGACCTTCATAACGCAAAAGTCTCCTGAAATAACGTTAAACAAAGTGACGAAGCTCTCTCGCGGATAGTGCGCGGAAGTTCGTCGGAGCGTTCGAGGCCGTCGTTTTCGGCGGCGTAGGAAACGCGTCGTAGGGACCTAAAAGGCGTATAAAATAGGAAAAATCCTTAGTTGTCAATCTCACATTCGGCCCCATTGTCATTAAACCCCATCCTCGCGCAACGTCAACCGGGACGTTTTCAAAAAAGATTTTGCGTAATTTTTCAAAAATTTTTATTATAATCAGTCGCCGACTACTCTTTCTTGATCTTACCCTTCAATTTCTGTACGTTTATTCGTTCCAATTTTAAAATATTCTCCAAACTGTTGACAAAGAACCCTGTTATTACTTACAATTCTTTAAGAACGACGACGATACTACGCGTCGCTCGACAAAAGCTAATTTTTCTCCTCTATCAATCCTAGATAATCAAGGAGCGCTCATGAACAAGTTTACTAAATTCGCGTCCCTCTTTCTCGTCGTCTTCGTTCTATGCCTTACCGGATGCGGCAATAAAGCGAAAGTCACTGGAACGGTCAAATTCGCCGACGGCTCTCCGTTGAACGTCGGAACCGTCAACTTCACCGACGGAACGAACCTCTTCCGCGGCGAAATCCAGCCGGACGGAACCTTTGAAATGCGCACCTTCAAGCCCGGCGACGGCGTCTTGAAAGGAAGCTATAAAGTCTACCTCACCGAAACTCTCCAATTCGGCGCAACCGGCAAGCGCATCCTCAAGGGCCCCAACGGCGAAGATATTGAAATGGAAGTTATCGGCAATACGACCTCGACCCTCGATCCAAAGTACAGCGATCCTGAACAGAGCGGTTTAACGATCGACGTTAAGGGCAACATGACCTACGATATTACGATCGAATGAAACCGACTCGCATTTCAAGACGCGTTTGGGGCGCGTTTTTTCTCCTATGTTTCGCGTCGACTCTCGTCGGATGTTGGCAACCGCGCCAGGTCAAAGTCACGGGGCGCGTAACCTTCTCCGACGGGACGCCGTTGACGTACGGTCAAGTCTGTTTCTCCGACGGGTATTACCTGGGTCGCGGGGATCTCGACGAGAACGGAGAATATGAGTTGCGGATCTTTCGCAAAAACGACGGGATCCCGCCAGGCGTTTATCAAGCGTATATCACTTGCGCGATTCGACTCGAGGGGGACGATTCGCGTACCGGCAGATTCAATCAGGGGCTCGCCAAGCTCGTGATGCTCATCGATCGGCAATACATGACGGAGCGCACGAGCGGTTGGGTCTGCGAAGTCGATAAGAAACACAAACGCTTCGACTTCACCGTCTATCCTCCGGGAGAAGTGCCGGAAGATCAGATCACGGAGGAAGCGCGGTTCCAATTCGACGAAGAGTACCGCCGCGAGAAGGTCAAGGAATACTGGCAAGAAAAAGGGGAAGAGGAACGCGAAGCGGCGGAGAAATCCGGCCGCCTTCCCGAAGAACTCGCGTCGCCCCAGAATCGTAAAACGCGTCATGTCCACCCTTCCCTGCTGTGACGAAATTCCAAGCGTTTTTCTCTCTAAGAGCGTCTTTTGAAGGCGCTCTTTTTCTTTGACAGGCGCGCGACTTGCTCCTCGACGCTCGGTTTGGTTTCTTCTCCCTACCGAGCCGCTAACAGTCAATGGGAAAGAGTCAAGGGGAAAAATTACGCGCGAAACATCTCCAACAATAAATCTAACTCAAGACGATTGTAAAAAATTTATAAAAATTTTTTGTACAAGACGCAAAAAACACAGAATATTCGTACAAAAACAACGGTTTTTTAAATTCTCTTTACATCCTACATATCTCTTTTAATCATATAGATTTACCAAGTTCTAAAAACAAAAAATCAAAACATGACGTCGAACATTTTTTAAAACGCGTATTCAAAAACAATTCTTGTACAATTATTCACAAAGACAAAATATCCGCACGAGTGTTGACGTCTAATTTCTTTTTAATTAGAATTACCATACTAATATTATTAAGTAACCGCCCTTTGATTTTTTGGAATATTTTTAACTTCATTCCCCTTACAAAGACGCGGAAGTTTTGACAATCAAACGACTTACGTTCCTTTCAAATTTAAGGAGTAGCAAAATGTCTCTAGCAAGAAAAAAGGGCTTCACCCTAGTCGAGCTGCTCGTTGTCATCGCCATTATCGGTATCCTTATTGGGCTGCTCCTACCTGCGGTTCAAGCGGCGCGTGAAGCCGCTCGTCGTATGCAGTGCACCAATAATCTAAAGCAAATGGGATTAGCGATCCACAACTTCCACGACGTCAACGGCGGCCTTCCTCCTAGCGCTATCGGATGGCACCGCATCACCTTCTGGGCGTTCCTCTATCCCTTCTCAGAACAGCAGAATCTCTGGGAAATCGTCGGACCGCGTCAGGGACACGACCCCGTAACCCTGGGACGTTTCTTCTGGAACACCGGCGGCGGCTGGGCCGGCGTCACCCTCAACGACGAACAGAAGAAGGGTTTCGCGTCCGTTCCGTATATGATATGTCCCTCTCGCCGATCTGGCGCCGCGCATAAGGAATGGGACGGCGATACCGGCGGGGCGGCCACGCCTGGACCTCAGACCGACTACGCCGTCATTATGGCGCATGAAAAGGGCGACTCCGGAGACGCGCACTATCACGTCCGCGCTTGCCGCACTTCTCCCTCCGATTGGTCGCGCGTCAACGCCGATCAGAAAGGCCCCTTCCGCGGCGCTCGCCTCAAAGTCGCCGACAACTTCCAAAGCGGTCTCAAATACTCCGATTCCCTCTCTCACTTCAGCGACGGAACGAGCAATCAGTTCCTCATCGGCGAAAAGCACATCCCGATCGGGAAGCTCGGACAATGCAGCTCCACCGATCCGGGCAAAGAGAACTTCTCATGGTGCTACGACTGCTCTTACCTGAGCACGAACGAAGCCTCCGACGAAGGCTCGATCTACAAGTGCCTCCAGACCGGCTGGTCCTACAATAGCGACGGGTCGCGCAACGCCCCGACGTCCCTCCTCGCCAACGGCGTCCTCGGTCCTTATGACGGAACGGGATTGGTCGCGGCGATCAACTCCACGATCGGAAGCTGGCACTCCGGCGGTTCCAACATGCTTATGGGGGACGGCGCCGTCCGTTTCTTCAGCGCCACCACCGCGCAGAAGGTTCTCGGTTGCTACGCCAACGTCAGCGACGGACTTACTCTCAACCAAAACTGAAACCCAACAAACCTTTCGTAAAGCGGAAGGAGGAGGCCGACGCGGCTAATCTTGCGTCGGCCTCCTTTTTGTCGTCGCGCAGCGTTTCGGCGCCGACGCGCGCAGCGCCGCCGTTCAGCGCGATTTCGCCGCGACTATTGGGAACGCCCTTCGATTCTTCCGCGCCACGCAAATGAAAACGACGCGCTTACTCACCGCCCCAAAAGAAGTCGACTAATCTTTCCGCGTAATAAAAAGGGGGACGCGCCGACGCAGGCTCGACGATCTCGTTTCGTCTCTCGCGACGCGACTCTACGCGTTTAGCCTCAATTAGACGTAATTTGATCCACCGTCGCGCATTATCTCTGAAAGTCGAGCCCGCGTCGCGTCCGCGTCTTAATCAACGGAGTCTCGTAATATGCAAGGGGAAAAGAGAACCGACTTCTTGCGTCTTCGCTCTTTTTATTTATAATTATTCTGTAAAATGCGTAGCGAAACACTTTCTCACGCTTACGTAAGGCGTTTTCGAAAGAGTTTGGCAGTCGAAATTTTCGCGAATCCGACGTAAGAAGACGGCCTTTCTAACGCATGAAAGAGATAACGCGCCTTCCTTCTCGGA
>CAKVCP010000063.1 GCA_934725735.1 uncultured Thermoguttaceae bacterium
TACCACCACCGTTCGCCAGAACTTCAAGCCCAGCGAACTCAAGGGCGGCACCAACGATTCCGGTCCTCTCTTCTCCATGGACTGATCGATCTAGCATACGCGAAGTCAATAAGGAAGCTCCAAAAGGGGCTTCCTTTTCTTTTGCATTTGTCTCCTTTTTTTCGAGAAGGCGCCTTGCGAAACGATAGAACAAAGGTAGAATGGTAATCATCCTTGGGTAATCTATTTGTCCGCGGTTTAAAGCGTGCGCCTGTAGCTCAATTGGATAGAGCATCGGTCTTCGGAACCGAGGGTTGGGGGTTCGAGTCCCTTCTGGCGTGCTTTTGAGGGTTTTGACGGGTTGCGTCTAAACCCTCTTTTTTTGCTCTTTAGACCGTGTTTCTAAGAGTTTCCGGCGTTTATTGGTCGTCTCTTAATGCTCGAAAAAGCGCTTGCAAAACGTCAAAAAACATACTAAAAAACGGTCGATTCAACGGTCGTTTATAACATATTGCCAAAACGACCGTTCTTTTCGCGTTAAATCACGTTGTCTTTTGATTTTACAGCGTCGCGCGTCGCTTCTTCGAAGTCGCTGTCTAAGACGTGCAAGTAATGGTCTTTCGCCGTCTGCGGGCTATGGCCTATCCACTCAGACTCCGCAAGGTCGCCGAACTTCTTCTGAACGTCGATCGCACACGAACTTCTCAGATTTTGAATCAGGCGTTCCCACCGATTCAGACCCGCGTAAAAAACAATCCGGTCGACATGCTTTCGTATAGTCGTCCGATTTTCGCTTATCACATACGGCGATCCGTTCTCAGGGACTGTTTCCCAAAGTTCCTCAAGCAGTTCTCGAAGGCGCGGAAAAAGCGGAATTACTCTACTTCCACGCCCCCTAATACGCGACGTCTTTGGACTATGTACCAAAAGACGACGACCGACGAAGTCAACGTCGCACCACTGAACAAGCAACGCTTCCGAATACCTCAGGCCGCCAACTCTATAAAGTCCCAACACGGCCCGCCACATCCGCGACGGCGCCGCGTCGATCATCTTTTCAAAGTCCGCCATCGGCACGTAGTACTCCCGGCTCTTGTTCTTAAACGACCCCCTCTTAATCCCTAAGAACGGATTCGTTTCTATCATCTCCCTTTCTATTCCCCAATTGAAAACGCGCCGCACGTCGCGGATCGTTCCCGCGCGCGTCGCCTCTCCAACCTGTTTGTCAAGAAATCGAACGAACTCCGCCGCGTCACGCTTTGTAAAATCCGCGCAACTTTCCTTCTTGCACGCAAACTCAAAGAAACGCCTGCGCGATTGTCTCTTGCTTGATTGCGTCGTTCTCTTCAGATCGTAATATTCCGACTCCCAATACGCGTCGAAGAGCTCTTCCAACGTCGGATCGCTCTTTAACTCGATTAGGCCGTTTCTCGAGAGTCTCTCTTGCAAGTCTTCAGGGATCGACGAAAGCCATGAACTAGTCCTGACGTCAATTGGCGTTTCCGTCAACCGCGCCGTCATGATCTTCTCCACATATCCCGCGATCTCTTGCGCCGCTCTCTTACTATACAGCGACCCCAACGACAAGTATCTACGTCTACCTCCTTCCCTGTACTCTACTTGATACGCCGTTCGCGTCTTTCTTTTAATCTCTTTTACTACCGCCATTTTTACCATCCTTTCACTATGAAAAATGGCGACCGTCTTTCAACCGTCGCCATTCTTACAAATATCAAAAGCCTATTCAATATCAGTCTCAACGCTCCCCACAGAAGATACGGCGCCGACTCCCTCAATCCATTCGATAAGGCGCTTACGGGAAAACAAACGGGTCCTCCCAATCTCTCTAAACGGAATCTCCAGCCTTGACGCGTTCTCTTGAAGATATCTTTCAGACACCCCCAAATATTGCGCCGCTCCCGACGCGTCCATCACTTCAGGCGCCGTTCGCCTGAAGTCGTTCGCGTCGGCTACTCTGCCGCGTAGTACAGTAACGGACATGATTCTACCTCTCCTTTCACGGGCTCGTCGCATAACTTGCAAAGTTCGACCGTAGTCGTCTTGATTAGCTGTTCTATCCTGTACACGGTCACGCCGTGTTCCTTAGCTATCGTTTCGCGGGTCTCTTCTCCGCTTATACCCTTCTTTACAAGGTCTATCTCAAAGTCAGTCAATCGCGCCTTGCGCGTCGCAATCTCGAACAACTCACAGGATTCTAACGTTTCGTCGTCGTGTTCCGTCGTTGGCTGCGCTTCACGCGACGGATCGTACGCGACGATCTCGATCCGCGTCTTCCTTCTTAGGCCGTTCGCGTTTTGATGCTTGCGGATTAGCGACAAGACCTCTTGTCGAATAAGAAGTCTTGCGTCCATGTTCCAATAACGCCGATTCTCGAGAAGCCGAACGCATACTTCCTGGACTGAATCGTCGAATTGTTCCCAGCTCCCGTAACGCTTGCAGTACGTCGTAGCGACCTTTTGCGCAAAGTCGAACAAATTCACATCGGTAATCATTGCGAAGTCTCCCTTGCTAATCCGATTCGGGGAATTTTTCGAGACATTCTCTTACGATAATCAACACGCTGCCGTCTTTGTCGATGCGCCCAAATCGAGCGCTTACTGACGCCACGCGCTTGTCGTCGTCCCAAAATCCAGCTTGAGTCAGAGCGTCTAACGTCGGCTTGATTCGATTGTCAACGTCGCCTACGCGTTTCTTTGGGTGAACGACGATTTCGACCGAATAAAACTTCCACTCTTTAGGAGCTTTCACTTTCAAACATTTCAACTTGACAAGGTCTTTGAACTTCTTGTAAGTCGGACTAAAGAACGGTTTGTTTGAGTTCGGATTTCGCCGCCAAATCATATTCGCGCTAGGGGGTAACATCGGGAGGTATAGTTCTATCGCTTTACTTTTCATGCTCTTCGCTCCAACAAGACAATATAATAGGGTAAACCCTTTCCGCCTCTTCAAAAATCGCCGCTACCACCGAACGCGTCAAAGGTTGAGTCGTTCTTGTTAAGCGTTCGTCGAAGACGTGCAACATCTCCCTAAGATTCATTTTCCACAAGAAACGCGTCCTAGTGGACAACGGCAACAACGATCTCGCGTCCTCTTTTTTCGTTCCGTCGGAAAGAGCCGATTCGTAAGCGTCATCCTCTTCGAACGGCTTACAACGTCTCAAGGATCGTTCAATATAGCTTGCGTTTCTGTATCGCATCAGTTGACGCGCAACGTAGATCGGGCACTCGATTTGAAACGTCGCGCCGGAGAACTCAAAGACGCTTAGATGTTTCATCTTGAAGATAGACTTCAAAAGGATTTCGTCTCTTTTGGCGTCCCTCTTCGGCGGATTCGCGAAGTCATACCCCGTCGAAATCCTCGCAACGTCCGCTAATCGATCCTCTGGAAATCCGTCTTGACTTAACAACAACACGCTAAAAACATTAGATTGATCAGTCATTTAAACTAAACCCTTTCTTTCTTCTTCCGTTGGTTTCTATCCAGACGTCTGTTAAATATTCCGCCTCTAACAGCGTGTTTAATACTTCTTCTCTTTCCCGCGTCCCTCCGCGACGCTGGAAACGCCGGGTAAACTGAGACTTACTAAAAAATCTTCCAGGTTGAGTTCGCGCCCATTCCAAAACCTCTTCAGAGAATCGCGTCAAGTCGTTCCCACCCATCCTGTCTTTGTAATAGTCGAATACTGCGATCTCATATTGGGCTAAGAGAGACGCTAGTTCCATTGATTTCTCATCGACTTTGAGGCATGGATCGCCGCCGTATAAAGAGCACGCAAACAAAAGAGCGTACTTCCAGATTTTTTCAGAACAACGCGCCAAAGATTCGACTCCCGTCTTGCCGGAGAGCGAATATTCTCGAATCTTATCTTCAAGGTCGGCGTCAAAGTCTTTGAAAGCGTCGTAAGCGCCTTTTGTGAACCCTGCTATAAACGGCTCTTCTTCGGTCGACGCTTCAATGTCCGTCCACAGACGCACTATTCGTTGAATATCCCTTGGAACTTCAAACGGGCGCCCATTTAACGCGTCGTCGTAAGACGTCTCTTTTTTTTCGCTGTACGGTCGACCATGGATGACCGTGAATCGCGCGATGTATCCATTCCTTAAAAGCGTCTCAGAGGTCGCGTCGAAGAACTCCTTCGGATTCCCCGTAGCGAAGATCGTAAGGCTAGGTCGGTCAATCCCTGTAACGCTATTTGATTCTTTGGCGTCTTGCGCGACAACACGCGGTAAGTAATTTCGATTGTTTGCGTTCGAGAAAACCTTTAAGGACTCAGTGATAACGCTTGAAACGTTGCTGTTTGTTTTTTCTCCGTTCATAACAGCTAGATCACGGCCAAATTCGTCATGAAGCCAATATACTTTCCTAAGTCTACAGAGCATGTTCTGTAACGCCTGCACGCTTGCGAAGGACTCAGGGATCGATTCGTTAGGCCTATATATTCGCACCACTTCCGCGCCGACGCGACGAACTGCTTCTTTCCCCATTCCGGACGGAGCAAGGAATAAAGCGTAGATGTTTGGCGTGACCAATGTTCCTGAGTAGTTCAACATGAAAGATCGGCCTGCCAAAAAACTCATGTCGGCTAAAGCCCCAAGGAACGCGCCTTCCGGCTGACTGCGAATCGCGTATTTATTACGCAAGTTTTGCAAAGCGCCGATAAGGCCCCCGCAAGATAAGAGTTCTTGCGGAAAATCCGGGAGAGATTTTGTCGATTTATTACTACTGTCTTCATTCTGATCCGCGTCAAACCGATCGACTAGATCGTCTTCGCTTACGACTTCTATTATCCGATCCGTCGCGCCATCAACGCGCCTTGCATACGCTCTTGACGTCGCCGAAAGGTCGCCGCTATACTCTAGAGCGGCAATCAGTTGCAACGGCGAATAGGTTTTGTCAACGTCCAGCGGCGCCGCATTGCTCGAGAATACGTGAAAATATCCTTCTTCTATCGCGTAACATCCGCCGACCTTCCCCGCGACCGACTGTCCAGGGCGCGACCAATACTCGAACTTCTCATCCGCGCGGATGAAAGACCATCCAGCGCGTAGAAGAGCCACGCGCCAATCGTCCGAACGGCGCAGATAATCCGCCGTGGATTCCCGGTCGTCACCCGTTGTAGGAATACGCGACGGCGTTCTTGAAACGATCGGCGCGGGCTCTTCTCTTTTGGTTTCATCTAGACTAATGCACGCGTTTATAAGGTAATCGCGGCGCTCCTTGCTAAGCGTCGGAAGGCTAGTCCATGATCCTTCCTTTAGATCGTACCCGTTCGTCGGAGAAATAATGCATATTCCACCTTCTCCTCTTGTCTCGATAGCACACCCCGCCGAAGTGTTCGCAAGCTTGACGTTTCGTCCGCAAGAAGTCGTCCTGTAGGCGACGTGATAACCGCCCGACTGAGTCGATTCGATCACGCACCCGTCAAGAGCGTCTCCGACCTTATCTTTGAACGCCTGGAAAAGTACCCCCCTTTGATCAAAATCTATAACTTCGAGACCGCCGGACGTTTGACCGCAAACGACGGCCAAAGCGTCAAACGCCGTAGATTCGCTAAGGACACTAGAGAAGTCAGGTCGAGTTGTGGTATAATCGCGCCACTTGCAAAGGGGGCGTTTTTGCTTTTTTGAAGCGGGCAAAACATTTAAGCCTGATTCGTAGTATTCTTTAGCGATATCTAGCAACGTTTTCATTTTCATATTCTAGAAAGGTATGTCAGACGACGTGTCGTCGTTCTCTTCGAACTTGAAGCAAGCTCGATTGTAGAATGACGCCCGTTCGTCTTTTTTCAAACAATAGCCGCCTTCTGCCAATTCGCCTTCGTTCATCACAAGAGCCGGCGACCAATGCTCGCATTGACCGCACCTCTTCGGCCCGTCTTCTTCATATTGGGCGAACTCTTCAAAACCCTCTTGCTCTTGCTTGTCGACGTTCCAGTCGTCCTTCTGGATGGCGTCGATCGGCTTGAATTTTGGAATCGGCGAAAAGTCCACCCACTCGATCGTTGGGAAGTTCCTTCCAGGCGTCGTCGAAACCTTTATTTTCGTAGGCGTCGCCAACGCCCCGGCTTTAGCGTACCGTTCCGCCGTTTCCACGTCTGTCGGCGGCGAAACGACGCTTTTCCCCTTCCACCACTCCACGAACTTGTCCCGCGCGAATCCTTTATGCTCTGGACAAAGCCATTCGCGGGAAGTCTTGCGCCCTTCGTGGTAATATGTGACCTGCAACGTCGGCGGCTTGTCGTTCCCAGCGCGTGAATAGTGAAGTTCATATTCAACTCGCAAGACGTCTAAGACTTTCGACGTCGAGTCGTTTGGAAGGTCAAAGAAAGGGTTTCTGTCGCCCATCAAAACCACCCCCCGCCGTCGTCGGACGGAACGTCTTTATTTCTATAATCAGGGCGGGCCCCCGGCGCGGATCCAGCCCCACCCGCTGTAGAGCGCGGCGTATGCGTCGTTGGCGCCGCCTGCATGTATTCGTCGACGTTGTTGTATTCTTTCCCGTTGTAAACGCGCGTTGACAACATGATTCTGAACGGCTTTCGGTACAATTCCGACGTGTCGGTCAACGCCTGGACGTTCACCGACGCCGCGATCGCCGCAAGACGCGACCGCGCCATGTTGACCGCGTCCGTGTTCGCGTGCCATAAGTTGAGAACGTCGCGAATTCTTTGTCCTTTGAATTGGCCTGTCAACACTTGATAATCCAACGCCAAACCTTGCGACCTGCCGTCGCGCAAATCAAGGATTCTTTCGGCGATAATCTCGACGTCGTAGACGCCTTGAGGCAACGTTTGATTGACGCCTGAAAAGGGTCTTACCTCTTGAATGTTAAAATCTATTCTAGCCATGATTTGTTCCTCACTGAAAACGAACGGCGCACCATACGCGCCCGTATTGGTCTTTATAAAACGCCGCGCCGCACCGCGTGAACGCGCCGTTAAGAAGTAGCGCCCGATGCGCGGGGGACGCTAGCCACTGTTTGATCGCCTCTTCAAATCCCGCGAAGTTTTGCGCTAAGATTTCCGGCGCCCCTTCGTGAAGAAGAAATCCTCTTGATGCGTCGCGCCGCGTTTGAACGTTCGCGCCGTCAAACAGCCGCCGATCAGGGTGAAGACTCTTCAGGCCGAATCGAGCGCGGCAATCGTTGACGAACTCAAGAGCCGTCGATTCAGAATCCGACAGACCGTCAAGATAGACGCCGTCAACTTCTTGATTTTGTTTTGGCGCGTATTCCTCTTGAACGTCGCAAGCGTTCGTCGGACATTGCGCGTTCTTCACTTCGCAATAGTTGCAAGACGCCGGGCGCATGTTAAACAATCGCCTTTTAAAGAGCCCGCAAGCTTGAGCGGTGGAATTTGACGACAAGAACGCCAAAGAAAGAATCGACGCGATAATTAAATGTTTCTTCATGACTTAACCTCATTCTGCGCTTGTTTGATTGACGACAGGACGGTGCGCGCGTCCAGGGGAAGTTCGGCGGGAATAGCGAATCGAGACTTCGCCACCTGATAGGGGGACGCCTCAGTTCTTACGATGCGCGGGTTGTTTTGGTCGCCTTTCGCCGCGCCGAAGGCTCGAGTCGCTAAAAGAATGACGTCGACGTATTCCGCAAGTAGAGATCGTGCCGACTTATGAAGACGCGGGGTAAATCTTTTTAACGACGACACCTCAGGATCGCTATAATCTTCTGCGACCGCATGCGCCAAAAGAAGAATGATCTTTCCTTGCTGATGCAAGGATGCTAAGTGGTCTAGAACGATCCGCCAAAAGGTCAAGGCGATCGTGTAGCCTTTGCCGTAGCCGATCTGTTCGATGTTGTCGACTTTTGAGTCGGTCGCGACTTTATCCCAGATAAGACGTTCGAGCCAATCGAGGGAATCGATTACGATCGTCTTGAAATCGTTCGATTCCGTTTCAAGAGCCACTAGTTCTTGAAAGACTTCGTCGAACGTTTTGGCCAAAGGGAATTTGGCGCAATCGATCATCCCCAACCCGTCTTCCGTCTGAATAAAGATAGGGGAAGGGAAATTGGCCGCGAACGTGCTTTTGCCGATCCCCTCCATTCCGTAAAGGATGATTCTAGGCGCGTCGAGAGTACGACCGCGCGTGATGGAATCTAAAATGCTAGTCATTAAAGGAATCCTTTCTAATTCTGTCGTTTTGTAATTAAGAGATAGAGAAGGCGCCGAAGACGACGCCTTCAACCTTCGGGGGCGTTTCCGTCCTTTTGTTATTAGTTGGTCGCGTCGACGTTCCAGGCGTCGGCGTTGAAGTTAGATTGTTTCATCATCTGACGGTATTCGGCGTCGAGCTCGTTGAAGATGCCGAGCGCCGCTAAGAAGGATTCTCGTTGGTCCCCAAGTTCCATAAACTTTTCAAGAGCTGTCATTTCTAGTCTCCTTAAATTACTTGTTGATGTTGCCGGAAAGAGTGTCGATCAGGTCTAAGACGTCATGATGAAGTCGTCCTTCGAAGAAGTCGGCGTAGCCGGTCGCGTAGGCGAAGGACTTGAAGTCAAGTTCTTCGTAAGCGCCGCGACCTAGTTCTCTCATCGTGTGGATCAGTTTGAACTGTTTGTCCAAGAAAGATCGCGCCGCGACGTAGTCCTTGTTATCAAATGCAGTTAAAAAGGTTTCTCGAGTTTCTTCGATGCGTTCGACGTATTTGTTAAATTCGGTTTTGCTGAATTCAGTGTCTTTCATTTTTTGATCTCCTTTATTCACATTGCATACAAGCAACAGTTAAAAGCATACGCATTGATGATAAATTTCAAGTATATTTTCAAAAAAAAAGTTGAAGAAAATACGCATTGCGTATAATACTAAGTGGAGGTAAATCTATGAAAGAACGATTAAAAGAACTTCGTAAGAAGTTAAATCTAACTCAGCGCGAACTCGCGGAAAAACTAGGCGTCAAAACAAGCCAAGTCGGAGGTTGGGAAACCGGTTATCGCGCGCTATCCCCCGCGCGGATCGCGCAAATCTGCGCCGCGCTCCACGTTCGGCGGGAATGGTTTGAGACCGGCGAAGGCGACGTGCTAGAGCCTCAGAGGCCGGAAAAAAGGACGCGCGACGAAATCCTCGCCGACGCCTTCGAACTGTTCTACTCCGAACTCTCCGACGTCGGAAAGAAGGCGGTTGATAAAGTTCTTGAACGTCTATACAACGACAGGATGTGGGAACTTCGTCAGCGCAAGTCTCAAACAAACAACGGAACGATAGGGGGTGATATGATTCAGAATTAGGCTTTTTCTCATTACTTATTTACAGGTTTTCAACAAAAATCAGGGTCAGATTTACCCATTACTGACCCTGATTTTGTTATATAGTCGACATTATAAAAACGGCGTTTTATCACGTTTCACGTATAGATTTTCAGTTTTTGCACCCCTTCTTTCACCTTCTTTCACGCTTTTTTCAACGCTTATTTCAACGCTCTTTTGGTTGCGTAATCGTCATAATTTATCTATTTTAACACATAGAATATATATAGTATATATATGTAAGTATATATATAATATATATTTAGATATATATACTAATATGTTTCTTCATTCTTCTTTCTTAGCCTTTACCCTTCTTTCACTTCTTTCAACGCAAGATTTTGATATTGATTTATGTATATAAGAGAGCGTGAAATAAGTGAAAAAAGGGTAAAAACGACCGTAAGTCCTGAAAAAATAAAGACTTACGGCGTTGAAATAAGCGTTGAAAAAAGCGTGAAAGAAGGGTCGGCGCGTGAAAGAAGGGTAGAGAGACGTGAAAGGAGGGAGAGATGGGCCCGCCCCACTGGAGAGACGGGTGGGGTCGGAGGGGGGCTAGGTACTACCCCGAAGGGGTTTTCCTGACTGTGCACGACGCCCTAGATTTTTTGAGTTTTGTTTGTTTTTTAGTTGACGTCGTGAAAGCGGTTTGCTATAAATTCGTTGATGTTCTAGTTCTTATTCAATAGAAAGGTTGTTAAGATGTCAAAAATCAACTATGTTGTCAATGAAACCTTTGAACAGGCAAGAAGACGACAAAGATTTTTACAAAGAGAAAAAACGCGGATGCTACGTCTTATGAACGATCCGCAAGTTCAAGACGTAGCCGCGCATTTCATAAAATTAAAACGTCTTCCTGAAGAAAAAGAAACTTATAACTATCTAAGAATATTTGGGGAATCTTACCGCGATTATGAATATCGGTCTCTTAAAATATGCGTCAAACTCGTACAAGCTTACGTTGCTGTTTTTCTTGTTGGGAATTTTTGTTCAAACGACTATGTAAAAGAATTTTTGCTTGTTTTGGCTGCTTTGTTTTATTTTGGATTGCTCTATCGTTTTGTTTTAGGCGTAAACGTCGCGTTGCGAATGTTTCGTAATGAAAGGGCAATTTGTTGTCTTGTTGAAGAAAACTTGCGCAATTCTTCATCAGGATATTATTAAACAAACGCCGCCGAAGAACTGCCCATGAGGTCGACTAAACGCCGCAAATACTCCGTTTGTCTCTTGTTCTCTTCGTAAAGCTTACGTTGTCCGTCCATCCCTCCGCCCCATGCTTGCGCCTGATACGCCGAAAACGTCCCCGTCGATTCGACCTTCTTCTGGATCGCGTTCGTCGTTTCTTCCGCCATCCCCTCTTCGTATTGTTCGTTTTGACGTTGAACTTCTTGATCCAGAGATTCAAATTTCTTTTGCGCCCCCGTCAGTTTGCGCAACGCCGCCGCGATCGTCGCGTCGTCGCCTCCCCTTTGCGCTTCATTTAGTTCTTTTTTTGCCGTTTTCATCTCTTTGAAACTCTTCTTCCAACGTTCGTCAAGCGACGCGTTTTGGTCGAAATACGCGTCTTCCGCCGCTTTTCGGTCTTCCTTCGCTTTCTCTTGCTCTTTCTCTCGCTCTTGTCGTTGGCGTTCTCTTTCTTGTCGTTGACGTTCTCTTTCTTGCGCTTTCATTTGGTTCTCACGGTTTAACGCGTCTTTGTCTGATTCGTATGTCCTTAACGCCGCCGTATACTTGCGCGTCGCCTCTGCGATTTGTTCGTCGTCTCCGCCTTGTTGCGCCTTTAGTAGCGCGTTCCCTGCCTCTGTAAGCTTATTTCCCGACAATCTCGCTTTCATTTCTGTCGACGACGTGTCGTAAATAAGGTCGTATTCGGCGTTTTCTCTTTTGCGTCGCGCCTCTTCTTTTTTGCGCTGTTCCTCTTTACTCTTCTGAGTCTCTTCCGACGACTCCTCCGGCTTGTCCATATTGGCTCTTAACGCGTCAAGTTCCGCTTGAAGCGTATTGATTTCGCTTTGGTTTTTCTCTTTCGCAGCTTTAGCTCTAGCTTGAAAATTGGCGTCGTTCTCTAGAATCGCTAATCGCGCTTCGTCGTCTGTTTCATACGACTCGAAATGCGTTAAGAAGTCTCCCCAACTTTCGCCCCGTTTTTTACCGATCGCTAATTCCGACCAAGTAACTTCTTCTCTTGCTAGTTTCTTTTCGATATTTTGATCTTGCGCATTTGCTTTCTTTTCGTTAATGGCCGCTTCAAGCTCTTTGGCCTTCGCCTCCATCATTTTTTTGTTTAACTTCTCTTGCGCGCCGTTGGCGATATTGATCTTCCCTGTCACCGCGTCGACGCTTACGCCGATCTCTCCGTAGGTTTCGTTAAGAATCGACGCTAGACGCGCCGCTTCCGAAATCTCCGCCGTTGTCAACGATTCTTTCGCGGCTAACTCTTCAAGACGGCGAAATCGTTCGGCGTCTTGTTCGCGCATCAAATCGCCTGCCTCAAGCGCTTGTTGTTTTTCATCCGACCAAAACGACTCGCTCTCTTTCGAAAAAGAACAATATAAAGCGACAGCCGCCGCCGCCGCGCCTGCGCCAAGAGCAATTGCGGAAAACGCGTTTGACACGCTCATTAGTTTTAACGCGGTTTTAGCGGCGTCTATTGCTTCCATGACTTTATGGTACGTCGTAACAGCGAATACCGTCGTTTTTATAGCCGCGGCCATTGCGCCTAGCGCCGCGGCTGTTTTTAGAATAGCTACGGTTAGAAC
>CAKVCP010000064.1 GCA_934725735.1 uncultured Thermoguttaceae bacterium
CCTCTGCTCCGCGGGGGATCACGTCGTCGCGTCGTCCGCGATTTACGGGGGAACGTACAACCTCTTCGCCGTCACGATGAAGCGGATGGGAATCGACTTCACCTTCGTGCGTCCCGACGCGTCCGAAGACGAACTCCACGCCGCGTTCCAGCCTAATACTCGCGCGATGTTCGGCGAATCGATCGCCAACCCCGCGCTCGATATCCTCGACTTCGAACTCTTCGCCAAAGTCGCCCACCAACACGGCGTTCCCCTCGTCGTCGACAACACCTTCCCGACCCCCGTCAACTGCCGTCCCTTCGAGTTCGGCGTCGATATCGTCACGCACTCCACGACGAAATATATGGACGGGCACGGGACGCAAGTCGGCGGCGCGATCGTCGATTCGGGCAATTTCGACTGGTTCGCTCACAAGGATAAGTATCCTGGACTCACGACGCCCGACGAAAGCTATCACGGAATCGTCTACGCCGAAAAGTTCGGCCAGGGCGGGGCGTTCATCACCAAATGCGTCGCGCAGCTCATGCGCGATTTCGGTTCCTCCCCCGCGCCTCAAAACGCGTTCCTCCTCAATCTCGGGCTCGAATCGTTGCACCTGCGCATGAAGCGTCACTGCGAAAACGGCCAGGCGATGGCGGAATTCCTCGAATCGCACGACAAGGTCGCGTGGGTGAACTATCCCGGCCTCAAGAGCAACAAATACTACGCGTTCGCGCAGAAGTATATGCCTAACGGAACGTGCGGGGTCGTCTCCTTTGGCGTGAAGGGCGGGCGCGAAGCCGCCGAACGTTTCATGTCGGGCCTCAAGATCGCGGCGATCGCCACGCACGTCGCCGACGCGCGCACCTGCGTTTTGCACCCCGCGAACGCGACGCATCGCCAATTGAGCGACGAAGAGCTCGTGAAGTGCGGCGTCGGACCGGATCTCATTCGCCTCTCCTGCGGTATCGAAGACTCAGCGGATCTGATCGCCGACGTCGATCAGGCGCTCGCGAACGTCTGAGCCGGTTGCGTCCCTTTCCCGCGTCGTCTTTCCCGCGCGTATTGAGCGCGAAAGAGGCCGGATTCTATGCGCGGAACGCGTTGATTCACGACGCGTCCCGCGTTCCTATTGTAGCGCCGCCCTTTTTGACGGCCCGTTTTGATTGAAAATATTAGCCCTGCTTTTTACAAGGAGGTTCAGATATTATGAAAGCGAATAATTCCCGCGGTCGAGGTCGCCAGGCAAAAGGCGGAGCGTCCCGCGCGTCGGGCCGTCGAGCGCGCGCGCCTCAGCTTGATCGTTCGCGCGCGCCCAAGAAGAACGCGCGTAAATTACCCTCCGCCGCCGCGCTGCGCAAGTCGAGCGGCTCTATCTTCCAGTCTCCGACGGCGGCGACGAAGAAGGGCGACTCCGACGAACTCGACGATTCCCTCGATTTTCGCGGCTTCCGTCTCCAGCAGGCGCTCGCCGCCGCAGGGCTCGGGAGCCGTCGTCAGTGCGAAGAGCTGATCCGCGAAGGGCGCGTCGAAGTCGACGGCAAGGTCGTCTCCGAACTCGGCGTCCGCGTGCGTCCCAACGAGCAGAAGATCCGCGTCGACGGCGAACTCCTCCCGAAGTCGAAGCCCGTCTACGTCGCGCTCAACAAGCCTAAGAACGCCCTATGCACCAATTGCGACCCTCAAGGTCGCCGACTCGCCCTCGATTTCATTCCTCCCGAGCTGGGCCGACTCTTCCCCGTGGGGCGTCTCGACCAGAACTCCGAAGGGCTCCTCCTCCTGACGAACGACGGTGCGCTCGCGCAGCGCCTCATGCACCCGAGTTACGAGGTTCCGAAGAAGTATCGCGTGCAAGTGGCGGGGCTCGTCGACTACGAACTTATCAACGCGCTGCGTCGCGGCGTGCATATCGCGGAAGGCGTGGTGCAGGCGGACGACGCGACGATCCGCTCGTCGCACAAGCTCAGCTCCGTTCTCGAAATTACGCTGACGGAGGGTAAGAACCGCGAAATTCGCCGTATGCTCGCGCGTCTCGGACACAAGGTCATGCACCTTCAACGCGTGCAGATCGGCGCGGTGAAACTCGGTAAACTCGCCCCCGGCGACTATAGGCGACTGACGTCGGAAGAGGTCGCGCAGCTCTATCGCTTCGCGGAAACGCCGATCGACAAGCGCCCCGGCGCGCGCCGCGCGGAAGACGACTCTCGACCCGCGTTGCCCCCTGTCGAACTTGCGACGCTCGAAGCGCGCGAGGCGCAGAAGAACGAAGCGCGCGAAGGAAAAGTCAAGGGGATCGAGAAAGCGCCCGCGAAGGACGCCGCGCGCGAGTCTGAAGTCGAAGGTTATCGCGACGCGATGCGCAAGGTCTTCAAAGACCCGTTCTATAACGGGAAAGGGAAGGACGAGTCGCAGGAGCGGCGCGAAGTGCGCAACGCTCGTGGCAAGAAGCTGACGCGCCGCGCGCCGCGCGAGGAATTCCGCGAAGAGTTCCGCGCGGAGGAACGCGGCGAAGCGCGTCGTCGCGCGCGTCGCGAGTTCGACGACGAAACGCGAACGATCGGCGTGAAGAAGTTCTCGCGCGACGAAGACGGCTCCTCGCGCGATCGTTTCAATTACGACGCGTCGTCGAAAGGGCGCGGCGCAAAGGGGTCAAAACGTCCCGGCGGGTTCGACAAAGAGCGCAAAGGGCCTCGCCAACCGCGTCAGGGTCGCGCGACTCGCGGAGGACGCGGGGGTAGGTGATCCGCGCGTTTGTCAGTATCGGCGCGTCTCTGGGGATGGGGACGCGCGTCGACCTTAGGAGTTTTTCATGTCTGAATGTAGTTCTCACTATAAAGAAATGTGGGCGGGGGCGGGATCCGTCCAGACGAATCAGCCCGTAGCGAAGGGAGTCCGCAAGATTAGTTTGATCGCGCCCGAATTTGCGGAACGCGTCAAGCCTGGGCAGTTTGTCATGCTGCGTCTTCTCGAAGGATCGGATCCGGTTCTCGGTCGTCCTTTCGCGGTTTACGACGTAGAACTCGAAACGGGTCGCGTCGACGTGATCTACGCGGTCGTCGGGAAGGGGACGCGGCGTCTTGCGAAGCTTCGCGTCGGTGATTCCGTCGGACTCTGGGGCCCTCTTGGGAACGGCTGGCAGGCCGCAGCGCGGTTGAACCCGGCGAAAAAAGTCGTTCTCGTCGCGGGCGGGGTGGGGCACGCGCCCTTCTATTTGGAGATTAAACGGATTCTCGCGCTTCCTGAGGAGTCGCGTCCGGAGCTGACCTTCGTGTACGGGGGGCGGACGCGCGGTAGAATGAGTTGCGTCGACGAATTTCAGGCGCTGGGTTGCGACGCGCGCTTTGCGACGGAGGACGGATCGCTCGGAACGAAGGGGTTCGTCACGGAGCTGTTGCCGACCCTCTTCCCGGAAGATTTCGATCCTCGCGACGGTCAAATCCTCGCGTGCGGCCCCGGCCCGATGATGCGCGCGGTGGCTCTCTGGGCGCAGAAGCGCGGGATCGAATGTTGGACGTCCCTCGAATCGCCGATGGCGTGCGGCATGGGAATCTGCTATTCGTGCGTCGTCGAGTGGAAGCAAGACGACGGTACGTGGGATTATCGCCGGACGTGCGTCGACGGCCCGGTCTTCGACGCGTCGCGTCTCAACTGGAATATTTAATTCGTCGCGTCGGCGTCGCGACGGAGTCTTCTTAACCTTATTCTTCTTCGGAGGTTGTTATGAAACGTCTACTCGCTCTCGTTGCGGCGCTTCTGTTCGTTGCTCCCGCGCCCGCGTCCGCCGACTCCCCCGTCTGCCCCCTTGGGGACGATTACGTTTTCGCCCCCGAGATGAGCGACGAATTCGACGGCGACTCTCTCGATCAAGAGAAATGGTGGGACTTTAACCCCGCGTGGCGAGGCCGCAAGCCCGCGCTCTTTTCTCGAAATAACGTGAAGGTCGGCGACGGCGCGCTCCAACTTACCGCAAGTCTGATGAAACCTGAAGAGGTCGATTACGAAAATCAGGTTCGCGGCTACGACAAATATTGGAAGGCGATCGTCAAAAGTAAGCGAAAGTCCGCGTACGGATACTACGAGGCGCGTTGCAAGTCGATGCGCGCGTGCGTCTGCAACGCGTTCTGGCTCTACGATCCTTTCTCCGAACGACCCGATATCAAATACGTCGAAGGGGAATATTCCGAAGAGATCGATATTCTCGAATACTGCGGGAAGCCTCGCGCGGCGGCGCACGATCGACTCTACTACGCGACCCTGCATCAGTACGCGACGCCGTATCTCGAATCGATCGTGAATAAGAAGAAGGCGAAGATCAAGGACTATTCTTTCAAAAAGAAGATGGACTTCGACTTCTGGGCCGATTATCATACCTTCGGGCTCGCGTGGACTCCGACGGAACTGCGCTGGTATGTCGACGGGGAGTGCGTCTTCACGCGCGAAAACGATATTTTCTTCCGTCCGCTCCATATCATGCTCGACTGCGAGATCATGTCCGACTGGTTTGGCGAACCGGAACCGGAGGATCTTCCCGCGACGTTCAGCGTCGATTACGTTCGCGTGTGGCGTTTAAAGGACGCGCCCGAGCCCGTCGCGCTCCCCGAGAAGAAGAAGTAATCGCGCGTTGATCTTTTCCTGCGTTAAAAAAGGAAGGGCGTCGAGAAGGGTTAAAATTCTCGACGCCCTTTTTTTAATCGCGCGTTGATCTTATATCCCGCGTTAAAAAAGGGAAGGGCGTCGAGAAGGGTCAAAATTCTCGACGCCCTTTTCAAAACGGCCCTAGACGCGACCTCCCACGCGTCTTCACGCGCGACTCGACATATCGCGCGCTACGTCTAGGGCTCTGCTCTTCGCCCGCGTCACTGCGCGAGCGCGGTTTCCAGATCCTGAATCAGATCTTCCGTATCTTCCAAACCGACGGAGAGGCGGATCATATCCGGCGTGACGCCCGCTTCGAGGAGCTCCGCGTCGGTGAGTTGGCGGTGCGTCGTGTTCGCGGGGTTAAGAACGCTCGACTGCGCGTCGGCGACGTGCGTCGCGATGTAGATCCGCTGGAACTTCGCCATCACCGCATGAGCGCCGTCGCGCCCGTCTTTGAGCCCGAAGGTCAAGACGCCCGAACAACCGTTGGGGAGGTACTTCTGCGCCAGGTCGTAGTACTTCGAGCTCTTCAAGCCCGGATAGTTGACCCACGCGACGCGCGGATGCTTTTCGAGCCATTCCGCGATCGTCTGCGCCGACTCGCTGTGTCTCTTGACGCGCAAGTGGAGGGACTCGAGCCCGAGATTCAAGATGAAGGAGTTCAACGGGCCCGGCTGTGCGCCGATATCGCGCATGAGCTGCGCGACGATCTTCGTGATATACGCGCCGCCCTGACCGAAACGCTCCGTGTAGACGAGACCGTGATAGCTCGGATCGGGTTCCGTCAGACCGGGGAACTTGTCCTTATGGGCGACCCAGTCGAAGTTGCCCGAGTCGACGATCGCGCCGCCGACCGCCGCCGCATGACCGTCCAGGTACTTCGACGTCGAGTGAACCGAAATATCGACGCCCCATTCGAAAGGACGACAGTTGATCGGCGTCGGGAAGGTATTGTCGACGACCACCGGCACGCCGTGGCTGTGCGCGATCTTCGCGAAGCGTTCGAGGTCGAGAACCACGAGCGCCGGGTTCGCAAGCGTTTCCCCGTAGAAGACCTTCGTGTTCGGACGGAACGCCGCGTTGATCTGGTCGTCGCTCCAATCCGGCTCAATGAAGGTCACGTCGACGCCCATCTTCTTCATCGTCGTCGCTATAAGGTTGTACGCGCCCCCGTAGATCGTCGAACTTGCGACGATATGATCCCCCGCGTTCGCGAGGTTGAATAGGGCGTAAAAGATCGCCGCCTGTCCGGAACTCGTCAAAAGACCCGCGGTTCCCCCTTCGAGCGCCGTGATCTTGCGCGCGACCGAGTCGTTCGTCGGATTGCACAAGCGCGAATAGAAGTACCCTGCGGCTTCCAAGTTGAAGAGCTTGCCCATCGCGTCGCTAGAGTCGTAACGGAAGGTCGTGCTTTGGACGATCGGAACCTGACGCGGCTCGCCTTCCTTCGGTCGACCGCAACCCTGGATACAAATAGTTCCCTGTTTCATAGCTCTTTCTCCATTCTACGCAAGCGTCGCGTCGATCTTGCGCCTCTCTAAATTGACGAATAAAACTGCGCGTTTTCGTCGTGGGGTGAACGATTGGATAGACGACGCGCAAGACCATGCGACGCAGAAGACGTTAATTCCTATTGTTTTGATAGGATTTAGATTCGAAAAATAAGCGAACGGCGGCATATTGTAACACCGTTCGCGGCGTGATTTATAAGTTGTTGACAGACGTTTCGTTTACTTGAGGAGCGAGCGAAGCGCTTTGTATGCGGATTCCGCGACGTCGGGTGGCGTCGTAACGACGTTGACTGGCTCTCCGGCGAGCCAGTTTTCGAGCGCCCAGGCGACACGCCAGAGGGAGCTCTTCGCCATTTGGACGCAGATCAACGGGTTTTCGCCGGGCCAGAGGATCTTCTTATCCGGATTTTCCTTCTGGAGTCTTTCGACGAGTTTCCATTCGGTGCCGATCGCGAAGGTTGAGCCGGCGGGGGCTTTAGACACGACGTCGATTAGCTTGGAGGTTGAACCGTAACCGTCGCTGAGTTCGACGATCGCGCGTTGCGATTCGGGGTGAACCCAGACTTGGGCGTCGTGGTTTGTTTTTCGTAAGTTACGGATATAGTCTGCGGAAAATCGTTGGTGAGTAGGACAGAAACCGTCCCATAGGATGACGCGCGCCCTTTTGATTTCTTCGGGGGTCAGTCCGCCGAGAGGTTCTTTCGTACGCGGATCCCAGGTCGCGATCTCTTCAGGCTTGACGCCGAGCGATAGGGCGGTGGTTCGTCCCAATCTTGAGTCTGGCATGAAAAGCGCTTTCGGTCGCAGCGCGAACGCGTCGCGGAGCACTGATTCCGCGTTGGCGGAGGTGCAAATCATCCCGCCGTTTTCGCCGCAGAACGCTTTTGTCGCCGCAGAGGAATTTACGTAGGAGACGGGCGTAAATTCGCTGAAGTCGACAAATTCCGAAAGGCTTTCTTTCCATGCCTGCGCCTGCTCCGCGGTGATCATGTCCGCCATGGGACAGCCGGCGGTTTCGTTTGCCGCCATGACGATCATTCTCTTTCCGCCGCGGGCGGCAATTTTCTCGGGACGATTCGCGAGGATATCCGCAGTCTCGAGCATGAAGTGGACGCCGCAGAAGAGGAGGGCTTCCGCGTTGGAGTTCGCCGCGCGTTTCGCTAACGCTAAGCTGTCGCCGACGAAATCGGCGATCTCTACGATCTCGTCGTAGACGTAATAGTGAGCGAAGACGGCGAGTCGGTCGCCGGCGGCTTCGCGCACCGCTTTGACGCGCGCTAACAGCTCTTCGTGGGAGAGATTTTCATAATCTGTAAGAGCTTTCATAGTTTCGTGTCCTTGAGGTAACGGCTCAATCGTCGAAGAGCCAAGTGGATAAATAACGCTCTCCTGTGTCGGGCAGGAGGGCGACGATATTCTTTCCTTCAAATTCCGGGCGCTTGCTCAACTCGAACGCCGCATGAAGCGCCGCGCCGCTCGAAATTCCAACCAGGATTCCTTCCTGACGCGCGGAGCCGCGCGCCGCGATTCCCGCGTCCTCCGCCGAAACCGGGATCACTTCGTCGATCGAGTTCGCGTCGTACGTCTTCGGGATGAACCCCGCGCCGATCCCTTGAATCTTGTGCGCCCCTGCGGGCTTTCCTGAAAGAACCGCGCTCGTGTCGGGCTCTACCGCGACAATGTGGACGTTCGGGTTATGTTCCTTCAAATATTTTCCTACCCCCGAGACGGTTCCGCCGGTGCCCACGCCCGCGACAAACGCGTCGACATGACCTTCAAGCGCGACCCAAATCTCCTCGCCCGTCTTCTCGTAGTGACGTTGCGGGTTCGCCGGGTTCTCGAATTGCATGGGGATCCACGAGCCGGGGATCGTCGCGTGAAGTTCTTCCGCGCGTCGAATCGCTCCCTTCATCCCCTCCGCGCCGGGCGTGAGTTCAATCTGCGCCCCGTACGCCGCGGCAAGCTTGCGACGTTCCACGCTCATCGTCTCGGGCATCGTTAGTATAAGTTTATACCCTTTGACGGCGGCGACAAGCGCTAGCCCAATTCCCGTGTTGCCGCTCGTCGGTTCGATAATCGTCGCGCCAGGTTGGATCAATCCCGCGGCCTCCGCCGCCTCGATCATCGCCGCGCCGACGCGATCCTTCACGCTCCCGCCAGGATTGAAGAACTCCACCTTGGCGAAGACGTTCGCTTTACTTTGATTCAATTTGTTGATTTTAACCAGAGGCGTCGATCCGATCGTCTCGATGATGTTTTCAAAATACCGCCGTGCCATTTTTTGCCTCCAAATTTTTTGTTTTTAATTCTTACCGAATTAGTAGGAATCGTAGTTTCCTCTTTTTAAACGTCAAGCGCAGATTTCTATTTTTTTTAATAAAACTTTTTCGATATCTGTAAAATTTATATTTGGCGTTCGACTCTCCTTGGAACTCTGTTGACAAATAGCGCGTCCCGATTATCATAAGTTGCGTAATAGACGCAAATTCTCGCGTATCTAGGGTTGTACAAGGGGGCGCTTCATGAAAATATCGACCCGCGGACGCTATGCGCTCCGAATGATGATCGAACTTGCCAAACGTCAAGGAGACGGATACGTCTCCCTTACTGAACTCGCGGAACGCCTTGGTATTTCCAAAAAATATCTCGAACAGATCATCCCGCTTCTCTCTCGAGCGTCCTTCCTTGTGACCTATCGCGGACACTGCGGCGGGTATCGACTGACCCGCGCCCCCGAGGACTACTCCGTCGGCGAAGTCTTGCGCGTCACCGAAGGGTCGATCTCCCCCGTTCCGTGCGTCGAGCCCGACAATCCTTCTCTCTGCGGGAATATCCCGAATTGTCCGACGTATCGCGTTTGGAAGGGGCTTCGCGACGTGATCGTCAATTATCTCGACAACGTTCGCCTTTCCGATCTCCTCTCCGCAAACGACGCCTCTTTATCGGAGATCGTCCTTGGTTTGGAGCCCGAAGATCGGCGCTCTCCCTGATCGATTCTCCTCGCTACTATAGACAAACGCGCGTCGTTCTTCAAGGTTAAACCCATATCCTCTGTAATAGTCGGCGCTTAAATTGGAGAGGCTTGACGCGCGGCGCCGATGGTGGAAGAGAACGTCCCTTGGGGTCTACTGCGGGAGCCGTTGAAATCGCCGAGCGTAGGACGGCTTTGGGCTGATCGGACTTCTTGCCCAAAGTCGCAATCCGTCGTATTTTGATTTTTTCTACGAGTATAGCGTCCTAAGAAATTGACGATTCCCTTTGAGTCAGAATAGGAGACAAGACGGTATGAGGCTACTGTAGCGATACTTTCTGATCCTGGTACAACGGATTTGTCATAATTTCCGGGGCGTCGCCGATAAACGCCCTTGCGGCTTTTTCGTCGCCTTGTAACTGCCACATAAACCAGGCGGTCACATAGCCGTCGGCGACATAGAGCATTTGGCCGTGATTTGCGTTCTTTCTGGCCGCCATGACCTTGGGGGAAGCGACTTTCTCGTAGGAGAGCGTCATATCTTTGGGAGAAATAACGTCGTTTTTGACGCTACAGAGCATGAAAATCGGAATCTGCGTTAGGACGGGGTCGTATGGCATTTTGAGCGCCGCCGCGAGTTTTTCTTCCGCGGGCGAAAGTGAGACGGCGCATTTGTATAGGTCTTTGCGTTCCGTAGCGTTGATTGCGCTATACACGCCGACTCCGCCTTGGGAATGGCCCGTAACGCCGATATTGTCAATATCGATCTTCTGGTAGAAAACGCTCGTTTCGTCCTCGTTTGCTCTTAGGAGCCATTCGAGGGTGACGGCCCCCTTTTTCCCCTCCCATGTGGACGGATCTTCGTTGCCGAGCGCAATAAAGCCCCATGACGCAAGATGTTCAAAGACGGGCTTATATCGCGACGCGCTCACGCCGGTTCCATTTAAGAAGAGCGCCACAGGATATTTGGACTCGCTCTTTTCCATATCCGCAGGATACCATATTTCTATTTTTTTAATATCCTCATTCTCCGGATAATCAGTCTCAAAGTATTTTATTACGTGCTTTCCGTATCTCATATACTTCGCTTCGACGTCGCCGCCTGTCTTCACTTCCGTCGCGTAGTCTTCGGGCGCCATTGGCGCGGTCGTTATTTTGTGCCAAAGACCTCGAAATCCCAAACAACCGAGAAGCGTCAAAACTGCCATTCCGGCAACGATAATTGATATCGTTTTCAAAAAAATTCTCATCGTCGTTTTCTCACATTTTATTTTAAGAGAATAAGCCGCGTCGCAGTCAATTCACAGGCATATATCTGCCCAGATATTCTTCAACCGCATCCATATATTCTTTATATATTTTGTTATCGTTCTGTAGACCGTGACCGGAATGGGGAAACTCAAAATACCGGAAATCCACGCCGTTTTCTTCCAGCGCCCTTTTCAGACGCAGGGAACCCTGGTAGGGCTGTATCTTGTCATGGGCTCCGTAGGCCGCGACGGTTGGGGGCGAGTTCTCGTCTATCCACATTGCCGCTGAGATCGGCTTAACCTTTTCCAGATAAGAGCCGTCTCGAATCTCCTCCGGAGCGATCTTGACTCCCGCCATCATACTGAATAGCGCGGCGCAGGCTTCGTCGCTTTGGTCGAGACCGTAGAGTCCCCAGTCTTCCTGATAGAAGCAGGAGGGACCTACCGCGCCGAAGGTGAACGCAACGGGAACCGGCGCTTCCGCCGCGTCTCGGTAGGCGTAGATCATCGCGTGCGCATGCCCGGCAGAACCGCCCGCCGTCGCCATCTTGTCGATCGTATAACCACGCTTTTTCGCTTCTTCTATCACCTTGGGGACGGCGGATTTGATCTCTTGAGATTGACTCAGAACGCTCGCTCCATTGACTTCGTTGCAGAGTGTGTAATTGACGCCTGCCGCAACATAACCCTTGGAGCAAAACCATTTCAGCGTCTCCGCGTCGTCCCTTTTGTCTCCGCCGACGAAACCGCCCGCGTGGAGATATACAACCAATCCATAGCTTTTCCTCGATTTGTCCGCCGGAAGATATAGGTCAAAACGATTCCCTTCGCCTTCTCCGTAAGGAATATCCGCGTGGATCGTTCCAACTGATTCGCTCCAATCGACCTTGTACGCCCCGCGAAACGGATCATACGTTGTTTTAAATATCGCCGACGCCGTAAAGACGACGATGAAGGTTAGCGTATAGATAAGACCCCATATGATCCTCCCCTTGTTTATTACTTTAGTCATAGGAAATTCCCTCCGAAGAGCGTTCCTCCAAGGAGCAGATTCAGAAACTCTCTAACCGCCAGTCTCCCGAAGAGAGCCGCAACTACGATAACGATTGCCAATGTAATTGTTCTTTTTGCAATCAAGGACATTTTGCGTTCCTTTCCACCTATCTCTTGACTTTTGGTTCTCGTTATTGTAAGACGTATTTGGTGATACATTTGTCACATCGAATTAACGACGTTAGAAAAGAATCTTGATTTTCAAGAGGCTAAATAAATGAAATCACAGGGAGAAAACGTATCGCCGAAGAGCAACGAGGGGCGCAATCAGTATGTGGTGGAGCAGATTACTCGCGCGTTGTTAGGCTTGATGGAGGAGAAGCCTATCAACGATATCTCCATAGGGGAACTATGTAAGAAAGCCGGCGTGGGACGCGCGTCCTTTTACCGCAATTTTGAAAGCAAAGAGAAGGTTATTTTGCGAGAATTGAGGAAAAGGCTCGAGGAGTGGCGATCTTCCGCCATCGCGCGCGCATTGCGCAGCCCTTCTTCTCCCGTGCAGGCG
>CAKVCP010000065.1 GCA_934725735.1 uncultured Thermoguttaceae bacterium
TAAATCCCGAGGATTTGAACGCGCTGGAGGCGGCTCTCGAAGTCAAAGACCGCTTTGGCGGTTCGGTGACCGTGATTTCGATGGGCCCCCCTCAAGCGGCGGAAATTCTTCGCGAAGCTCTGTATCGCGGCGCCGATCGCGCGATTCTCATCTGCGACCGCGCCGTCGCCGGAAGCGACGTCTTGGCGACGAGCTATATCCTCTCGCAGGCGATCAAAAAGGCGGGCGAGTTCGATTTCATCTTCTGCGGAAGACAGGCGATCGACGGCGACACGGGACAGACCGGTCCGGAATGTGCGCAGAGACTCGGCGTTCCTCAAGTTTCGTACATGGTTCAGATCGTCGACGTCGACGGCAAGAAGGCGACGCTTCGCCGCGCGACCGGTTCCGGCTGGGAAACCGTGACCGCGTCCTTGCCTCTCTTGGCGTCTGTCTTGTCGGAAGCGAACGAACCGCGCCCCTTCGCCGCGATCAAGGTTATGCGCCACAAGCACAAGCGCGTTCCTTCCGAGGTCGCCGACCGCGCCGCGCTCGCCCCCGAAGACCGCTTGGAAGAGTGGACCTGCGCCGATATCGACGCGGATCCGACTCGATGCGGACTCAACGGGTCTCCGACGAAGGTTGTCGACGCGATTCCGATCGTTTTGAAGAAGAGCGAATACAAAGAATTTGAACCGACCCTTGAGGGAATGAAGGCGCTTGTCGCCGAACTCGTCGAGGAGCGCGCGCTTTAATCGTCGCGCTAGGGAATAAGAAACACGGAGACTTAGGAAAGATTCTTATGACGACTATCAATCCCCAAGGCGAAGTTTGGGTCTTCGCAGAACAGCATGGCGCGTCGCTGTGCGAGTTAGATTACGAGTTGTGCGGCAAAGCGCGCAAACTTGCGGACACGCTTGGCGTTAAGGTCGGCGCGGTTCTTCTGGGCGACGAGTCGGTCGCGTGTCTCGTCGACGCGCTCGTTGCGTACGGAGCCGATCGCGTCTACCTTGTCGAGAATCCGAAGCTTAAGAACTACACGACCATGCCGTACGCGCATGCGATTCGCGCATTGATCGAGAAATACGAGCCGCAAATCGTCCTTTACGGGGCTTCCGCCACCGGTAGGGACGTGGCTCCGCGCGTCGCTGCGGCGCTCGAAACGGGCCTGACGGCGGACTGCATCTCGCTGGAGATCGGCGATTATCAGGATCCGAAAACGGGTAAAGAATACAAGAATATCCTTCAGTTGCGCCGTCCTTCCTTTGGCGGGCACATGCTTGCGACGATCGTCGCGCCGGATCACGCGCCGCAGATGGCGACGGTTCGCGAAGGCGTTTTCCCCGCGCCGGAATGGGACGACGACCGCAAGGGCGAAACGATCAAAGAAGAGATCGCGTTCGACGACTCCCTCTTTGCGGTCGAGGTTCTCGATCGCATTGAACGCGAATCGGGCGTCAATTTGAAGAACGCGAAGATCATCGTCGGCGGCGGCGCGGGCGTAGGGAGTCGCGAAAACTTCAAGTTGATCTACGATCTTGCCGCGGCGCTTGGAGGCACGGTCGGCGCGACGCGCGCCGCGACCCAGAGCGGGTATATTGAAGAAGAGCGCATGATCGGACAGACGGGAACGATCGTCCGTCCCGACCTGTACGTTGCCGTCGGAATTAGCGGCGCGGTGGAGCATCGCGTCGGAATCCAAGACGCTGGGAAGATCGTCGCGATCAACAGCGATCCGAAGGCGCCGATCTTTTCGATCGCGCATTACGGAATCGTCGGCGATCTCAACGACGTCGTTCCGAAGTTGATAAAAGCGCTTCAGGAACGCGCGTAAAGCGTTTTGAAGCGCACATCCGGCCCGGACGCCTCGTCGCTTCCGGGCCTTTCTCTTCTCTCTTGGATTCGATGACTCGAAGGTTTCGTTTATGACGCAAACGCCTATTCAACGTTCTTTCTTTCAGAAAACGTTTTTTGCCGACCGCTCGCCAAATTCGTGCAGTTGTCGAGAGGCGATTCTGTCGTCCGTCTCCTCGATCCTCCTTGGGGACGCGTTGCGCGTCCTTCGTCTTCTCCCCGATTCATGCGTTCAAACAGTCGTTACGTCGCCTCCATATTGGTCTCTTCGCGACTATCATATCGAGGGGCAGATTGGTCTAGAAGACAGCGTATACGACTACGTCAACCGCCTTGCCGACGTCTTTGACGAAGTAAAGCGCGTGTTGCGCGACGACGGGACGTTATGGCTCAATATTGGCGATTGCTATACCTCAGGGGGGCGGAAATGGCGCGCTCCAGACGACAAGAACAAGGCGCGCGCCATGTCAATTCGGCCCGACACGCCCGAAGGCCTCAAGGCGAAAGAGCTTGTCGGCGTTCCTTGGCGACTGGCTTTTGCGCTTCAGTCGCGCGGATGGTATTTGCGTTCCGATATCATTTGGGATAAGCCGAATTGTCAGCCTGAAAGCGTTCGCGACCGTCCGACGAAATGTCACGAATACCTCTTTCTCCTGTCGAAATCGGAGCGTTATAAGTACGACGTCGACGCGGTGAAGGGCCCGAACGACCGCCGAGTGCGCGACGTGTGGAGCGTTAATACGCGAGCGTACAAGGAAGCGTCGGGGCATTTTGCGATCTACCCTCTGGAACTGGTGGAGCCGTGTTTGCTCTTTGCGACGTCGGAAGGAGATCTGGTTCTCGATCCTTTCCTCGGCTCCGGGACGACCGCCGTCGCCGCCTCTCGCCTCAATCGACGTTTTTGCGGCGTCGAACTTAATCCCGACTATTATCAACTCGCCGTAGATCGTCTATGCGCCGAAGGCTTGATTGCAAAGGAGCTCGTCAAAGAGCAAAATTACAATTCCGTCTGTTACTAAGCAACTGCACGCGCAAAAAATTTTGATCGAATTTCGCCCTTCGCGCCTTGTTGGGGCCTTGAGAGAGACCGTCGCCCAGATTGATCCGTCGATTCTTCACGCCGAGGCCATTAATTTTGCCTCTCAAAATGGGATGCGAATTCTTCAAGCTCTTGGCGTCCGCGAAGAGGAATTTTTCGCTTTTCCTGCCGTTTTAGAAGCGAATCCCCGACTGCTGGGATATTATCGATTGCTCCTTGGATTTAGCGAGAAAGCATTTTATACGAGTAATTCCGGTCTCCTGCCCTTTAGAAAGATGGAGATGGAAGGTCTTTTAGACAAATTAACGAGGGAGGATTTAAACGCGCTGTGCGCGGCGCTTAACGAAGCCGCTGATACGTTTCTAGAGGCCGCCGTTAAAGAGTCGTTGGCTCTCGACGTTCGCGATTTACCCGTCATGACGCTTGGCGCGTATGCCGACGGGCATGGCGTAACATTGTCGGACGTCGATCCGCCGAGTCGGTTTTTCATGCGGTGAAAAATATTTTCCTTGTGCGAAAAGCGCAGGTCGAGGTTTCAGGTCTCAAGAACTTTGTCTTTACGAATAAACGCGGGAAACGAATAGAAATCTTTGTCGACTCTGACCCCGATCTAGGCGTTGTGGAAGACGGCGCGTTGAAGAGACTGTGCGTTGAGATCAAAGGGGGACAAGACGTTTCAAATATTCATAATCGCGCGGGCGAAGCGGAGAAGAGTCATCAAAAGGCGAGAGCTTTAGGATGGCGTAATACGTGGACGTTAATCGCTCTCTCAGGATTGAGCTCAGAGCAATTGATGAATTTGAAGACGGAATCTCCATCCACTTCGCGTTGGTTTGACGTCAATGAGGTCTGTGCTGAACGCGGGCGATCCTACGAAGAGTTCAAAGGAGCGCTCATCGAACTGTTGGATTGAGGCTCTAAGCTTGTAGAAGAAAGGCCCGAAACGTTAGAGAGCGCTTCCGGGCCTTTTTTATTAACCTGCGAGAGAAACGGGGAAGGGGAGAGGAGTCAGCAGACGATCCCGTCGGTCATCGTATATCCTTCAAGAGAGTTGGCTTTGACCTGGATGCAGATATAGGAAAGCCCTTCGTCCTCTGCCGCGAAGAACTGACGCCGACCTTCCGGCGCGACGCGAAGCCAATCCCCTGCGGCAAGTTCGATCGTTTCGCCGTCGATAATCGCCTTGCCGCGCCCCGACGTCACGCAGTAAATCTCTTCGTTCTGCTTATGCGCGTGCGCGAAAGGAACGCTACCACCTGCGGGAAGCGCGTTGACGCTCACCTCGGCGCCCGTGAGGGAGAGGACGTCGTGCAACTCCGTGCGCGGTTGATCCTGAGAAACATGATATTTCGTATAGACGTTCATCGGAAATCTCCTTTATTGTAATAGGTGTGTTTACAACTGTCGGAGAGGATTCTATCGTCAAATTTTGTAATGTCAAGAGTTACAACCGACTTTTGAAGTCGTTTTTTACTTCTTCCAGCGTGATCGACGCAAGTTCGCGTTCCATCGCGTTTTGGATGCGCTGGAGTTTTTCGTCGAGAATCGTGTGGATATTACGACCGATCGGGCACGCTTCGTTCGGTCGCTCGTGAAAATGAAAGAGTTGACCGTCTTCCACACATTCCACCGCGTTATAGACGTCGAGAAACGTGATCTCCGAAAGCGGTTTGGCGATCGACGCGCCCCCAACTCCGCGCGCAACGTTCACTAGCCCCGCGTTCTTTAATTGGCCCAAGACTTTCCGAATCACCACCGGATTGACGTTCACGCTTCCCGCGAGAAAGTCGCTCGAGAGCTTATATTGACCTTGAAATTCGTCAAGGCACGCGAGAACGTGCAACGCGATCGTAAATCGACTAGATATTTGCATTTGCCATACCTTCCGTCTCCCGGAACAAGGTTCTTTCGTTTCATAGACGAATTAAAAAAGACCGCGCAAACAGACGCGCGGTCTTCTTTTCTAAAACGTATTACGCTTCTTTAGTCCAGACGCAAACGCCTCCCGGTCGATCTTCGAGCGTGATTCCGATCTCTTTGAGACGGTTGCGGATTTCGTCGGCGGTCGCGAAGTCCTTGTTCTTCTTCGCGTTGCGACGCAGGTCGATAAGGAGGTTCATCAGCGGTTCGACGAGCGCGTCGTTCTGCTCCGATTTCTCTGCGACCGGTTCGCGGAAGAGGCCAAGCGTCGACGTCAACTCTTTAAAGACCGTCGTTCCTGCGACGAGCGCTTGAATCGCGTCTTCGTTCTTCGCCGTTTCGAGCCCGTTCTCTTCGATGAACTTGTTAAGCGCGCGGAGGAAGTCGTAGAAGACCGCCATGCCCCCCGCGGTGTTGAAGTCGTCGTCCATCGCTTCGAGGAATCGCGTGCGGAACCCTTTGACGATTCCGGCGAACTCGGTGAAATCCGCGGGGATCGGCGCTTCGCTTTCATACGCGTCGCCCTCGGCGCGGGTCGTCGCCGCTTTCAGGTCGTAGAAGGACTGGCCCGTCGCTTCTTCAAAGCGCTTGAAATAGCGATAGAACCCTTCGAGCCCCTTGCCGACTTCTTGGAGACGCTCTTCGCTGTAGTCGATCGGACGGCGATAATGGCTGGAGAGGAGGAAGAAGCGGATATGTTCGCCGCTGAACTTCTTGAGGAGGTCGCGGAACGCGGAAGCGCCCTTCGACTTGCTGATCTTACCCGCCTCTTGAGACGCGTAATCTCCTTCTTTCGCTTCCGCGTCGCGCGTCTTGCGTCCGCCGACTTTACCGACTTGGTTCGACGCCTGCATGAGGCCGTTGTGCATCCAGTATTTCGCCATGAGGCAACCGTTTCGCGCTTCGCTTTGCGCGATTTCGTTCTCATGGTGCGGGAACTGAAGATCGAGACCGCCGCCGTGAATATCGAAGGTTTCGCCGAGGATCGAGCAGCTCATGACGCTGCATTCGATGTGCCAGCCGGGTCGACCCTTACCCCACGGCGAGTCCCAAGAGGGTTCGCCGGGTTTGGCGGACTTCCAGAGAGCGAAGTCGAAGGGAGAGCGTTTGCGATCCGCCGCGCCGCCCCCTTCGCCGCTCATCTGCTCGAGGGTGCGGTTGCTCAACTTCCCATATTCCGGGAACTTCGCGACGTCATAGTAGACGTCCCCTTCCGATTCGTACGCGTACCCTTTGTCGATCAAGTCTTGCGTGAACTCGACGATTCGCTTGATATAATCGGTCGCCTTCGGGAAAACGTCGATCGTGTCGACTCCCATCGCTTTGAGGTTGTTCTTATAATCCTCGGTCATCTCGTCCGCGACGGCGCTCATGGGGATTCCGCGCGCGTTTGACTCCGCAATGAGTTTGTCGTCGACGTCGGTGATATTCACGACCCACGTCACGTCGTAACCCGAGTAGACGAGATACCGCTTAATTGTGTCAAAGATCGTCGGACCGACCATATGACCGATGTGGCTGGGCTTGTAGACCGTCGGACCGCAGAGGTACATCCCCACTTTGCCCGCATTGACCGGCTGAAATTCTTCTTTCGTTCGAGACAGCGTGTTAAAAACTCGCAGCATTGATCTTCCTCTTATGGTTCCGTAGACTGCGCCCAACGTCGGACGCCTATTTCGCTTTATCTTATATCGGCTCAATCGTTTGACAAGTTTTATCAAACCCTCTTTTTTCAGCAACGAAAACGCGCCGACTTCCGTTCAGAAATCGACGCGCTTATCTTATCTTATCTTATCCTATCGTGTCAGTGAGAATGTCCGTGTTCGTGCTCGTGCTCGGGGGGCGCGTTGAGGTCGATCCCCTCGGCGGTGAAGTTCACGTCCACGACTTGCTTATTCCTCTGGATCTCGACGACTATCTCTTCTTTGAAGACCTCTTCCGGGTAGTCTTGGTACTCGTTTGTGAGGCGATCGGGATAGAGTGGATCGTGCGCGATCTGTCCGATAATCTTGGCGCCGATGCATTTCACGCGCTTTTCGCCGCGCGTGACTTGCGCTTCAAATTTGCCGTCGATAATCTTGGCTCCGCAGTCGCGACCGACTCCGTCGACGGGGGTGAAGGTGATCGTCCCCTGAGGAATCGGTTCCCCGGCGACGGTGACGGTTCCGGAGATCTTGTAGAGGCGATCCTTATTGCTACAACCGACGAGAATGGCGCAACCGCATAGGATGAGAAGCGCGGCGACGGCGTTTGAACGTAAAGCCATATCGTTTCTTCCTTTCATATCTTCGCGTTCTAGTGAATCGAGATCATTCCGAAACCGTTTCCGCGCCTTGGGTGGAGCCGTAAGCGGTCCACGCGTTTGCGGAGATTGTGTCGGAGAAGAAGCGAACGGATCCGTCCGCCATCGCGGCGTTGACCCCGCCCGAATGGTTGGAACGCGCCGCGTAATACTCGCTATTCGCGACTTCGACGCAAGGACGCCGAGGATTGACCGCGCCCGCGCTCGCCGTGATATCGGGACAGTTGCCGCTGCCCATGACGTCGGGCGTGCTCGAGTTCGGAGTGAGGATCGTCGCGTAGAAAGGAGCGCTACATTCGTCGTTGTAGACGTCGCCGCGCTTATCCGCGTCTTTACCGTCGGAGTTGAGGAGAACTTCGGAGAAAAGCATCGTGTTCGACGTTCCGTCCGTAAATTCCGAAAGGGTGACAAATTTGCTCAGTTTGAAAGCCGCGCCCTTGAAGACCGTGTAGAGGTCATGGTGCTCCTCTCTCACTTCGTCTCCGTGCGAGAAGGCGTGATAGCCGTAGCAACCGACGTAATTGCACCTTGCGCGTCCGTAGGTTTCCGACGCGGCGATCTCGTTGTCGACTTGATCGCTCGGGCAATACAGGATGCTGAACTTCGCGCTTTCGCACGCTTGAGGATTGCGACTTGCGTTTGCGCCCTCCTGATTGTTAGGATATTGATAAAAATGTTTGCCGAAATCGTACTGATTCGCCAGCGTCGTCTGTTCGATGAACGCGTACATACGCGGGAGCCAGCTGGTACGTTTGTCGATATTGAGCCCGGCGTTGGGGGTGTATGCGTTCGTCGCGCCGAGGGGCAGATACTGCTTATTAATGTCGGCGTAGTTGTGAACGGCGAGCGCCCACTGCTTCAGGTTATTGGTGCATTGCATACGTCGGGCCGCCTCTCGCGCCGCTTGCACGGCGGGAAGAAGAAGACCGATCAAAATTCCGATAATCGCGATTACGACAAGTAATTCGACGAGCGTGAACGCGCGTCGAGACGAATTGATAGACATGAGTTGACTCCTGTCTTACAGAGTGAAACGGACGTCGATCAGCTCGCCTTTTTACCGCGAAGCGGCTCTTCCTTCCTATGGAACCTCACGACGCTTGTTCGTCCCTTATTGTAGAGGAAGGGAGAGAAAGCGTCAAGCGCGGAAAAGAAAAAACGCCTACCGAATTGGTAGACGTTCGATTCTCGGTCATGAGAGAGAAGGAATCACTCGACGTTTCCTTCGCCCGTGTAGACAATGTCGACGACTTGTCCTTTCTTCTCGATCTTCACGGCGATCTTTTCCGTAAAGGCGACGGCGGGGAAGTCTTCAATTTGTTGAGCCATTCGATCCGGATAGAGGGGATCGGGGGCGAATTCGCCGACGACCTTGCCGCCAAGGCAGGTGACGTTGTAATCTCCCGCGGGAACCTCCGCTTCGAAAACGCCGTCCTTAATGGGAGCGCCGTAGGCCGCGCCCTGACCGTCGGAAGACTTAAAGGTGACGGAGCCCGTGTCGACCGTCTCGTCGGCAACCTTTACCGATCCGGTGATATGAAGGAGTTTGGGACCTTTACTGCAACCAACCGCGACGAGCGCGCAACAGCAGAGTGCGGCGAGAAGAAGGAATTTATTTTTCATGCGTTCGACTTTCATATTTATCCAAGGAGAAACGGCGGAACGAAGAGCTCCGCCGTCATGTTAGCAGAGATCAGAAGGATACCGTTTCCGCGCCGCGGGTCGAACCGATCGCTTTCCACATGTCGGCGGCGATCGTGTCGGAGAAGAAGCGGACGGAACCGTCGGCCATCGCGGCGTTGACGCCGCCGGAGTGGTTGGAACGCGCCGCGTAGTATTCGGTGGAGGCAATTTCGACGCAAGGACGACGAGGATCGCTCGCGCCGGCAGACGTGGAGACGTCAGGACATGTGCCGGAGTACATTGCGTCGGGAGAAGAGGAGTTCGGCGTCAGGAGCGTGCTGAACATGGACCCCATGCGTTCGTCGTTGTAGACGTCGCCGCGCTTATCGCCGTCGGTCGTGCCGTTGACGAGAAGGAGTTCCGAGAACATCATCGTGTTGGAGGTTCCGTCGGTGATTTCTGCTAGAGTGACGAACTTGCTGAGCTTGAAGCAAGAGCCGTCGAACTTCGTGTAAAGGTGAGCGTGCTGCGGCTGGCATTCGTCGGCATGGCTATAGGCGTGGTAGCCGAAGCAACCGACGTAGTTCATACGAGAACGACCGTACGTTTCGGAAGGAGCGATTTCATTGTCGACTTTGTCGCTCGGGCAGTACATGATGCTGAACTTCGCGCTTTCGCACGCCTGAGGATTGCGGTTTGCGTTGCCTTCCTGGTTGTTGGGATACTGATAAAAGTGTTTGCTGAAGTCGTACTGCTGAGCGAGCGCGGCCTGTTCGACAAAACCGTACATACGCGGAACCCAGGTGCAACGTTTGTTGATTTTGACGTATTTCTCAGAGTCGCCCATCGTGGCGCCGAGGGGCAGATACTGCTTATTGACGTCGGCGTAGTTGTGAACGGCCAGAGCCCACTGCTTGAGGTTGTTCGTGCATTGCATACGACGAGCCGCTTCGCGCGCCGCTTGGACGGCTGGAAGGAGGAGACCGATTAAGATACCGATGATTGCGATGACGACAAGAAGCTCAACGAGGGTAAAGCCGCGTCGGATAATGTTCTTATTCATTGCCTATTCCAAGAAAAATAAGGGTTTTATAAAACTATGTAACAAAAAAGCGCAGTCGCGGTTATTTAGACCAAAAATCAGTTCCCTCGACGAGAGGGGAGCCTTTTACATAAGTTTCGTAAAAACGTCGTGCACAATTGCCATTTAATATTCCGGTTGCGCATAAAAAGTATATCGACCAAATTTCCTCACGTCAACACCGCTAAGAAATATTTCTTACACAAAAATTTTCTTTGAACTATCGTGTCGACTACTGCGCCCCTCATGATAGAGTAACCTCCGTCTTCCCTTGTTGCTTTCGCCTAATCTTATATAATTCAAGGAATCTGTCGCGCGTTGGCGAAAGGAACGTGTCCCTGGTTCGAAGGGCGAACGGGACGTTTCGGGCGCGAACGCGGCAATGCAAAAGGGAAAGTTCCTAATATGACGCATACTCTTTTTCAGGCTCTCGTAGATTTCATGACCTCGCCCGCCGCTCTTACCGTCGGCGCGTGCTGCGGCGCGTTGACGGCGATTCATTGCGGTTGCGGTTGCGGTTGTGGCGGAGGAGACGACGATCATGACGACGACGCAGAAAACGCCGATTTCCGATTCTCCAAAGAGGAGTTGAAGGAATATCAGGAATACGTGGAACAGACAAACGCGCGGATTAACGAACTCGTCGAAACTCTCGACGCAGAAAAGGACGAGGAGAATAAGCGCGAGCTCCTTGACGAGCTGATCGAATCTTATCTCGCGCGCGCCGCGCGACTCCAAGAAGAAGGGGAAGAGGACGCCGCTTGCGACGATTACGGCGCCGCCTTTACCCGTTATTACGAATACGTCGGCGAGTTTGGCGAATCCCTCCCGCTCCTCAAGCGCGTCGTCGCCGGTCGCTTAAACTACGGGATACTCCTTAACGATAGCGGCGATCTCGACGCGGCGGACGACGAATATGCGCGCGCGGAGGAGGCGAATACGCGCATCGCCGAATGCGGCGACAAGGAAGCGGCGCTCGACCTCCTCGGAATTAAGTTGAATCGCGCCTCGATCGCCTTCGAACACGGCGATCACGCCGAAAGCTTCAACGCCCTCGACGAAATCGCCGAGGAATTTCGCGCTCTCTCGGAAAAGCCCGAGTATAAGGACTCCGAAGCGCTCTTCTATCTCGCGAAAACCTACGCGACGAAAGCGAGCTTCTTGCGCGCGACCCTCGACGAAGACGACGTCGACTCCCCCGAGGCCGCCGAAGCCTCCCAGACGTATCGAAACGCGATCAACGTATACCGCGAGCTCGTCAACGGCGGGGCGACGCAATATCTTCGCGATTTGGCGGACGGTCTGGTCGGTTGCGTCGGCGCGACGGCGACGCGTTCGAAAGAAGATTTGCTGAACGCGGAAGAGTTCCTCCGCGAAGCGTGCGCCGCATATCAGAAGACGATCGCGTTGGGAGAACAGGACGCGTGCGTCGACCTCTTTGACGCGTCCCTCCAGCGCGGCGAGTTCCTCATGAAGCTCGAACGCAAAGCGGACGCCGAGAAACTTTTCTCCTCCATTATCGATACCTTTGAAACCTTTGGCGATTCTGGCGAACTTCCCCTAATGGAAGGACTTGCTATTGCGTATCAGCGTCGCGCGGCGCTCCAAAAGGGACGCGAAAGCGCGACGACGACGATTAAAGATCTCTCCCACGCCATCGCGCTCCAGAGAGGAATCGCCGAATCCCTCGTCGAAACCCTCAGAGAAGACGGCGGGACGGGAAATTCTTGCGGCGATCATTGTCATTGCGGCGACAGTTGCGGTTGCGGTTGCCAAGACGGCAAAGAATGTACATGCGGTCAAGACGGTAAGAAGTGTGATTGCGGGCCGGACTGCCAGTGCGGTTGCCAAGACGACAAAGAATGTACGTGCGGTCAAGACGGTAAGAAGTGTGATTGCGGGCCGGACTGCGCGTGCGGTTGCCAAGACGGTAAAGAATGTACATGCGGTCATGACGGTAAGAAGTGTGATTGCGGGCCGGAGTGCCAGTGCGGTTGCCAAG